>JAGDVW010000060.1:1211-10929 GCA_023255835.1 Candidatus Acetothermia bacterium
ACCGATACTTTATCCTCTTGAGCCTTGGGAATCCCTGGGTGTGGAAGATCCCCGGGTAGTGGAGATTGAAGGCGAGTTTTATATGACCTACACGGCCTTCGGTCGCCTTGGCTTTGGGGCGGCCATCGCTGGCGGCTCAGTGACCCCCATGATCGCCAAAAGCACGAACCTCATTTCCTGGAAACGGATTGGCCCCGTGGTCCGGGGTGAGGATAACAAGGATCACGTCCTTTTCCCCCGGCGCATCGGCGGGGCTTTCGCCCTTCTTCTTCGCCCGCGGCCGGAGATTTGGATTGCTTACTCCAACGATCTTAAGACCTGGCCTAAGGAAAGGATGAAAAAGGTCTTCGGTCCTCGGCCAGGAAATTGGGATGGGGTGGCCGTGGGAGCGAATGGGGTGCCCATTGAAACCGAAGAGGGCTGGCTTCTCCTTTATCATGGCTATGATGAAAACAGGGTTTACCGCTTCGGTGTGGCTCTGCTGGATTTGGACGATCCTAGTAAAGTTATCCATCGGCCCAAGGATCCGATCTTTTGGCCTGAAGAGATTTGGGAACTGCGGGGAGACGTACCGCGCGTGGTTTTTAGTTGCGCCAATATTGTGGTGAACAGGACACTCTACGTTTTTTACGGAGGTGGGGATCACGTGATCGGCCTTGCCACCGCTTCCTTCTCCGAGCTTTTAGATTATGCCCGCCATGGCTGAAAGAAAGCCGGTAGGGTTGGGGATAATTGGGGCCGGGAGGTTTGCCGCCTTTTGTCTACCGGCTTTTGCCGCCCTTCCCGAGGTCAGGGTGGTGGCGGTGGCCGATCTAGACCGCACTCGAGCCGAAAGTATCGCTCCTCCTGGGGCACGCATTTACCAGGACTTCCGCGCTCTCCTTATGGACTCAGAGGTGGAAGTGGTAGTGATCAGTACACCACCATATCTTCATGCTCCCATAGCCCTGGAGGCCGCAAAAGCTGGGAAGCACCTGTTCGTGGAAAAGCCTTTAGCTCTTTCTCCCATGGAGGCCCGGGCAGTCATAGCCACAGCCGAAAGGATGGGGGTCAAACTCACGGTGAACTATGTCCTCCGCTACCACCCGCTCCACAGATTGGCTCAGATGTTGGTCCGGAGCAAGGTCCTCGGGGACTTGGTTTATGCAGCCTTGATAAATTTGGCTACCGATGAGGGGCTGTCGCCCGATCATTGGTTTTGGGACCTTCGGAAAAGCGGAGGCATTCACATCGAGCACGGCGTGCATTTCTTCGATCTGGTCAATCAACTGGTGGGAAGACCACCCAGCCGGGTGGAGGGCGGCTATCAGCGCCGAGCGGACGGGAGGATCGATCGAGTTTGGGCTGTGGTCCACTATGGGGAAGAGGTTTTGGCCACTTTTTATCATTCGTTTGGCCGGCCGCGGGAAATAGAGCGAACCACGCTCAAACTGGGGCTGAGTTTTGGAGAAATAGAGATCGTGGGTTGGATCCCCACAAAGCTTTCCCTCTTTGGAAGTGTGGAGGAAGACAAGCTTGATGGCTTAAGGTTGATAGTTGGCGAGCCGTTGCGTGTTTTAGATGGGGCGAATAGGAAAATTGTGGAGGCTGAGATAGCTGCACCGGATCGACAAGGCGAATACCGACGTGCGGTACAGGCGGGCCTTTTGGACTTAATCGAGGCTGTTTGGGAAGATCGGTCTCCCCAAGTTAGCCCTGCTGATGCTTTGCAGAGTTTAGAAGTAGCTTGGCAAGCAAGCCAATCCTTCTTGCCCTTGTGAATCAGCGTTTGGCGCGGGATAAAACTTCGTCGATGGTGCCGGCCATGTAAAAGGCCGGCTCGGGAACGTCATCCAGCTCCCCTTCCACGATCATCTTGAACCCGCGGATCGTCTCCTCGAGAGGAACATAAACCCCCTTTCTCCCCGTGAAATGCTCAGCCACATGGAAGGGTTGAGCCATAAACCGCTGAATTTTTCTGGCCCGGTAAACCGTGATTTGATCCTCTTCGGAGAGCTCCTCCATCCCCATGATGGCGATGATGTCCTGGAGGTCTTGATAGCGCTGAAGGATGGCCCGGGTCTTTTGCGCCACTTCATAGTGATCGCGGGAAAGGATCCGCGGGTCCATGAGGCGTGAGTCGGACTGCAGCGGGTCCACAGCTGGATAGATCCCCTTTTCCGCGAGTTCCCGGGTGAGGACGATGGTGGCATCGAGATGGGCAAAAACCGTGGCCGGCGCAGGGTCGGTGAAGTCGTCGGCGGGAACGTATATGGCCTGAATGGAGGTGATGGAACCCCTACGGGTGGAGGCGATCCTCTCTTGCAGCTCAGCGATATCTGTGGCCAAGGTGGGTTGGTACCCAACTTCAGAAGGCATGCGGCCCAGAAGGGCGGAGACCTCACTTCCCGCCTGGGCGAAACGGAAGATGTTGTCGATGAAAAGGAGGACGTCCTTCCCCTCTTCGTCCCGGAAATATTCGGCCATGGTAACCCCGGTGAGGCCCACGCGGAACCGCGCGCCCGGCGGTTCGTTCATCTGGCCGTAAACGAGCACGGTGTTGGGCAAAACCCCGGCCCGCTTCATCTCCAAATAAAGCTCGTTCCCCTCCCTGGAGCGCTCGCCCACCCCAGCGAAGACGGAATAGCCCTTGTGCTCGTAGGCGATGGCCCGGATGAGCTCCATGATGAGCACGGTTTTCCCCACCCCGGCCCCGCCAAAAAGCCCGACCTTCCCGCCCTTGGGGATGGGGGCCATGAGGTCAATGACCTTGATCCCTGTCTCCAGGATCTCGTCCTCCACGGAAAGCTCTTCCAGGGGCGGGGGATCGCGATGGATGGGGTAACGCTTTTTCGTTTGGGGCGGGGGAAGGTTATCGATGGGGTTTCCCACGAGATCGAACATGCGGCCCAAGATCTCCGGCCCTACAGGAACAGTGATGGGGCCTCCGGTGTCGTAGACCTTATCGCCCCGGCGGAGCCCATCGGTGGAATCCATGGCGATGGTGCGCACCGTGGAATCACCCAAGTGTTGCGCCACCTCCAGCACCAAATCCTTTTCTCCCCGGGGGACGATGAGGGCGTGCCGCAGGGCCGGCAAATGCCCACGGGGAAAGCTCACATCCACCACCGGGCCGCGCACGGCCACGATCCAACCTTCCGCTACCGCTTCCTTGACGGCGTTCACAGTTCCTCCCTAATGGCCTCCGCCCCGCCCATGATGTCCATGAGCTCCAGGGTGATGCTTTGCTGGCGGGCCTTATTGTACTGGATGGTGAGTTTCTCCAGGATCTCGTCAGCGTTGTCGGTGGCGGTCTTCATGGCCTGCCGGCGGGCCGCATGCTCTGAGGTTTTGGCTTCAAGGAGAATTTGATGGACTCGGCCCAAAAGCCAGGCTTTGCTGAGCTCCTCGATTACAACGCCCAAGCTTGGCTCCACAAGGAGCTCCCGCCCCGGCTTTTCCGGGAGCGGCACTGGCAAAAGGCGCTCCACCCGCACCCTTTGGATCAGCTCGCCCCGAAATTCCGTGTACACAACATGGATTTCGCCCACTTCGCGGTAAAGGCCGAGGATCTCTTCGCAGAGCTTTTGGGCATGAGGGAGGCGGGGCTTCTCCAATCGCCGATGGGTGGCGACGATGGGCCACTTTTCCTGGGCAAAAAAGCGGATGGCTTTTTCGCCAACGAGGATCAGCTTTGTTTCCGGATGGTTTTGCAAAAAACGGAGGGCGGCCTGGTTCACCTCGGCCACATAGCGGCCGCAGAGCCCACGGTCGGAGTTCAACACCACCAGTCCATAGCCCGAAAGACCGTTCCCCTCCAAGAATGGGTGGGCTAAAAAATTCGCTTTAGCCCAAGCCCTGAGGTCAGCAAGGATGTTCCTGGCCTCTTCGGGGAAGGACCGCGCGGGAAGGAGCTCCTTTTTCCGCTGGATGACCTGGGTGGAGGCGATGGTGTACATGGCCTTGGCGATCTGACGGATGTGCTGGATGTTGCGGATCCTGCGCCGCAATTGCCGGAGTTTTTTGGCCATGTTTAGGCTCGGAACGTTTTCTTGAACTCGGAGAGGGCCTGCTCCAAGCCGGAGCGCACCCTTTCCGTGAGCTTCTTTTCCCGCCGAAGCTCGTCCAGAACCTCTTTGTGTTGCGCGCGCAGAAACGCAAGAAAACCGCGCTCGAAGGCCCGCACCGCTTCCACGGGGATGTCATCGAGGTGTCCGGTCACCGCGGCGTAAAGGGAGGCCACCTGTTCCTCCACGGGCATCGGGGAGTATTGGTCCTGTTTGAGGATCTCCATGACCCGCGCCCCCCGGGCGAGTTGGGCCTGGGAAGCCTCGTCCAGTTCCTGGGCGAACTCCGCGAAGGCCGCCAAATCCCGGTACTGGGCGAGCTCCAAGCGGAGTTGCCCGGCCACCTCCTTCATGGCCGGGATCTGGGCTGCGCCGCCCACGCGGGACACGGAAAGGCCCACGTTCATGGCCGGCCGCTGCCCTTTGTTGAAAAGATCCGCCTCCAAATAGATTTGGCCGTCGGTGATGGAGATGAGGTTGGTGGGGATGTAGGCGGTGATGTCGCCGGCCTTGGTCTCCACGATGGGGAGGGCGGTGAGGGAGCCGCCCCCGAATTCGTCAGCAAGGCGCGCCGCTCGCTCCAAAAGGCGGGAGTGGAGGTAGAAGATGTCCCCTGGGTAGGCCTCCCGGCCCGGCGGCCGGCGCAAAAGGAGGGAGATCTGGCGGTAAGCCACAGCATGCTTGGAAAGATCGTCGTAGACGATCAAGGCGTCCTCGCCACGATCCCGGAAATATTCGCCCATGGCGCAGCCGGCATAGGGGGCGATGTATTGAAGGGGCGCGGGATCCTCCGCGGCAGCGGCCACCACGATCGTGTAATCCATGGCCCCATAGCGGCGAAGGGCATCCACCACCTTGGCGATGGTGGAGGATTTTTGGCCGATGGCCACATAAATGCAATAAACACCTTGATCCTTTTGGTTGATGATGGTGTCGATGGCGATCGCGGTTTTCCCGGTGCGGCGATCGCCGATCAGGAGCTCCCGCTGGCCCCGGCCGATGGGGGTGAGGGCGTCGATGCATTTGATCCCCGTCTGGAGGGGGGTATTCACGGGCTGGCGCATGATCACGCCGGGGGCCTTGGCGTCGGTTTTACGGAAGCCCTCGGGCTCGATGGGCGGGCCGCCATCCAAGGGCCGCCCCAGGGGGTCCACCACCCGGCCTAGAAAACCCCTCCCCACCGGGGTTTCCAAGACCTTTCCGGTGCGTCGAACTTCGTCGCCCTCCTTGATCCCCTCGTCCGGACCGAGGATGGCCACCCCCACGGAATCCTCGGTGAGGTCCAAAACCAGCCCATAGATGTCCCCGGGGAAGAGCACAAGCTCCGAAGCCAAAGCGGAACGCAGACCCCAGACGCGGGCGATGCCATCGCCCACCTCCACCACCACCCCCACCTCTTCCATCTCCAGATCCACGCCGAAGTTCTGGATCTGCTTTTTCAGGACAGACGCCAGCTCATCGTAGCGGGGCATCCTATCCTCCTAAAACTTTGCGTAGGCGCTGGAGGCGTCCGCGTAAAGAGGCGTCCAGGCGCTGGCCGGAGATCACCAACTCCACGCCGGCCAAAAGCTCGGGCGCCACCTCTTCCTGCAGGGCCACCTCCCGGCCCAAGGCCTCCTTGAGTCGCGCCCGCAGTTTATCCTCGATCTCGGGGGAAAGGGGCTGGGCGGTACGGACCAGCACTTGCACCGGTCCCCCAGCCCTCTCCAGGGCCTGGAAATAGGCGGAGGTGATCTCGGGAAGGAGCCCGGCCCGGCCATGCCGCACCAAAAGCCGCAAAAGGTTCTGCACATAAGGGTGCAGAACCTCTCCCAGATCCCCAAGAATCCGTTTCTTGGCTTCCGGATCGATGCGGGGATGAGCAAGGAAAGGGAGAAGCTCCGGGACCGATCGGGAAAGGTGCTCAAGGAGACGGAGATTTTCCGCAACCTCCTTTTCAGCGTGGGCCTCGCACGCGGCCTCCAGAAGGGCTTGGGCGTAACGTTCCCCTACTGTTCCTTCCCTGCGCATTTTACGAAAGCACCCCAGGGCCAAGCCGAGAGATCAGTTCTGCCACGAGCCTCTCGTGATCCTCGGGGCGCACCTCCCGGCCGAGGACCTGGGCCACGCCGAGCACCACGAGCTCCGCGTAATTTTTGCGAAGCTCCGCCAGGGCTTCCTCCCGGATGCGGGCGGCGGCAGCCTCCGCATCCTTTAGGATCCTTCTGGCCTCCTCCCGGGCTTGTTCTCGGGCTTGCCGGAGAAGCGCTTGGGCCTCGGCCTCGGCCTGGGCCAAAATTTTCCGGGCTTGCCGGTTGGCTTCCCGGAGCTCCTCCTCGGCCTGTTTCCGCAGGGCCAAAGCCTCCGCTTCCAGGGCTTTGGCCCGGGAAATCCGGTCCTCCTCGATCTTTCTGCGCGCATCGAGCCAAGCCAGGGCTCGGACAAAAAGGAGGCGCTTTAGGACAAAGACGAGGAGCAAAAAACCGATGACGTTGAGGATTAAAGTCCAGTTGAGGCTTTTTATGATCGTTTCCCAGCCGACTTCCATAGGGTCCTCACACCACGAACAGGATCATGATGGACACAAGGAGCGAGTAAATGCCGGTGGTTTCAGCGATGGCGTCGGCAATGATCATGTTGCGAAGGAGGGTATTGGCCATCTCCGGCTGGCGGGCCATGCTCTCCAGGGCGGAGGCGCCGATGCGTCCCTCTCCGAGAGCTGGACCAATGGCTCCTATGCCCATGCAGATCCCAGCCGCCAAGTACTTCAAACCTTGCACAAGTTCCGGCCCCATCCTTTTCCTCCTTTCATTCTGCAGCCACCTGAATATACGACGCCGCAAGGAGGGTGAACACTAAAGCTTGAATGACGCCGGCGAAGACGCCGAAGAACCCGTTCAATACGAAGCCGGCCACTGTTCCCAGGACGAGGACAAGGGGCGTGGCCCAAAGGAGGGGAAGCCAAACGTGCGCAACCAGGAGAATGGCCACCCCCGTCGCGACCCCTGCCGCCATATGGAAAGCCCTTCTATTTCCCCACCTGCGGAAAACAGCGGCCATCCCCAGCCCCAACAGGATGAGGAGGATCCCGAGGATCCAACGGAAGCGCAGGGAAAGATCCACGAGGATGGGAAAGGTCACGGCGAGCATGATCGCCCCGCCCAAAATGTTCCCGAAAAGTCGGAAACCGTGGGAGATGGTCCGGCCCATGTCGCCTATAAGATTCATGGGGAGCATCACCGGGATTGGCTCCAGATAGCTTTTGACATGACGCAACCCCCCTTTTGTGCGGATCCCATAAATATGGGTGAGAAGGTAGACAAGGAGGGCCAAGCCCAAGGTGACGTTTAGATCCTGGGTGGGCGCGGCCATTCCAGGTATGGGAAGGATGGAGGAGAGGTTGCAAGAAAGAACGTAAATGAACAAGGTGGCGATCAAGGGGAGGAGGGAGCGACGAAGGCCCTTGGCCATCCCCCCCAGAACTTGGTTTTCCACGAATTCCAAAAAGGTCAGGAGGAGGACGACCCGCCGGGGAGGGGTGTCCTCCGGATCTTTGGGGATCCCCCGCCGTATCCAAAGGGCCAAGCCCACGATGATTAAGAGGAGGCCTCCGGCGGTTCCCAGGGTGACAGGGTTGAGGGCCAGAAGGATTGGCCCCACCCGGAAGCGAAAAACGAGATCCTTACCGACTGTGGCGAACATGCCGCGCCGCCCAAATCCAAAGGCTCACCGGCCAAAGGGAAAGGCCCAAAACCACCCCTATTGGGCTCAAGCCAAAAAGGATCCCGCCGAGGGCCAGGCCTGCAAGGCTGAAGTATTTTCCCAGGGCCCAAAGGCCCAAAAGACCGGGCCAAAGCTGGGCGAGGGCAGAAAAACCAAGACGGGTAAGGAGGACCAAAAGCCACCCGAACGCAAATCCTCCCGCCCACATCGGTCGGAAAAGGAGAATAAAAACGAAACTGCAACCACCAAGGCAGAGATGTTCAAAGACTGCGGGCATCTTCATCTTTAGAGGGTGCGCATCTCCTCAGCCTTCTTTTCCGCCAGCTCCTCAACTTTTTTGTGGAAATCCTGGGTGACCTGGTCCAGCTCCTTTTGGAGGCGGAAGAAGTCGTCCTCGGAAAGTTTTCCTTCCTTTTTCTCTTGCTCCAGGCGCTCCTTGAGCTCGCGGCGGATGTTGCGGAGGGCGATCTTCGCCTCCTCTGCCTTTTTGGCCACAAGTTTTGCCAGCTCGTTCCGCCGCTCCTCCGAAAGGCGCGGGACCTTGATGCGGATGAGCTGCCCATCGTTTTGGGGGTTGAGGCCCAAATCCGCAGCGCGGATGGCCTTCTCAATGGCGCCAATTTGGGACTTGTCGAAGGGGCGCACCACAAGGAGGTCCGGATCCGGGGCCACGATGTTCGCCAATTGCTTTAGGGGGGTGGGAACGCCGTAGTAATCCACGCGGATGTCCTCAAGCAAGGCCGGATTGGCCCGACCGGTGTGAACCTTGCCCAGCTCCTGCCGCAGAACATCCAGGGTTTTTCCCATCCGCTCCCGGGCCTCCCGTACCACCGCGTGCTCCATCGCTCCCTCCTCGAGAACAATCCTAGCTGGGCTCGGTTTTTTGGGCAAACTTTGGGATAATAAGGCGTGCGCATCCCGATTGAGCAGATCTGGAGAGAACATCCCACGGCCAAGGAAATCGTGGATCGGCTCAGGGAAGCCGGGTATATCGTGGTATTGGTGGGCGGCGTGGTTCGGGATGCCCTTTTGGCCGAGTTTTTGGGGAAACAGTTTTCGCCTCAGGACGTGGACATCGCCACGTCCGCCCCTCCCCAGGAGGTGCGCCGCCTTTTCCCCGATCGGCGGGTCCTCACGGTGGGGGAGGCCTTTGGGGTGGTGGTCGTGGTGGGCGAAGGGGGCCGGCAATACGAGGTGGCCACGTTTCGGACGGAGGGGGGTTACCGCGATGGCCGGCGGCCAGGGGAGGTGCGGTGGGCTGATCTTGCGGAGGACCTTCGGCGGCGGGATTTCACCGTAAACGGCCTTGCCGCGGACCCCGAGGGCCAGGTGATCGACCTCGTCGGAGGCTTGGCGGACCTCCAAGATGGGATCATCCGCACCATTGGGGATCCCGACCAGCGCTTTTCCGAGGATTTCCTGCGGATGCTTCGGGCGGTGCGGTTTGCTTGTCAATTGGGATTTTGTCTAGAGGAGAAGACCGCGGAGGCCATCCGCCGCCATGCCCAAAAGATCCGGCAAATTTCTTGGGAACGCATTCGGGATGAGCTCATCCGCCTCCTCAGTACTCCCCGTTCGTCCCAAGGGATCGCCCTTTTGGCGGAGCTTGGGCTCCTTGACCATATCCTTCCGGAGGTGGCCGCCCTGCGAGGGGTGCCCCAGCCGGAGGAGTACCATCCGGAGGGCGATGTTTTCACCCACACCCTCCTTGCCCTGAGCGTAGCCGATGGCCTTTGGGATGAGCCCCTTTTGAAGCTCGCCATCCTTTTCCACGATTCTGGGAAGCCCTCGGCCCTGGCCCGCTCCGCTGGGGAGCACATGGCCGGCCATTGCCGCATTGGGGCGAGGATCGCGGAGGAGGCGCTTTTTAGGCTCCGGTTTTCCCGGAAGGAGGTGGAATACGTGAGCTTTCTCGTGGCCGAACACATGCGAGTGGCGCGGCTCCCGGAGATGGGCTTGGGAAAGCAGGT
>JAGDVW010000060.1:11029-13219 GCA_023255835.1 Candidatus Acetothermia bacterium
TTCGTCGAGCGCTTTCCGAAATTCTCCGATCTTTTGCGGCTCCTCATCTGCGATGCGGAGGCCTCGGTCCATCGGAGTTCGGCCTGGCTCCCGGTTCTCTCCCAAGGGGCGAGGCTTTTGTTGCACCTGCGGCGGGTCCAAGGGGTCAAGCGGGCGCGGGAGCTGATCAGCGGGGAGGACCTTTTGGCCCTGGGCGAGCCGCCCGGGCCAAGGCTCGGCCGGGTCCTCGAGGAAATTCACGAAAGGATCCTGGCTGGGGACATCTCCACCAGGGAGGAGGCCTTGCGCGAGGCCGCTAAACTTTTAGGTCGCTAGGCAAAAGGGTTTTCCCCTTGACTTGCTTGGCTGATTGTTTATAATATTTTGAAGGAGGAAAGGGAAATGGAGTTGCACATCGTGGAGCGTTATCCATCCGGGACCGATGCCATGCGGCAGTATGTGGAAAAGAAGGTGGGCGTCCTTTCGCGGTACTTCGACCGGATCACCCGCATGGATGTGGTGTTGGAGACGGAGGGGCCAGCCCAGCGGGTGCAGATCACCGCGCGGCTGGTGAACCGGAAGGTGCTCAAGGCCGTGGCCGAAAGCAACGACATGCTCACCTCCCTGGATGAGGCCGTGGACAAAATGCAAAGGCAATTGGTGCAGTTCAAAGAGAAACTCCGGGTGGTGCGTAAGGCCGGGGAGGCACAGGTGGCCACGTCAGCTGCGGGAAAGCGGGTGGAAGTGGAGGAGGTGGAGGACTATTTGCGGAAGCCCATCTCCGTGGAGGAGGCTGTGGCCGAGCTGGAAGCTAGCGGCCGCGATTTCCTCGTTTTCTTCGAGGCCGAAACCGAGGAGCCGGCGGTGTTGTATAAGAAAAAAGGCGGAGGTTATGGATTGATCCGGCCGCGCCGCTGAGGAGGCGAAAATTCGCGCGGTAGTCCTTTTTTCCGGAAGCCTTGCCAGCGCCGTTGCCGCTAAGTTAGTGGAAGGGGCGAGCTCGCTGGAGCTTTCCTTTGTTTTCTTCCGTTCCCCGTTTTTTCGGGGCGAGGAGACGGTGCAAGAGGAGGCCAAACGGCTGGGTTTTCCTCTCAGGTCCATCACCCTGAAGCGGGCTTTTTTGCGTTTGCCCCAAGAGAATGGCTCCCTTTTCCCATGTTTTTCGTGTCGGCGGGTCCTTTTGGCCCGGGCCGCGCGCCTTTTCCGCGGTCGCAAATTCGATTTGATCGTCACCGGGGAGGTGGTGGGAGAAAGGGGGATCGGGGTGGCGGAGCTCCTCGCCCTGGATGAGGAATTGGGCTTGACTGGGCGGGTCCTCCGCCCCCTTTCGGCAAAACTCCTCCCGCCCACTTCCGCGGAGGCGGCGGGATGGGTGGAGCGGGAGAAACTCTTGGGCCTCACCGCGGAAAATGCCCCCCTGGAACTCCCGCAACTCGCCCGCTCCCTGGGGATTTCCCAAAATCACAACGGTCGCTATTGCCTTTTGCGCGTTCAGGAATTCGCCAAGCGGTGTCAGGCCTTCGCGCAGGATGGGGTTTTCACCGCCAATTTTGTCCGGCTCTTGGAATTTCCTCACCTTGTGCGGCTGGGCCCGGGGAGGGTTTTGGTGATCGCCACTACCCCGGCGGAGCAGGTGCGGCTCCAGGAGCTCTTTTTGCCGGAGGACGTGCGGCTATATATCCCCATCCCCGGCTCGCCCCTCGGGCTTCTGCGGGCCCCTTGGACGAGGATCGGGCCGGAGGAACGGGCGGCCTTGATTCGGGAGGCCGCGGCCCACCTTTTGGCCCTGGCCGGTTTCCCCGAAGATCGCCCCTGGACCGTGTGTTTCCGGGCGGAGGAAGCCGAGGAAACGGCGCGCTTGCAGGTGCGGCCTTGCGCTTTGTGGGAGGCCCGGTAAACTTAAGTTTTTGATTCTGTACGGACTTCCTTCCCACGGAATGAGAGCAAAAAGGAGGTGGGCGATGCCCATTTATCGTTTCCGTTGCGATCGGTGTGGCACGGAGTTCCGGGAGTTGGTCCCCTATGGGGACCCGCGCGTGCGTTGCCCGGGCTGCGGCGCGGATGAGGTTACGCGCCTCCTCTCTCATTTCGGGGTGATCTATAAAGGGAGCGGTTTTTATACCACCGACTACCGCCGCAAAAAGGGCGGAAGCGAGGGCGGTGGGGAAAAGAAGGGGTGATGAGCGGTGCCCATTTCCGGTGATGACATCG
>JAGDVW010000060.1:13319-18476 GCA_023255835.1 Candidatus Acetothermia bacterium
ATCCGCATCGGTTTAGCTTCCCCTGAGGAGATCCTCTCCTGGTCCAAGGGGGAGGTGACGAATTCCGAGACCATCAACTACCGCACGCATAAGCCCGAGCGCGGCGGGCTTTATGCGGAGGAGATCTTCGGTCCGGAGAACGATTATGAGTGCGCCTGCGGGAAATACCGGGGGAAGCGCTACGAGGGCATAACTTGCGATAAATGTGGGGTTCTGGTCACCGACTCCTCGGTGCGCCGGGTGAACATGGGCCACATCCGTCTGGCCAGCCCAGTGGTGCACTTTTGGTACCTGAAGGGGGTGGCCAGCCCCCTTTCCCGCCTCCTTGGCATCAAGCGCCGGGACCTTCGGCGCATCGCCTATTATGAGACGGAGACGGCCAGGGAGGAACTCTACATCGTGACCCAATCCGCTTCTCCAAAGATCAAGCCGGGCGAGACCCTCTACGGGACCGAGCTTCGTATCCTCCAAAGCGTCTTCACTTTCCAAGCGGAGCGGGCCTTCTTGCTTGCGGAAAGCCCGCGGATCGTGGCCGAGGAGGCCGGGCGGGTCAAGTTCGAAGAAAGAAAGCTCCAAAACGGCGAGGCCTTCCGCGTCCTTGTGGTTGGCCGCCATGAGTATCCCGTGACCCTAGACGCTGAACTCTTCGTGGAGGATGGGGATGAGGTGGCGGAAGGGGAGCTTCTTTGTGAGCGTCCTGCGAAGGAAATTTGTTCCCAGACGATGTTCGAGATGCTCAGGGCCCGCTATGAGGGGGTGGATGGGCATCCGGTGGTGGAGGTGGTGGACAACCTTGCCCACCTTGTGGTGCGCGTCTCCGAAAACGTCCCGCTGAAGGTGGGGCAAATGCTTTCCACACTAGAGGTGCGGGCCTATGAGCGGGCTTATCCCGGGGGGTTTGAGGCTGCCACCGGGGCGGAGGGGATAAAGAAGCTCCTCGCCGCTTTGGATCTGGAGGCCTTGGCCGAGGAACTATGGGAGGAGCTCGATCGCACGGTGAGCCAGACCGATCGCCGCCGGATCCTCCACCGCCTGGAGGTGGTGGAGCAGCTGCGCCGCTCGGGGAACCGCCCTCAGGATATGGTCCTTGAGGTCATCCCCGTTTTGCCCCCGGCCCTGCGGCCCATGATCCAGCTCGAGGGCGGGAAATTCGCCACCACCGATCTCAACGATCTTTACCGGCGGATCATCAACCGTAATAACCGCCTAAAGAAGCTCATGGAGATGGGCGCGCCGGAGATCATCCTCCGCAACGAGCGGCGGATGCTCCAGGAGGCGGTGGATGCCCTCATCCACAACGAGAAGAAGGATAACCCCATAAAAGGGCGGGATGGCCGCCCCTTAAAGAGCCTTTCCGAGCGGATCCAAGGGAAGCAAGGGAGGCTCCGGCGCCACCTCTTGGGCCGGCGGGTGGACTACTCCGGCCGAGCCGTGATCGTGGTCAACCCCAAGCTCAAGCTCCACCAGTGCGGCATCCCCAAAAAGATGGCCCTGGAGCTGTTCAAACCCTTCATCCTCGCGAAAGTGGAGGGCCTCCCTTATGCTGACTACGACGAGGTCAAGAACCGGGCCTTGTCCGGGCAACTCCCCGAGGTCTGGGACACCTTGGAGAAGCTGGTCAAGGAATATCCCGTCCTTTTAAACCGCGCCCCCACCTTGCACCGCCTTTCCATCCAAGCTTTCGAGCCGGTCTTGGTGGATGGGGATGCCATTCAAATCCACCCCCATGTTTGTCCGCCCTACAACGCCGACTTCGATGGGGACCAGATGGCTGTGCACCTCCCCCTTTCCAAGGACGCCGTTTGGGAAGCCAAGGAAATCATGCTCTCCGCGAAGAACATCCTCTCGCCGGCCCACGGCCGTCCCTTAGCCATCCCCACCCAGGACCAGGTCTACGGTTTTTACTATCTCACCATTTTGAACCCCAACGGCAAAGGAAAGGGCAAGGCCTTCCGCTCCCTCGAGGAGGCCCTTAAAGCCTGGGAGCTTGGGCACCTTGATCTGCACGCGCCGGTGAAGATCCGGATCGATGGGAAGGTTTTGGAGACCACCCTCGGCCGGGCCCTCCTAAACCAGGTCCTCCCCCCGGATCTTCGGGACTATAACCTCGTTTGGGATTCGCGCCGCACCCGCCGGAAGATCGAGGAGTGCTACCTCCGCTACGGCTGGAGGAAAACCGCGGAGGTTTTGGATCAGCTCAAGGAATTGGGGTTCCGGTTCGCCACCCTTTCCGGCCTCACCATCTCCATCCCCGACTGCGAGATCCCCCCGGAGAAGTGGGAAATCGTCCAAGAGGCCCAGGAAAAGGTGGACCGCATTCAGCACATGTACCTAAGAGGATTGTGCACCGCTGAGCAGCGGTACCAAGCGGTGACCAGGGTTTGGCGGGAAACGGTAGACCGGGTGGAGAAGGCCACCATGCAGAACCTGGCCCGGAACCCGTTCAACCCGGTCTACGGGATCGTGGCCTCCGGGGCCCGCGGCTCCTCGGGCCAAGTGAAACAACTCGCGGGGATGCGCGGCCCCATGGCCGATCCCCAGGGGCGGGTCATCGAGTGGCCGGTTATTTCCAACTTCCGCGAGGGCCTTTCCATTTTCGAATATTTCATCTCCACACACGGGGCGCGGAAAGGCACAGCGGATACGGCCCTGCGCACCGCCACCGCCGGCTACCTCACCCGCAGGCTTGTGGACGCCTGCGTCGACGTGATCGTCAAAGAGTACGACTGCGGCACAAAACAAGGGATTGAAATCGATCCCCTTTACTTCGCCCCGAAGGGCGAGATCATGGAAGACATTCCGGAGCGGCTTTACGGCCGGGTCACGGCCGAGCCCATTTATCACCCCATCACCGGCGAAGTTTTGGTTCCCGCGGGCATGATGCTCGACCGGATCATCGCGGAGAAGGTGGGCCGCTTGGAGGTGGACCTGGACCTCACCGCGCCGGGGGTGGAGGAGAGGGCCCATTTGGCCAAGGCCGTGCGGGAGGTGGTGCATCCGCAGACCGGCCATGTCCTGGTGCGGGAGAACGAGGCCCTCACCCCTGAGCTCATCCAGGAGCTTCGGGCGGCAGGGATCGAGCGGATCCGGGTGCGGCCGAGGTTCATCGTGCGCTCGCCCGTGACTTGCCAGACCCCGGGCGGTGTTTGCCAGCTTTGTTACGGCATGGATTTCGCCTTCCATCGCCTGGTGGACAAAGGCACGGCGGTGGGGATCATCGCCGCCCAATCCATCGGTGAGCCGGGGACCCAACTTACGATGCGCACCTTCCACACCGGCGGCGTGGCCGGAGTGGATATCACCCAAGGTCTCCCCCGGGCTGAGGAGCTCTTCGAGGCCCGCAAGACCACGAAGGCCCCGCACGCCGCGGTGGCCCCCATTTCCGGCCGGGTCCTGAAGGTGGAGACGGCGCGCACCGGGCACGACATCGTGGAGATCGAATCCGATCCGCGCACGGTAAGCGTTCCCGTGGCCCTCCTTCAAGTGGCGGAGGGGGAGGAGGTCGATAGCTCCAAACTCCTCTCCCTCAAAAGCCCTCTGGACGGCCGGGCCTTCTTCTTCAGCGAAAACGGCCAGAAGTTTTTGGCCATCCTCGATGACGAGTTGGACCGGGTTTACACCCTCCCTCCCGGCGTAGCTCCCAAGGTCGGGCATGGGGAAAAGGTGGAGGAAGGGCAGAGCCTGACCGAGGAGTTCCACCAGGAGGCGGTGGTGGCGGAGGTCGCGGGCCGGGTGGAGGTGGTGGAGGATAAAAGGCATCGCTATCTTCTCCTCCATGGCCGCGACGGCCGCACATATTCGTACGAGGTCCCCTATGGGGCCCAAATCCTCGTGAAAAACGGGGATGAGGTGGAGGAGGGGCAGAAACTCACCACGAAATCCCGGCCTCTTGCTCTAAGCGCGGAGATCCCGGGGACGGTCCTCCTTTCCCCGGGGTCGATCGCGGTGATGCACAAATCCAGCCGCGGCTTGATCATCCCCATCCCCCCCAATTTGGAAGCGCGGGTGGAGCACGGGGCACCGGTGCGGGCCGCTCAAGAGATCCTGCGCCTTGGGCTTCCCGCCCTCTCCGAGACGGTGGTGGTGGAGGAGATCCGGCGCGAGGGCGAGCTCTGCCACGTGCGCTTCCGGTTCCGCGCCCGGGTGGAGTGCACCGAGGCCGCCATCGTGCGGGAGGGCGACAAAGTCGAGCGGGGCGATCCCGTGTCCAAGGGGGTTGTTCCGCCCCAGTACCTCATGGAGGTGGCCGGGGTGCGGAAGGCCTTCGATTACCTCCTTTCGGAGCTCCAGCGCGTCTATAAGACCCAAGGTGTGGACATAAACGACAAGCACTTCGAGGTCGTGCTCCGTCAAATCCTCAACAACGTGCGGATCATCGACCCCGGGGAATCCGATTTCCTCCTCAACGACATCGTGCCCCTGGAGATCTTCCAGCGGGAGGTGGAGCGGCTTTCCCAGGAGAACGAGCGGATCCGGGCGGCCCGGGAGGAGCTGGTGGGCGCGAAGCTCCTTGCCCCCATCATCCGCAGCGGGGCCACCGTGGTGGAGGCCGGGGAGACTTTGACTCGGGAGGTTTTGGAAAGGCTCGTGGCCTTGGGCGTGCGGCAGGTGCGGGTGGAGTTGCATGGGGAGCCGCGCACCGTGCGCATCGCCGAGTATCGGCTTCCCCAAGGGGAGCGCGAACTTCTGCGCATCTCCCGCGTGGCCCTGGTGCGAAAATCCTGGCTTGCCGCGGCCTCCTTCGAGCGGACCACCAAGGTCCTCGCGGACGCGGCCCTGCGGGGAGAGGAGGACCCCCTGGATAGCCTCAAGGCCTGCCTCATGGTGGGGAAGAAGATCCCGGTGGGCACGGGTTTCCCTCGCGAGGATTCCGTTGAGTCCCCGCCGGGGAAGAACTAAAATCGAGGTGATCGTTATGCCCACGTTCAACCAACTGGTGAAGTACGGACGAAAGCCGAACCCCTGGAAGAGCAAGTCGGTGGCCCTGGAGGGCTGTCCGCAAAAGCGGGGGGTGTGTTTGCGCGTTTTCACCCGCACCCCGAAGAAGCCGAACTCCGCTTTGCGCAAAGTGGCCAGGGTGCGCCTCTCCAACGGCCGGGAAGTGACGGCCTACATCCCGGGCGAGGGGCACAACCTCCAGGAGCACTCCATTGTGCT
>JAGDVW010000006.1:0-4015 GCA_023255835.1 Candidatus Acetothermia bacterium
GGGACATCCGAAGGGGGAGGCAAAAGGAGGGAATCGAGGTCGCCGAGGAGCAGGTGCACGGGGAGGCCGGTCCTTTGGGCGAGGGCAAAGCCCCCGTTGGCGGCGATGATGAAATCCGCGCCTTTAGCCGCTTTCAGGGCCTCCTTTGGGGAGGCCACGCCGCCCGCGAGGATCAAGATAGTGCGCGGCAAGAGAAAACCCCTCCTTGGCGGCAACCAAGGGAGGGGGCTTCACCGCCCCGGCCTGAGCAGGGCTGCCGGTAACCTTCCCTTCGCCGGCATTACCCGGATCAGGTTCAAGGGGTCGAGGCTTTCGCCTCCTCTCAGCCCCAAACGGAGCTCCCCCGGTTACCTCAAAACCATTATACCGAGGAGGTTGCACACAAGCATCCACTGGGGTAGGGTTTAGGCGTCATGGACGATTTGGAGTTGATCCTTAAGGCTGGGCAGGAGGAACTTTTGGCCTTGGAAAGGCAGAGCGGGCAGGAGCTCAGGCTTCCTTTTTCGTTTTGGCAGGAGCTCGGCGCAGCCCTCCTCCGCGCAGGATACCCGCAGTTTGCCGCCGTCGTCGAGCAGGCCATAAGCGCGGCCCAGGCCCGCGAACGCCTCCTTTCTGAAAAGCTTCGGTGCATGGAGCCCGCCTACGATCCCGAGGCCCAGGCCCGGTGCCAGGCCCTCCTTGCCGAGGATCTGCGCTCGGAAAACCCTTCTTAATCCCCGAATTCCAGGGCTTTTTCCGAAAAAATGCCCATTGCGGCCGTGAACATGGAGCGCCTCACCTCGCCCGCGGTGATTCGGGAGCTTTTGGCGGCCCACGGGATTGAGCTCCGGAAGGGATTGGGTCAGCATTTCCTCGCCGACGCCAACGTTTTGGGGCGCATCGTGGAGGCCATCTCTCCAAGCCCAACCGACAGGGTCGTGGAGGTGGGCGCGGGGATCGGAACCCTCACCGTGGCCCTGGCTCCCCATGTGCGGGAGCTGTGGGCCGTGGAGGTGGATTCCCGCTTCATCCCTCTCCTTCGGGCCCACCTTGGGCCATTCCGCAATGTGCACATTCTGAACGAAGATTTTCGCGATCTCGATCTTGCCTCGTTGGGAGGGGACCTCCTTGTGGTGGGAAACCTGCCCTACGGGATCACAAGCGCAGTCCTTTTGAAGCTCATTGGGGAAAGAGAGAGCGTGGCCAAAGCCGTTTTTACTGTGCAATGGGAGGTCGGGGAAAAGCTGGTCGCCCCTCCTGGACCGGAGGTCACCCGGTTAGCTGTGCATTTGCGCACTTATTTTGAGGTGGAGCTCGTTCGGCGCATCCCCAAAACGGTGTTCTTCCCCCCGCCGGAGGTGGATGGGGCCCTGGTGCGCCTCCATCGCCTTCCCAAGCCCAGGGTTTCCCTTTCGGGAAAGGATTGGGAAAGGACCCTGGCTCTGGCCTTTTCCCATCGCCGGAAAACTTTGCGCCGCGTGCTCCTTTCCCTCCTTTCGCCTGGGGAGGTGGACGCGCTTTTGGCCGAACTCGGCCTTGATCCGCGGGCGCGGGCCGAGGCCTTGGATTTTCCGGAGCTGGAGAAGCTCGGCCGCGCCTTGGCTCAGCTTGGCCTCTTTGAGCGGAACCAGTAAAGTTCCGGCGTGTTCGATCTTTCCCTCGTTGGGGAGTTCCGCAAAGCCCTGGAGGGCGGGCCCAGGCTCGTGCGACTTCCGCCCGAGCGCACCGCGGTGTTCGTGGGCGACACCCACGGCGATCGGGAGGCCACGGAGGAGGTCTTACGGCGCTATTTCGATGATCAGCATGTCCTCGTGTTTTTAGGCGATTACGTGGATCGGGGGCCCGATTCCGTGGGGAACCTAACGGTGCTCATGCGGGCGAAGATCGCGCATCCGGAGAGGATTTTCCTCCTCATGGGGAACCACGAGGCTTGGGCCGTGGCGCCCTTCACCCCCGCGGATTTCTGGCGCTCCCTGGATCCGAAGGAGGAGAAGATCCTGGCCGAAACGCTTTCCCTTTTGCCCTTCGCCGCCCTTCATCCCGCCGGGGTTTTGGCCGTGCACGGCGCCCTCCCCGATGTGGACGACGTTGAGGAGATAAACGAGATCGCCTTGGGCTCGGCGAACTGGCGCAAGATGACCTGGGGCGATTGGGTGGATGGTCCGGGATATTGTCTTGATCCGGGCTTCTTTGGCCGGCCCGCCTACGGCCGCGATTACTTTTTCGCGGTCATGGAGCGCCTGAGGTTAAAAGTACTGGTGCGGGCCCACCAGCCCGATGCCCCCCTTTTCCTTTTCGGAGGGAGGTGTTTGACCCTTTTCACCAGCCACGCCTATGGACCGGGCCCCCGCCGCGTGGCCCTGCTCGAAAGCGGCCGCGAAATTCGCTCCGGCCATGACCTGATCATCCGCGCTATTTAGTCCTCCTCGGGAAGAAAAAGTGTAAAAGCCATTTAAAGAATCACCATCGGCAGGCGACGAAAAAATCAAGGCCAGCCGGATTATATTAGGGTCAACGCCCATCCTCCGCGCCCTCCGGCCAGAATTCGGTTCTTGCGCGATCAACGAAGTTTTTCCTGGCCCGCCGGTGATAAATGGCCAAGAAACAAGCCCAAGAGCCGTGCTCAAAATGGCCAAAAGACGGGGGTCAAAAAGATGATGACCAAATAGGCCAGGATCGTGAACAGCCCGCCCAAGAGCACGTAGTCGCGGAAGCGGTAGCCAGCCACAAGGACCAGGGAGTTGGGCGGGGTGCCCACGGGCGTGGCGTACGCTGCGGCGCCAGCCGTGGCCAGGGCCATCATCACCGGATGCGGGGAAATCCCCAGGCCTCGGCACATGGAGAGGGCGATGGGCGCCAGCATGGCCACCGTGGCTGTGTTGGACATGAACTGGGTGAGAACAATGGCCACCCCGGTGACCACGGCCAGGAAGGCCCAGGGAGTAAAGCCCGCGCCCAAGGCTTTGACCCCGAATTCCGCCACGAGCTTTCCTGCTCCACTTTTGTCCAGCGCCCCAGCGATCCCCAACGCTCCCCCCAAAAGAAGCACAGTGTTCCAGTCGAAGCGCTGGAGGAGTTCCCGCGCGGAAATACAGCGGAAAAGCAAGACCAATACGGCTCCCAAAACGGCGGTGAGGGCCAACGGGATCACCTCGCGGGCGAAAAGCCCCACACAGAGAAGTAGAACCAAAAGGGAGATGATCTTTTTGGTCCTCCCGGCCTTTTGGTTTTGGGTGGTGTACGGGGTGGCGAAGGCCAGGGACTCGGTGGTGAAGCGCCGCCGGGCCAAGGGATACGCTCCCAAGACGGCGTAAAGCAGGAAAAGCCCAAGTAGAGGAAGGCCAAGGAGGCCGAACTCGAAGAACCCAAACGGGCGATATCCGGCGTTGGTCAGGGCGGCCTGGACCAGAAGGGGCGGGGTGGAGCCGACGAGGGTGAGCATTCCTCCGGTGTTGGCGGCGAAGGCCACAAACATGAGGATGTTTTTGGCCTTGATCTTGCCGGCCGCGGCCAGGGCGATCCCGCCGATGATGGGGATGAAAACGGCGGTGGTGCCGGTGTTGTTGAGGAACGCCGACAGTCCACCGGCGGCGAGCACGGCCAAAACAAGAAGGGGCCTTTCCCTCCCGCCCGCGAGTTTCACCAGCCTTTGGCCCAAATCCTGGGCGGCGCCTGTAGCGAAGAGGGCCTCGCCCACCACCATCATCCCGCCCACCAGAAACACCACCGGGTCGGAAAACCCCCGGAATACCGTGTTGAAGTCGGCCGCGCCCACCAACACCATGAGCACACAGCCGATGAGGGAGGAAAGCCAAAGGGGAAGCCACTCGGTGGCATAAAGAACCACCACCGCCCCCAAAACAGCTAGAGCGCGAATTGCCGGATCCACCGCTTAAACTTGGGGCAAAGGCGGTATCAGCCCGGCCTTCATGAGGATCGCCACTTCCTCGCGGGCCCGGCGGATCATGCGCTCCGCTTGCTGCTCGAGCTCGCTTTCGGAGAGGATCCGCCGCGCCACCCCTTGCTCGATGGCCTT
>JAGDVW010000006.1:4115-13475 GCA_023255835.1 Candidatus Acetothermia bacterium
GCTCGAGCTCGCTTTCGGAGAGGATCCGCCGCGCCACCCCTTGCTCGATGGCCTTTTTCGCCACGGCCACCGCTTCGTTCACGAACACTTCCCACTCCTCCATGGTGGGAACCACGTAGTCCTCGCGGAGGCCCTTTTCCTCGGCGGTTTTGGCGATGGCCTCGGCCGCGGCAATGGCCATCTCATCGGTGATGGTTTTGGCGAAAACGTCCAAGACGCCGCGGAAGATGCCGGGGAAGCCCAAGGAGTTGTTGATCTGGTTGGGGAAGTCGGAGCGGCCGGTGCCCACGATGCGCGCGCCCGCCTCCTTGGCCTCCCAGGGCCAGATCTCCGGCACGGGGTTGGCACAGGCGAAGACGATGGCGTCCTTGGCCATGCGTTTGATCCATTCGGGCTTGATCACCCCCGGCCCGGGCTTGGAGGCGGCCACGCAAACGTCCGCGCCCTCCAGGGCCTCAGGGATCCCGCCCTTCCGGCGCTCCTTGTTCGTGCGCTGGGCGTAATCCCACTTGTAGGGGTTCTCCTCCTTTTGGGCCTCGAGGTCCTCCCGGCCGGGATGGAGGATCCCTTTTGAGTCCACCATGATGATGTTCCCAGCTGGGACGCCGTAGGTGAGGAGGACCCGCACGAAGGCGATATTAGCTGCGCCCGCGCCGATCACGGCGTAGGTCACCCTCTTTGGGTCCTTTCCCACCACCTTGAGGGCATTGAGGACCCCGGCCAAGGTGATGGCGGCCGTCCCCTGCTGATCATCGTGCCAGACAGGGATATCCAGCTCCGCCCGTAGCCTCTCCAAAACGTAAAAGCACTTCGGGGAGGCGATATCCTCGAGGTTGATCCCCCCGAAGGCGGGGGCGATCCACTTCACGGCCTGGGTGAGCTCGTCGGGGTCTTTCGTGGCGATGGTCACGGGGAAGGCGTCCACCC
Source organism: Candidatus Acetothermia bacterium (assembly GCA_023255835.1). GTDB lineage: Bacteria > Bipolaricaulota > Bipolaricaulia > Bipolaricaulales > Bipolaricaulaceae > DTER01. The sequence continues at coordinate 5,043 of JAGDVW010000006.1, forward strand.
CGCCCAGGTACTTGAAGAGGAGGGCTTTTCCCTCCATGACGGGCAGGGCGGCCAAGGGGCCGATGTCACCCAGGCCCAAAACGCGCGTGCCATCCGAAACAACAGCCACAAAATTCCCTTTGTTCGTGTACTCAAAAACTTTCTCCGGGTCTTGGGCGATCTCCCGGCAGGGCTGGGCCACGCCCGGCGTGTACCAGATGGCGAAGTCCTCGTAGGAGGTGATGGCGCACTTGGCGGTCACCGCCACTTTCCCCCGGTAAAAGCCATGAAGGGGCGGGGCCTTCCTGGCCGGCTCCTTCGCTTTAGCCAAAAGTTCCTCCACATTCGGTTTTTCCTGGGCCATTCTTTCCTCCTTATTTCCCGCGGATGCGGGCCCGGATCGTTTCCATGTTCTTCTCCACCTGAGTCGAAAGTTCTTTATAGAGGGAGCGGCCGTGGGAATCCATGGCCACCACAAGGGGACCGAATTTCTCCACCTCGAAAACCCAAATGGCTTCGGGGATCCCTAGCTCCTCCAGCCAATGCACCTCCCGCACCCTTTTTATGGCCTGGGCCGCTAAGACCCCGGCCCCGCCGGTGAAATGGGCGTAGACCGCACCCACCTCGGCGAGGGCTTGGAGGGTTTTTTCGCCCATCCCCCCTTTTCCCACGATCACTCTGGGTTTGAACCGACGCAAAAAATCCGCCTCAAAGAGCTCCATGCGGGCGGAAGTGGTGGGGCCAGCGGCCACAACCTTCCACCCTCCGTCCCCCTTCTGTACCACCGGTCCACAATGGAAGATGGCCAGGCCCTCCAGGGGGATGGGCGCGCCCCGTTCCAGGGTTTTCTTGTGGGCCTCGTCCCGGGCGGTGATGAGGAGCCCGGAAAGATAAAAAACATCCCCTGCGCGCAGGGAACGAGCCTCCGCCTCCGGAATCGGGGTAGTCAAAATTTTCTCCATACATCCCTCCTCACCTGAAGTCCAGGGCCTCACTGGACGATCTCCACGGCGCCATCCCGGGCGATGCGCACGGAGGCCCGGCGGTGGGCCCAGCACTGGATGACGATCCCCAAGGGAAGGGAAGCGGGGTGCCGGTGGGCATATTCCACGTGCACGGCGAGCACCGTGGTTTTCCCTCCCAGGCCCATCGGGCCCACGCCCGAGGCGTTGATGAGCTCAAAAAGCTCTTTTTCCAAGGCGGCCACCTCCGGCTCAGGATGGGGCTCGCCGAGGCGGCGGAGAAGGGCGATTTTCCCGAGCTTCAAAGCGAGATCGGCCCCGCCGCCGATCCCCACCCCCACCACCGTGGGCGGGCAAGGAAGCCCGCCGCAGCCCACCACGTGCTCCACCACCGCTTCCTTTATCCCGCCCAAACCCACCCCTGGAGCGAGCATCCTTAGAGCACAACAGTTCTCAGAGCCCCCGCCTTTGGGGAGAACATGGATCTCCACGGAGTCGCCGAGAACGGGTTCCCAGGTCACGGCCGGAATGTACCGGCCCGTGTTATCGCCCGGGTTTTTCCCAGTAAAGGGATGCACGGTGTTGGGCCGGAGGGGCACGGCCTTGGTAGTTTGCCGCACAGCTTCAGGGATTGCCGCCATGAGCTCCCGAAGACGGGGAAAATCCACGCCGAAGCGCACGAAAAAAGTGGGGGTGCCCGTATCCTGGCAGATCGGAAGTCTTCCCGCCTTGGCCATTTCCACATTTTTCAAAATCGCCTCGAGCTGCACCCGCGCCGGCCCTTCCTCGCGGTCCCGAGCCTGCCGCAAGGCCCGCACCACCTCCTCCGGAAGGATCGTGGAGGCCCGGGCCAGGGCCTCCGCCAACGCCTCCACCAACTCCATTCACTCACCCCCCAATTCCCGCACCTTGGCTTGGTAGAGCTCAAGGTAGCTGGGTTTCTCGATGTCCACGAACTTCCCCACCAGGAAGGGCTTTCCTGGGAGGATGTCCGCCTCCTTGGGGTCCGCGCCGTGGCGGATGACCATGTGCTCCCGGTAGTACTTGAGCTCGTCGAGGCCTTCGCCCAGGCGGTTGCGCCGGCCGTAGTTGGTGGGGCAAGGGGAGAGGACCTCCACGAAGGTGAAGCCCTTGTGGGAGAGGGCCTCCACGAAGGCCTTGGTGAGGCGGCGGCCGTCCAGGGTGGTCCAGCGGGCCACATACGTCGCTCCCGCGGAGGCCGCGAGGTGCACGAGGTTGAAGGGGTGCTCGAAGTTCCCAAAGGGGCTGGTGGTGGTGCGGCTCCCCACCGGGGTGGTGGGGCCCAATTGCCCGCCGGTCATCCCGTAGTTGAAGTTGTTGACGCAGATCACGGCGATGTCCATGTTCCGCCGGGCGGCGTGGATGAAGTGGTTCCCGCCGATGGCGAAAAGGTCGCCGTCCCCGGAGAAGACGATCACGTGGAGGTCGGGTTTGGCGAGTTTCAACCCGGTGGCGAAGGGGATGGCCCGGCCGTGGGTGGTGTGGTAGGTGTCGAGCCTAAGATACCCCGCAACCCTTCCCGCGCAGCCGATCCCGGAGACCACGACCACCGAGTCCGGGTCCCAACCGAGCTCATCCAGGGCGAAGAGGAACGCGGAAAGGGCCGTGCCCAAGCCGCAGCCCGAGCACCAAATATGGGGGAGACGGTCCGTTCGTAACCATTTCTCCAGGGGGTGGCGCGCCTCCTTGACCATGTCCGGTGCGGCCTTCGCCTCCTTCACCGGCATCGTCGATACACCTCCTCGATTCCTTGAAAGACCTCCTCCGGGGTGTGGATGCGGCCGCCGGCATGGTAGACGCCATGGACGGGAACACGGCCCCGCACAGCCCGCTCCACCTCCCGGCTCATCTGGCCCAAATTGATCTCCACCACCACGATCCCCTTCACCCGTTGGGCCAGGTTATAGATGGCCTCGTCAGGGAAGGGCCAAGCCGTGATGAGCCGGAACAACCCGGCTTTGATCCCGGCCTTCCGGGCGAGCTCTATCCCGCCCAGGGAGACGCGGGCGGAAATGCCGTATGAGACCACGGCGATCTCCGCATCGGAAAGGTCGACCTCCTCGTAAAAGGTGTACTCCTGGGGGAAGAGCCGGATTTTGTCGACGAGGCGGCGCACCAGGCGATCGTGGGCTTCGGGGGTCATATCGGGATAGCCCCGCTCGTCGTGGGTGAGGCCGGTGACGTGCACCCGGTAGCCCTCGCCGGCGCAGGCCATGGGCGGGACGAGGTCCGGATCGGGTTTAAAGGGGAGGAATTCCTCCGGAGGCACGCGGGGTTTTCGCCGCGGGGCCACCGGCACCGACGGGCGGATCTCCACCCGCTCGTACATGTGGCCCACCACCTCGTCGGTCATGAGGAGGACGGGGACGCGGAACCGCTCGGCCAGGGCGAAGGCTCTTACCGTGAGGTCGAAGGATTCTTGGGGGGAGGCCGGGCAGAGGGCGATGATCTCGTAGTGCCCGTGGGAACCCCAGCGGGCCTGCATCATGTCCCCCTGAGCCACGAGGGTGGGGAGGCCGGTGGAAGGGGCTCCCCGCTGGACGTTCACGATCACGCACGGGGTCTCCGTCATTATGCCAAGGCCTAAATTCTCCATCATGAGGGAAAAACCTGGGCCGGAGGTGGCGGTCATGGCCTTCATCCCCGCCCAAGAAGCGCCGAGGACCGCGGCGATGGCGGCGATCTCGTCCTCCATCTGGATGAACATCCCCCCGATTTGAGGGAGCCGCCAGGCGAGCCTCTCGGCGATCTCCGATTGGGGGGTAATGGGATAGGCCGCGAAGAACCGGCACCCGGCAGCGATGGCCCCCTCGGCAATGGCCTCATCGCCGCTCATGAAGTGCACCCCGGAAAGGATCGTCTTAGCCGGCATCCTTCTCCTCCTCCACCCAGATGGCGAAATCCGGGCAGATCCGCTCGCAAAAGCCGCAGAGAACACAGGCCTCGGGGTTCACCGCCTCCGGCGGGTGATAGCCCTTGTCGTTGAAATGAGAGGCCTGGGCCAGGACCTTTTTGGGGCAGAACTCGATGCAAAATCCGCAGCCTTTACAGAACTCCTCGAGGACGTAGATGTAGCCCTTGGGAACCTTCCAGCGCTTGGCCACCCTTTCCTGGATTTCGCTCATAGGAGGTCCACCACCCTGGCCAAGGTTTTCTCCCCCCGGTAGTCGGGAAGGAGGATGGGGGAGCGGCGGGCCGCGGGGATCCCCGCGCGGCGCAGCTCCTCCACGAACTTCTCCACGTGGCGGAGGGTGAGGCGGCCCAGCCGCGCTTTTTTCGCCCACCCCGCCGCGGCCAAGCCCGCCCGCCTTCCGAAAACGTTGTAGTCCAAAAGGGAATTGCCCATGAGGCGGTTTTTCCCGTGCACCCCGCCCTCCACCTCGCCCGCGGCGTAAAGCCCGGGGATCCCCGTCCAACCGTGTTCATCGATCACCACCCCGCCGTTTTGGTAGTGGAGGGTGGGATAGACGAGGATCGGCTCCTTTGTGGGATCGATGCCAAAGCGGATGTACATGCGGTAGATGGAGGAAAGGGCCCGCTGGAAGGTGCCCTTCCCGTGGATCATGTCCACCATGGGCGTGTCCAGCCAAACCCCCACCATGCCCGTGGGCGTGACCACGCCCAGGCCCCGTCCGCCCTTCTCCGGCGGGAGGCACTCCCGAATGAAGGCGGCGGACTCCACGTCCCTGGGCTCCAGGGGGTGCACGAAGAGCTCACCCCGGGCGTTCACGGGCTGGGCCCCCAATCCCCGCACCTTTTCCGTAATGAGGAGGCCCACGATCTGCTCGGGAAAAGCCGCGCCGGTGGGGTGGTATTGGACGGCGTCGAGGTCCCGGAGTTTCGCGCCCACCCGATAGGCGAGGACGAGGCCATCGGCGGTGGCGCCGTAATGGTTGGTGGTGGGGAAGCCCTGGATATGGAGCCGGCCCCAGCCTCCGGTGGCCAAAACGGTGGCCTTGGCCCGGACGATCTTGTACTCCTCCGTTTCCAAATTCCACACCACCGCGCCCGCCACCTGCCCGAACTCATCGGTGAGGAGCTCCACTGCGGGATGGAACTCCAAAACGGGGATGCCCCGGTTGCGGGCCTCGTCCCTAAGAACCCGCATGATCTCGAGCCCCGTGTAATCCTTGCAGGAATGCATGCGCTTTTTGGAGGTTCCCCCCCCGTGGATGGTGATCATCGTTCCGTCGGGTTCCTTGTCGTACATGACCCCGAGTTCCTCGTGCCATTTGATGATGAAGGGGGCGTCCATGACGAGGGCGCGCACGAGCTTCGGGTCGTTGGTGAAGTGCCCGCCGCCCATGACGTCGAGGAAGTGGATGGCCGGGGAGTCGTGGGGTTTGTCCGCGGCCTGGATCCCGCCCTGGGCCATGATGGAGTTGGAATCGCCATGGCGGAGCTTGGTGACGATGAGGATGCGCTCGGCGGGGATCCCGGCCTCGTTGGCCCAAAGGGCGGCCACCGTGCCCGCCCCGCCCCCGCCGATCACCAGCACGTCCACATCGTAGTCCACCTCCGAAAGCTCGATTTTTTCGGGATCCAAAAGGGGATAGGCCTCGAGGAGATCGGCCACCTCGTGGGGCACTAGTTCCCCATAAGAGGCGCCGACCCGCAGGGGACGCTTCCCTTCGGGCTTGTAGTCCGGGTGATAGCGGCGCAAAAGCTCCTCTTGTTCGGCCAAGGGAAGCCTGGGAAAATTCGTGCCCATGCGGGCAGGGCGGGTCTCCTCCACCCGCTGGATCGATTCCTGCATGTACTCGGGATAAACGCTCATCGCTCCTCCTTACTCGGGCTCGATCTCCCTGGCCTTGTAGAGCTCGCGGAGCTCCTCTTTGCCAAGGCGCACGAGGCGATCCAGTTCCCCGTCGAATTTGCCCGCCGCGATCTCCTCCACCCGGCGGGCCAGGTGTTCCGCCTTCGGCGCAAGGTACGCCCCGTAAAGGCGGCGGGCGAGCTGCCACACGTGGTAATGGGGTATTTCCGCGGGGCAGCGCATGGTGCAAAGGCCACAGGAGAGGCAATCAAAAGTTAGCTCCGCCACCTTGGCCACATCGCCCCGCAGCGCCGCCTGCACGGCCTCCATCACCTCGAGCTTTTGGGGGCAGGATTTCGTGCAGGTATTACAGGCCACACAGCGGGCGAGCTCGGGATAAAGGGCAAGGAGCGTTTCCCCACGGGGCTTGGCTTTGCGGATATCGTAGGGGCGGCGCTCGGCCGGGGTGGAGGGGAGCATGGCCAAATACATCCCGTCCTTCACGGTGGTCTGGCAGGCCAAATCCGCATAAAGCCGGTAATCGCCAGGGAGGCGATAAACGGTGGCACAGGCCCCGCAGAAACCGCCCCGGCAGCCCACCCCCCGCACCAGGCGAAAGCCCGCGTACTCCAGGGCCTTGAGGATGGTGAGCCCGGCGGGAACCCGATAGGCCTGGCCCATGATGTAAACCGTCACCATCCCCGTCTTCGGCTGAGCCTTCACCTCGACCTCGTCCATCAACCGGTCACCCCCGTGGACAACAATTTCCCGATTTCCGCAGGGATCTCCCGCACGCCCAAAGCCCAGGCCAGGGCCTCGCCCACGTAAAAAACGGGGATCCTCGGGGCCCCCAAGGGGCGTCGCTCCTCCAAATTGAACTTGCAGAGGGGGCAGGCGGTGAGGAGGGCTTGGGCCCCGGCCAGGCCTGCCGAGCGCAGGATCTCCCCCACCCGCTCCCGCACGATATCCGGCCTCGGCACCGTGAGGTAAGCCCCGCAGCACTCCACCCGCTCGGGGAAGAGGACGGGCTCCGCCCCCAGGGTGGAAACGAGGCGCTCCAGGATTTCTGGCCGGTCCGGATGATCCACGGCCACCTCCTTGGGGCGAAGGAGGGTGCAGCCGTAATAAGCCGCCAAGCGCAAGCCATGAAGGGGGCGGACCACGGCCCTGGCGAGCTTTTCCACACCGATTTCCTCAAGGAACTGTACGAGGTGCACCACCTCCACCCCACCGCGGTAATCCGGCTCGTCGTCCATGAAGGCGTTGATCCGCCGGAGACTCTCGGGGTCCTCCACGAAGCGGGCGGAGCGGCGCAGGGTGTTGTAGCACATGGAGCAGAGCGTGAGAATCTCGTCCGCACCCTCCTCTTGGGCGCGGATGAGGTTCCGCACCGGCCCCACATGGCGCATGAGCTCGTCTTGGGCCAGGGAGTACACGGTGCCACAGCAATTCCAGCGCGGAAGCTCCTTCACCTCGTAGCCCAGTTTGGCGAGGGCAGCGAGGCTCGCTTCCTCGTACCCCCTCGCCTGGTCCTTCAGGGCACAACCCGGGAAATACAAAATGCGCTCCATCGCGCCCTCACGGCGTCACTTTTCGGTACGCTCCCACCAGGGCGATTTGAGGGTATTCGCGATCGAGGTGGAACTGCACCGGGCTCAGGCCCTGGCGCAGGGCCATCTGGCGCAGGGCCTCCATGATCCTGGCGATGTCCACGCCCTTGGGGCAACGCACAGTACAGGCCAAACACGAAGCGCACACCCAGGGCGCTTTGGCCTGCAAAACCGCCTCATCCCCCAGTTGCAAAAGACGGATCACCTGGTTGGGGAGGAGGTCCATGTGTTCGGCGAAAAGGCATCCAGCCGCACATTTCCCGCATTGGTAGCAAGCATATGGGTTTTGTCCAGAAAGTTCTTCCACTTTCCTCACAAAGGGCGCTTCCAAACGCGCGCGGGAAAGGCTCAGTTCGCCAGCCATTTTTCCACCACCTCTTTCGCCCTGGGCACGGCCGCCGCGACCTCGGGCGACAATCCCCGCCGGAAAGGAAGGTCCCGGGGAACCCCTATGGCCAGGACCCACACCTCGGGGACGGACATCCCCGCCCTTTTCCAAATCTCGAGGGCCTCGGCCAAGCCGAGGCCGTGGAGATAACCTCCCCCGCCTTCTCCCCCGAGCCTGAACAGGGCCACCTCTCCCGGAGCGCGGGAGGGATCGGCGTCGATCACGAGGGCCCTTTCGTAGCCGAGGAGGCTCAAGGCCAAATCCATCCCACCTTTCACGCTGGAGAAGATCTCCACCCCCTCCCGCGGAGGGAGGGTGGCGACGACGTGGTGGGCCACGCCGTCGTCGGCGCGATCGGGGTTGCCCAGGGCCACCACGGCCCTAGCCTTCGACCCTACGCAACAGTTTCCCTTCAGCATCGTAAATCTCCACCGCCACCGGTAACCGGCCGGGGAGGAAATGGGTGGCACAGGCCAAACAGGGATCATAGGCCCGGAAGGCCATCTCCACCCGGTTCAGGAGGTGCTCGTCCGGCATCCCCCGTTCCACCACGGCTGCAGCCATCTGCTTCACGGAAAGCCCGATCCCCGGGGCGTTGTGGGTGGTGGCCACGATCAGGTTCGCATACTCCACCAATCCCTGGGGATCGAGCTTATAGTGGTGGAAGAGGGTGCCGCGGGCGGCCTCGATCACCCCCACCCCTTCCCCGGGAGCCCC
>JAGDVW010000006.1:13575-18452 GCA_023255835.1 Candidatus Acetothermia bacterium
GCGGTCTCCGCGGCCTGCACCATCTCGATGAGCCGGGCCCAGTGGTAGGCGAAAGTGGCATGCACAGGCTTTTCCCCAAAGAAATCCAGGAACCTTTCGTATTCCTCCTGGGCCAGGGGCGTGGCCATCCGCTCGGCCACGTTCAGCCGGGCCAAGGGCCCCACCCGGTAGATCCCGGAATCCGGGCCCGCCCGAAGCCCCTGCCAACCGAAATCCGTAAGGTACGGGAACTTCACGTAGGTCCAGGGCTCGCTTCGCTCCGCGATCTTTCCCAAAGCTTCCGGACCCGAAAGCCGGAAGAGCTCCGCCCCCTCCGCCGTGACCACCCGCACCAGCCCGTCGTAGAAGTTGGGGGCGAGGTTTTCGTCCACAAGGCCCATGTAGTGGGTGGGAAGCCAGGTTTCCTCGGAAAGGAGGAGGGATTGGAACTCCGGCTGGGGGAGGATCTCCTCGTGGAAGACGGCGATCATCGTTTTGCCGAGCTCCACCATGCGCTCGGAGGCGGCGAGGATGATCCCTCGATCCTCGGCGCTCAGGGGCTTGGCCACCCCGCCGGGGAGGGCGAACACGGGGTGGATGGCCTTCCCGCCGATGAGCTCCAGGATCTTTTGGGCCTGGGCCCGCACCTCCACCACCTTCCGCCCCAAATCCGGAAAGCGCTTGATCACGCCGAGGATGTTCCGCTCGGCTTTTTCCGCGTCCGGGAGGAGGAGGTCCGGCCCGCCCAAGAAAACGAGGTGCAGAAGGTGGTCGGAGAAGATGTAGGTGTTGTAAAAAAGCTCGCGCTGGAGCCGCGCGGGCTTGGGGACCTCCGCCTGGAAGGCCGCGTCCAAGGCCTTGGCCGAGGCCAAATGATGGGCCTCCGGGCAGACCCCGCAGATGCGCTCCGTGATCTGGGGCATTTCCTCGGCCCGGCGGCCCCGGCAAAAGGCCTCAAAGCCCCGCAGCTCCGGAACTTGCAGGATCGCGTCCCGCAGCTTCCCCTCCTCGTCGAGGTAGATCAGGATCTTCCCGTGGCCCTCAAGGCGGGTGATGGGGTCGATGACGATCTTTTTCATGCCCGCACCTCCTGGCGTTTGCGCGCGAGTTTGAGGAGGGGACGCCCGTATTTGGCGAAGGAGTACTTGTAGAGGGTGCCGATGGGGTCCACAAGGCTATCGAGGATTTTGTTCTCCTCCGGGAAGGCGCTCTCCCCTTCCTCGCCTGCGCGCACGAGGGAGGCCAAGGCGGAGAGCATGGCCAGGGCGGGATCGCCGGCCTTGGGGGTGGGCCCAAGGCAACCAGTACAGGGCATCCCCCCTTTCGGGCAGGCCGCGCCGCACCCGGCCCGCGTCACCGGGCCCAAACAAATTATCCCCTGGTCCAAAAGACATTTCTCCGGATCCGGCTGAACCTCATGGGGCCGGACGATGCGGGTCAGGCGCCGGTCCTCCCGCGTCCTGGGGCATTCCTCGCAAAGGGCTTTCTCCCCGGCGAAGATCCGGCCCGGGGAGATGGCCTCGGCGAAAGCCGCTTCGAAAAAGCGGGCGATGAGCCCGGCCGGCGGCGGACAGCCCGGCACCACGAAATCCACCGGAACCACCTCGTCCAGGGAAAGGGCCTCGGGAAGGAGCTCCGGCGGCGCATCCTCGGCCGCCTCCCCCAAGGGAGCCCCCGGTCGGAATCCCGGCCCGAACACGATCTCCGTCACCCCATTCACCTGGTTGGCCAAAGCGGGGATCCCGCCCAAATGGGCACAAGCCCCATAGGCCCCAAGGAACTTGGATTTTTCCCGGAGGATCTCCACCATCTCCTTGTTCTCCGCGGTGCGGATGACCCCGTTAACCAAGGTCACATCGACGGAGCGGGCCGGAAGCCTCTCCAAGTCCCGCCGTTTTGCGTCCACCAAAGCCGGCCAGAACACGATTTCCACCCGGGAAAGCACCTCCAAAAGCCCCATTCCAAGCTCGAGGAAGGAGACGTCGCAACCGCCGCAGCTTCCCGTCCAATACACGGCGAGCTTCATCCCCGGCCTCCGTTCCCGTGGAGAGGGCCAAGCCTTTTGAGCTCGGCCACGAAATCGCTCACTACTTGGGCAAAGCGGGCGCCTTCGGTGGCGGAAATCCACTCCAGCCGCACCCGCTCCGGCTCGATCCCCATCTCCGCTAGCATCCTGCGCAAAAGGTAGATCCTCCGGCGGGTTTTGTAGTTCCCCACGACATAATGGCAGTCCCCAGGATGGCAGCCGCCGATGAGGACCCCGTCGGCCCCGGCCTTCAGGGCCTCCACCACCCACTGGGGCTCCACCCTTCCGGAACAGTTCACCCGGATGGGGATGGCATTTGGTGGGTATTGAAGGCGGCTTGTTCCGGCCAAATCCGCGCCGGCCGCCGCACACCACCGACAAAGGAAGGCCACGATCCGCGGTTCAAACTCCGGCACCCTCCACCTCCAGCGCCGCCCGCACCATGCGCAAAACTTGTTCGTCCCCCACATTTCGGAAGCTCATGGCCCCGGAAGGACAGGCGGCCACGCAAGTCCCGCAGCCCTCGCAGAGGATTTCGTTGACATGGGCCACCTCATCCACGGTGATCGCGCCGTAAGGGCACTGGGGCGCGCAGATCCCGCAGCCCGAGCAAAGCTCTTCGTCCACTTCCGCCACCTCCGGGGGATGCTCGAGCTTTGGTCGGGAAAGGAGGGCCACCACTTTGGCCGCCGCGCCCGAGGCCTGGGCCACGCTTTCGGGAATGTCCTTCGGCCCCTGGGCCGCCCCGGCGAGGAAAATTCCGGCGGTGAGGGCCTCCAAGGGCCGGAGCTTCGGATGGGCCTCTTTCAAAAATCCCTCGCCTCCGCAGGCCACCCGAAGTTTTCGGGCCAGCTCCTCCGTCCCCGGCGAGGGGACGACCGCCTGGGCCAAAACCACCAGATCCGCCCGCACCTCCACCCGCTTTCCCGTGAGGGTATCCACCCCCCAAACCACCACTTTCTCGCCCTCCCGGAAGACCTTGGCCACCTTCCCCCGGATGTAGAGGATGCGCTCCTCCTCCATGGCCCGGTTCACGAACTCCTCGTAGTCCTTTCCGCCAGCGCGGATGTCGATGTAAAAAACGTAGGCCTGGCCAGCGGGGACAGCGTGGCGGTAAAGGAGGGCGTGCTTTGCTGTGTACATGCAGCAGATCTTCGAGCAGTAGGGCTTGTGGTGCTCGGGGTCGCGGGAGCCGGAGCACTGGACGAAGACCACTTCTTTTGGGATTTTCCCGTCTGAGGGGCGGCGGATCTCCCCCCGGGTGGGCCCGGAAGCAGAAAGAAGCCGCTCGAACTCCAAGCCATCGATGACGTCTGGAACCGTCCCATAGCCGTACTCGGCCATGGCCTCCTTGGGATAGAGCTCGTAGCCGGTGGCAAGGACGATGGCCCCCACCTCCTCCTCGAGGATCTCCTCCTGCATATCAAAGTCGATGGCCTTGGCTTCGCAAACCTCTGCGCATTTCCCGCAGCGGAGGGGGACGATCCCAAGGCAATTTTCCGCATCCAGGGTGTAGGTGGAGGGGATGGCTTGAGGAAAGGGGATGTAGATGGCGCTCCTCAGGGAGAGCCCGCGGTCGAATTCGTTGGGAACCCGCACTGGGCAAACTTTCGCGCACTCCCCACAAAGATTGCATTTTGCCGGGTCCACATAGGTCGGCTTCTTCCGGATGCGCACGCGGTAATTGCCCACAAACCCCGAGACCTCTTCCAATTCGGAGTAGGCGAGGATGCGGATTTTCGGATGGCGGGAAACCTCCACCATTTTAGGGGTGAGGATGCATTGGGAGCAGTCCAAGGTGGGGAAGGTTTCGGAAAGCTGGGCCATGTGCCCGCCTATGGAGGGGCTCCTTTCCACGAGGAGGACCTCGAACCCAGCGTTGGCGATGTCCAAAGCCGCTTGGATCCCGGCGATCCCCCCGCCCACCACCAAGGCCCGCCGCACCACCCCGATCTCCGTGGGCTCAAGCGGCCGATCCCCCCAAACTTTTTCCACGACGGCCCGCGTCACCCGCACCGCTTTTTCCGTGGCCTTGGGGCCGCTGTGCACCCAGGAGACCTGCTCCCGGATATTGGCGATCTCCACAAGGTACGGATTGAGCCCGGCTTCCTCCGCGGCTTTTCGGAAGGTCTCCTCGTGCATGGTGGGCGAACAGGCGGCCACCACCACCCCGCTGAGGCGATGCTCCTTGATGGCCCGCTTGAGCAAGGCCTGCCCAGGATCGGAACACATGTACTCGTAGTGGGTGGCGTAGACGACGCCGGGGAAGCGGGAGGCGGCCTCCGCGAGCTTCGCCACATCCACCGTTCCCGCGATGTTCTTCCCGCAATGGCAAACGAAAACGCCGATGCGCGGCTTAATTTCCGGCACCGTAACGCTCCTTAACGTAGTTGTAGCCGGCCTCGAAGGCCCGCTGGTTCAGGTCCCGGGTATGGGGCGGCACCGCCGCCAAAATCGCCTTAAGGAGCGCCTCCTTGGAGACGGCGGGCCAGGCGGCGGCCAGGGCACCGAGCATCACCACGTTGGCCACGATCCTTCGGCCCAAGGATTCGGCGATGCGCGTGGCCGGGACCAAAAGGAGGCGCACGTCCTCCCGTTCTTCGTAATTCACCAAATCTGGATCGACGATGAGCAGGCCGCCGGGCTTTATCTCGTGGGCATATTTTTCATAAGCCTCTTGGGACATGAGGATGGCCACGTCAGGGATGGTGAGGAGGGGGTAGGCCACGGGGGCCTCGGAGATAACGACTTCCGCGGCGCAGGCCCCGCCCCGCGCCTCCGGCCCGTAGGACTGGGTGAAGGCCGCGTGTTTCCCGTCGTAGAGCACCGCGGCCTGGCCGGTGATCCGGCCGGCGGAGATCACCCCTTGCCC
>JAGDVW010000030.1 GCA_023255835.1 Candidatus Acetothermia bacterium
CCACCGCATGGCCGAGGCCAACCGCGCCTTCGCCCACTACCGCTGGTGACCCTCCAGCTCCATGGCCGACCCCTACGATATACACAAGGTCCGTAACATCGGGATCATCGCCCACATCGACGCAGGGAAAACCACCCTCACCGAGCGCATCCTCTTTTTCACCGGGAAGATCCACAAGATGGGGGAGGTCCATGAGGGCACCACGGAGATGGATTGGATGGACCAGGAGCGGGAGCGGGGGATAACCATCACCGCGGCGGCCACCACCGTCTTTTGGCGAGGTCACCAGATCAACATCGTGGACACCCCCGGCCACGTGGACTTCACTGCGGAGGTGGAGCGCTCTTTGCGAGTTCTGGACGGGGCTATCGTGATCTTCTCCGGCGTGGAGGGGGTGGAGTCCCAATCGGAGACGGTTTGGCGCCAGGCCGATCGCTACCGGGTCCCCCGCATCGCGTTCATCAATAAACTCGACCGTCCAGAAGCGGATTTTTCCCGGGCCTTTGCGGATATCGGCGAAAAATTGGGCGCGGTGGCGGTCCCCTTGGTCTACCCCTGGCGGGATGCGGATGGGAACCTCCTCGGCATGATCGATCTTCTCCGCTTTCAGGCCATCCGCTGGGACCAAGAAAGCCTGGGCCGAAATTTCGCTTACCTCCCTGTGCCTAAAGAGGTGGAGGAAGAAGCCCAGGCCTGGCGGGAAAGGCTTTGGGAGACATTGAGTGAAGCCTCCGATGAGATCGCCGCACTTTATCTAGAGGGGAAGGAAATTCCGGAGGAACTGGGCCTGCGGGTCCTGCGGGAAGTGACCTTGGGGCGCCTTTGGGTCCCGGTCCTCGGCGGCTCGGCCTACGAGAAGATCGGGGTCCAGCCGGTTTTGGACGCGGTCGTGGATTTTTTGCCCTCCCCCTTGGATATACCTCCAGCACGCGGGACCGCCCTGGATGGGAAAACCGAGGAGATCCGTAAACCGCTCCCCGAGGAGCCCTTCTCCGCCCTCGTTTTCAAGGTTTTCACCGATCCTTATGCGGACCGGCTCCTCTACACCCGCATCTACTCCGGAACCATCCGGGAGGGCGAGGTGGTGCTCAACGCCACCCAGGGGACCAAGGCCCGGGTTATGCGCCTTTTCCGTCTTCACGCAAACAAGCGCGAGCCGATGGAGGTCGCCTACGCTGGGGACATCGTGGGCCTCATCCTGTCCGCCCCGGCCTACACCGGGAACACCCTTTGCGACCCGGCCCACCCCATCCTCTTTGAGCCCATCGCCTTTCCCGAGCCAGTGGTGTTCATGGCCGTGGAGCCCCGCTCGGACAAGGAGGAGCCGGCCTTGCGGGAAGCCCTGGCCAAATTGGCCCAAGAAGACCCAACCTTTCGGGTTCAAGACGACGAAACCACTGGGCAGATCCTGGTGGGCGGGATGGGCGAGCTTCATTTGGAGGTGCTTCTTCGGCGGGTGCGCGAGGAATTCCGCGTCCCCCATAGGGTGGGGAAGCCCATCGTGGTGTACAAGGAGACCCTGGCCCGGCCGGTGGAGATCGTGGAGGAATTCGAAAAAGTTGTGGGCGGAAAGCCTCAATATGCGTGGATCCGCATGCGGTTTGAACCCCTTCCCCGGGGCAGGGGATTCGAATTCCACGCGGAGGTGCCAGAGGAAATTTTGCCCAAGGGCTTTGTGGAGGCGGTGCGGCGGGGGGTGCAAGGGGCCTTGGCCGCCAGCCCCGTGGGCGGCTTCCCCGTCACGGACGTGCGGGCGGTGCTTTTGGAGGGGAAATTTCATCCCTTGGCGTCCACGGAAGTGGCCTTTGAAGCGGCGGGAACGCAGGCTTTAAGGCGGGCCTTGGAGGAGGGAGGGGTTCTTCTCCTGGAGCCCGTGGCCGAGGGCGATATAATCACGCCCAGCGAGTACCTGGGCGAGGTCGTTTCGGATCTCGGGCGCCGAAGGGGTGAGATCCGAGCCATCCAAACCCGGGGAACGGTGGACATCATCCGGTGCACCCTCCCCGTGGTGGAGACTTTTGGGTACGCGACACAGCTGCGTTCCCTCACCCAGGGGCGAGCTGTTCACACCCTGCGGGTGGCCCGCTACGAGGTGGTGCCCGAGGATCTCGCTCGCGAGGTTTTGAGGAGCCGAGGTTATGGCTAGGGAGAAGATAAGGATCCGAATAAAAGGCTATGACCACGAACTCGTGGACGAGGCGGTGCGGAAGATCGTGGAGGCCGTGAGGCCCACCCGGGCCAAGATCAGCGGTCCCATCCCGCTTCCCACCGAGCGCCACCTTTATACTGTCCTTCGCTCGCCCCATGTGGATAAAAAGTCCATGGAGCACTTCGAGCTCAAGATCCACAAGCGCCTTTTGGACATAAAGGAACCCACGGCGGCCACGATCAATGCCCTCATGGACGTGGAGCTTCCCGCTGGGATCGACGTGGAGATAAAGCTGTGAGGGATGCCATGGCCTGGGTGATGTTGGGACGGAAGGTCGGGATGACCCAGTGGTTCGACGGGGATGGCCGGGCCCTGGCGGCCACGGTGGTGCAGGTGGAGCCAGCCGTTGTGGTTCAGATCAAAACCCCGGAAAAGGATGGATATGCCGCCCTCCAGCTTGGCGCTGGCTCCGTGGAAGAACGAAAGGTCACCAAGCCCCTCCTTGGGCACTTCCGCAAGGCCGGGGTTTCCCCGCGCCGCTTCCTTTTCGAGGTAAAGGTGGACGACCCGCAAAAATACCAAGTGGGCCAGGAATTCGGGGTGGAGGTGTTCCAGGAGGGGGAATTTGTGGATGTGACCGGGATCTCCAAGGGCCGAGGTTTTGCCGGGACCATCAAGCGCTGGGGTTTTCATACCCGGCCTGGTTCCCACGGGCATAAATGGATCCGCCGGCCCGGGACCGCCGGGCCCATGGGCCTGCGGAAAGTGGTGAAGGGGAAGCGCTATCCCGGCCACTACGGGGCGGAACGGGTCACCGTGCGGAACCTCCAGGTTTTGGCCGTGGACAGGGAACACAACCTTCTCGTCCTCAAGGGGTCTGTTCCTGGTCCGCGTTCGGGAATCCTCCGGATAAGGAAGCACCATGCCCAAGGCTAAGCTCTTTCGGTTCGATGATGCACAGGCGGAGCCGGTGGAGGTGGAGCTCCCCCCCGAGATCTTCGGAGTGGAGGTCTCCCTGGATCTTCTGTGGCGGGCGGTGCGCACGCATCTGGCGAACCGCCGGCAGGGGACGGCCTCCACCAAGGACCGGGGGGAGGTCTCCGGCGGCGGGCGCAAGCCCTGGCCGCAAAAGCACACGGGGCGGGCCCGGCACGGCTCCATCCGTTCGCCCCTCTGGCGGCACGGCGGGGTCACCTTCGGCCCCAAACCCCGGGATTGGGATCTGGATCTGCCGAAGAAGATGCGGCGCAAGGCCCTGAAATGCGCCCTCTCCGCCCGCGCTAAAGAAGGCCAGGTCTGGCTCATCGATCGGTTGGGGTTCCAAAAGCCGCGCACAAAAGAGGCCTTGGCCCTCCTTTCCCGCTTAGGCCTTCCGGAGAAAACCTTGGTGGTAGTGGCCCCCGAGGAGTACCAGGTTCCCGTGTACAAATCCTTCTCCAACATTCCAGGGGTGGAGTGCCATCGCGCCGATCTCCTCACGGCCTATGAGGTCCTCGCGCATGAGGCGGTTCTTTTGACCGAGCGGGCGGTGGAAGCTTTGGCAAGGAGGTTGAGCCATGCCCCGGCTGTTGCCTGAGGACATCATCATAAGGCCGATCCTCTCGGAGAAGACCTGGCGGGAGATGGAACAGGGGAGGTACACGTTCGAGGTTCATCCTGGGGCGACGAAGCCGGAGATCCGGGCGGCGGTGGAGGAGCTTTTCAAGGTGAAGGTGGAGAAGGTCTGGACCATGTACCGGCCGGGGAAGCCCCGGCGGACGCGCCTGGATCGGCGGCACGGCCGGACGAAGCGGGAAAAGCGGGCGGTGGTGAAGCTCGCGCCCGGCCACAAGATCGAGATCACGGGGTGATTTCCTATGGGCCTTAAGAAACTAAAACCCGTCACGCCTGGGCAGAGGCACGCGGTCCTCCCGGACTTTTCCGAGCTCACCACGGACGAGCCGGAGAAAAGCCTCCTCGTGCCCCTGGAGCGCCACGCCGGGCGCAATAACCAGGGCCGGATCACCGTGCGCCACCGGGGCGGCGGGCACAAGCGCCTCTATCGCCTCATCGATTTCTACCGGGAGAAGCGGGGGATCCCGGCGAAGGTGGTGTCCATCGAGTACGACCCCAACCGCTCGGCCTGGATCAGCCTCCTCCACTACGCCGATGGGGAGAAGCGGTACATCATAAGCCCGGTGGAGCTCAAGGTGGGCGACACCGTGGTGGCCGGGGAGGACGTGGAGCCCAGGCCTGGAAACGCCCTCCCCCTGAGGAAGATCCCCTCGGGGACCTTGGTCCACAACGTGGAGTTTTATCCCGGGTCGGGAGGGAAGATCGCCCGGGCCGCTGGCACCGCGGCTCAGGTGTTGAGCAAGGAAGAGGATCGGGTTATCCTCCGTCTCCCTTCCGGGGAGATCCGGGCCTTCCATCCCGAGTGCATGGCCACGGTTGGCCAGGTTTCCAATCCCGATCACAAGAACGTGAAGTACGGGAAGGCCGGGAGGCGGCGGAACAAGGGGTGGAGGCCGGCGGTTAGGGGCACGGCCATGGGCGCCGATGACCATCCCCACGGCGGCGGCGAGGGCCGCACCGGCGAGGGCCATCCGCCCAAGACCCCCTGGGGCAAGCCCGCCCGGGGCGTGCCCACCCGGAAGAGGAAGCCCAGCGACAAATGGATCATCCAGCCCAGGAAGAGGAGGAAGTGATGGCGAGGTCCAAGAGGAAGGGGCCGTTCGTGGACCCCACCCTCATCGAGAAGATCGAGAAGTTCAAGCGGGGCTTGATCAACGAGATCCGGACCTGGTCCAGGGCCTCGATGATCACCCCGGAGATGGTGGGGCTGACCATCTACGTCCACAACGGCCGGACCCATGTTCCGGTGCGGATCACCGAGGCCATGGTGGGCCATCGGCTCGGGGAGTTCGCGCCCACCCGGACGTTCCGGGCCCACGGCGGGGTGAAGAAGAAGGCCCCGCCGGCCCCGAAGTGAGGGGGAGGCCATGCGGGAAGCGGTGGCCCGGGCGCGATTCGTGCGGGTCTCGCCCCTCAAGGCGAGGCTGGTGATCAAAGAGATCCGGGGGAAGCCGGTGGCGGAGGCCCGCCGCTTCCTGGCCCTCTCCCCGCAGAAGGCGGCCCGCATAATTCGAAAAGTTTTGGACTCCGCGGTGGCCAACGCCGTGAACAACTTCGAGATGGATGAGGAAAAGCTTTGGGTGGTGAAGGCCTATGTGGATGAAGGGCCGCGCCTAAAAAGGCTCAATCCCCGGGCCTTCGGGCGGGCTGACATCATTCAGCGGCGCCTTTCCCACATCACCATCGCTGTAGCCGAAAAGGAGGATTGATGGGGCAAAAAACTCATCCCGTTGGATTTCGCCTGGGCGTTTTGCGCAAGTGGCGGTCCACGTGGTTTGCGCCCAAGGGCAAGGTCCCCACTTATGTGGCGGAGGACCGGCGAATTCGCGACCACATCGAGAAGACCTACCGGGGAGCTGGGGTGGCCGAGGTCCTCATCGAGCGGGCCACGGAGGCCCGGGCCAAGGTGATCATCCGGGCGGCCCGGCCAGGGATCATCATCGGCCGGGGCGGCGCGGAGATCGCCGCCCTGCAGGAGCGGCTCCGAAAGATGACGGGCCGGGAAATCGTGGTCCATGTGGTGGAGGTGGATAAACCCGAGCTCGAGGCCCCCCTGGTGGCCCAGGATGTGGCCTTCCAGATCGAAAACCGGGTCAACCCGTATCGGGCCATGAAGGAGGCGGTGCGGCGGGTGATGGCCGCCGGCGCCCAGGGCGTGAAGATCCGCGTGTCCGGGCGGCTGGGCGGCGCGGAATTGGCCCACTCCGTGGAGATAAAGGAGGGACGGGTCCCCCTCCAGACCCTGCGGGCCGACGTGGACTACGGCTGCACCATCGCTTGGACCAAGTACGGGGTCATCGGCGTCAAGGCCTGGGTCTTTCGCGGCGAGATCTGGACCATAAAAGAGAAGCGGGCGGAGGTGAAGTAGATGGCGCTTTTAGCTCCCAAACGCACCAAATACCGCAAGCAACAAAAGGGTCGGCACATAAAGGGCAAGGCCAGCCGGGGAAACACCGTGGCCTTTGGGGACTACGGGATCCAGGCCCTGGAGCCGGTCTGGCTCACGGCCCAGCAGATCGAGGCCGCCCGTACGGTCCTCGCCCGCGCCACGCCCAAAGGGAAAGTCTGGGTCCGGGTTTTTCCGGACAAACCCTACACCAAGAAGCCCGCGGAGTCCCGCATGGGCAAAGGGAAGGGCGATGTGGTGGGCTGGGTGGCGGTGGTGAAGCCCGGGCAGATCCTCTTTGAGTTCACCGGGGTGAGCGAGGAGGAGGCCAAGGAGATCCACCGCAAGGTCTCGGCGAAACTCCCCATCGCCACGAAGCTCGCCCGGCGGATCCAGCTGGGGGTGGCGGCATGAAGGCCCGGGATCTGCGGGAGCTCACCAACGACGAGCTGATCCAGCGGGTTCAGGAGTGGAAGAGGAAGCTCCTGAACTTGCGGTTCCAATTGGCCACGGGACAACTCCAAAACACCGCGGAGATCAAAAAGACCAAGCGGGACATCGCCCGTGCCCTCACCATCCTGCGGGAGCGGGGGGTGCGCTATGGGTAAACGCAAACAGCGAGTCGGGGTAGTGGTGAGCGACAAAATGCAGAAGACCATCGTGGTGGTGGAGGAGAGGCTTGTGGAGCACCCCCTCTACCACAAATACGTTCGGCGCCGCACCAAGTACTACGTGCATGACGAGGCCCAACAGGCGCGGGTTGGGGACTTGGTGCGGATCGAGGAGACCCGGCCGCTTTCGAAACTCAAGCGCTGGCGGCTGGTGGAGATCATCCGCCGCGCCCAATAGCCATGGCCGTGCAGCTGCGTACAAGACTCGTTGTGGCCGACAACACCGGGGTCAAAGAGGTGGAGTGCATAAACGTTTTGGGGAAAAAGCGCAAGGCGGAGATCGGGGATATCATCGTGGCCACGGTGAAAAAGAGGCTCCCCACCTCGGAGTTCGACAAGGGCGACATCGTGCGGGGGGTGGTGGTGCGCACCCGCGCCGCTTACCGCCGGGCGGACGGGAGCACCATCCGCTTCGATGACAATGCCGTGGTCCTCGTGGACAAAAACCTGCAGCCCATTGGCACGCGGGTGTTCGGGCCGGTGGCGAGGGAGCTCAGGGAAAAGGGGATGATGCGCATCATCTCCCTCGCCCCGGAGGTGGTATAGGAGGCCAGGGTGGCCAAGGTGAAGAAGGGCGATCGGGTGAAGGTCATCTCCGGGGACGACCGCGGGAAGATCGGGAAGGTCCTGCGGGTCTTCCCCGACGAGGGGAGGGTGCTGGTGGAGGGGGTGAACATCGTCACCAAACACCAGCGGCCCACGGCCACCGTGCGCGAGCCGGGGATCATCAAGAAGGAGGCCCCCATCCACATCTCCAACGTGAAGGTGATCTGCCCGGAGTGCGGGGTCCCCACCCGCATTGGCTTCGCCTTCGTGGAGGGCCGGAAGCTCCGGCGCTGCAAACAGTGCGGGGCCACCTTCCCATAAGGCCATGTTGCTCTACGAACGCTACAAAAAGGAGATCGTGCCCAAGCTCATGAAGGAGCTGGGGCTTAAGAACGTGATGCAGGTCCCCCGGATCGAGAAGGTCGTGATCAACATGGGGGTGGGCAAGCACGACGACCCCAAGGTCCTGGAGGGGGCTATGAAGAACTTGGCCCAGATCACCGGGCAGCGGCCGGTGATCACCCGGGCCAAGAAGGCCATCTCCGACTTCAAGATAAAAAAGGGCGATGCCATCGGATGCATGGTCACCTTGCGGGGGGTTCGGGCCTACGAGTTTTTGAATAAACTTTTCCGCGTGGTCCTCCCGGGGATCCGGGATTTCAAGGGGGTGGACCCCGATGCCTTCGATGGCCGGGGCAACCTCTCCATCGGGATCCCCGACCAGATGGCCTTTCCCGAGGTGAGTTACGACGACGTGGTGCGGCCGCAGGGCATGGATGTGGTCATCGTGACCACCGCGAAAACCGACGAGGAAGCCTATCATCTCCTCGCGGCCCTGGGCTGTCCGTTCCGGAAAAATTAGGGGGGAAGATGGCGCGCAAGTGTAAGATTGAGAAGATGAAGAAGACCCCGAAGTTCAAGGTGCGGCATCGCAACCGTTGCCAGCTCTGCGGCCGGCCCCGCGGGTACATTCGCGATTTCGGTCTTTGCCGCATGTGCTTCCGCAAACTCGCCCTGGATGGGCAAATCCCCGGGGTGAAGAAGGCCTCATGGTAGGAGGGAAGGATGACGGTGGACGACCCCATTGCCGACATGCTCACCCGCATCCGTAATGCCCTCTCCCGCCGGGCTCCTGAGGTCTCCCTCCCTTCCTCGAGGCTGAAGGAGGAGATCGTCCGGGTGCTTAAGGAGGAGGGCTACATAGCCGGCTACGAAGTGGACCGGACGGGGAGTTACCCGATCCTGCGGATCAAGCTCAAGTACTTGCGGGAGGGGACGCGGACCTGGCGGCCGGCCATCCGCGGCCTGCGGCGCGTGAGCCGTCCCTCCCGCCGGGTCTACGTGGGGGTCCGAGAGCTTCCCCGTCCCTACCAAGGCCTGGGGATCGCCATCGTCTCCACCCCCCAAGGGGTGATGACCGATCGGGAGGCCCGCCGGCGCCGCCTCGGCGGCGAAGTCCTCTGCGAGGTTTGGTGAGGTGAGCGATGTCTAAGATCGGGAAGAAGCCGATTCCCTTGCCAGCCGGGGTCAAGGTGGAAATCCACCCCCAGGAGGTGGTGGTGCGGGGACCCCTGGGCACCCTGCGCTGCCCCTACGAGCCGGAATACGTGGCGATCAGGGTGGAGGATGGCAAGGTCGTGGTGGAGCGCAAAGGGGAGCGCGCTCCCTTCCGCGCCCGCCACGGCCTTTATCGGGCCCTCATCGCCAACATGGTTCAAGGGGTCACAAAGAAATGGGAAAAGGAATTGGAGATCCATGGCCTTGGTTATCGGGCCAAGCTCGAGGGGCGGACTTTGGTGATGGAGCTGGGCTTTTCGCACCCCGTGAGGTTCCCCATCCCCGAGGGCGTGGAGGTGGAGGTCCCCGAGCCCACGCGGATCATCGTGCGGGGGATCGATAAGTACCTGGTGGGCCAGGTGGCCGCGGACATCCGGAAGATAAAGCCGCCCGAGCCCTACCGGGGCACAGGGATCCGCTATAAGGGCGAGGAGATCGTGCGCAAAGCTGGGAAACTCGGAGCGAAAGCATGAGCAGGCTTTCCCGGAATGAGCGGAGGATCAGGCGGCACATGCGTATTCGGCGGAGGATCTTTGGCACGCCGGAGCGGCCAAGGCTCTGCGTGTTCAAGAGCCTCCACCACATCTATGCCCAAATCATCGACGACACCCCGCCTGGGGGGAGCCACACCTTGGTGGCCGCCTCCACCCTGGATCCGGAGATCCGGGGGAAGATCAAGTCCGATAACATCGAGGCGGCGCGCCTGGTGGGGGCGTTGATCGCCCAGCGCGCGTTGGCCCGCGGGATCAAAAAGGTCGTGTTCGACCGCGGGGGTTACCCTTACCATGGGAAGGTGCGGGCCTTGGCGGAAGCAGCCCGGGAGGGAGGGCTGGAGTTTTGATCACCCAAGTTCCTGAACAACTTCAGAACGAGGTCATCGAGATCCGCCGCGTTGGTCGGGTCACCAAGGGCGGGAAACGCATGCGGTTCAGGGTGGTCGTGGTGGTGGGCAACGGCGCGGGGAAGGTGGGGGTAGGGATGGGCAAATCCATTGAGATCCCGCAGGCCGTGCAGCAGGCCATCCGCGACGCCCTCAAGCACATGATCGAGGTGCCCATCGTGAACGGGACCATCCCCCACGAGGTGATGGGGGAATATGGGGCGGCCAAGGTCCTTCTGCGGCCGGCTTATCCGGGGACGGGGGTGATCGCCGGCCGCACGGTGGGCGCGGTCTGCCGCATGGCCGGGATCAAGGACGTCCTCACCAAAGCCCTCCGCTCCACCAACCCCCTGAACCTGGCCCGCGCCACCCTCGTGGCCCTTTCCCGTTTGGAAAGCCCTGAAGTGGTGGCCAAGCGCCGGGGCAAATCTTTGAAGGAAATTTTGGAGGCCGAAGATGGTGCTGAATCTGGATGACCTTCGTCCTACGCCTGGGGCGAAACACCGGCCGAAGCGGGTGGGCCGGGGATATGGCTCCGGCCACGGCGGGCACGAATCCGGCCGGGGCACGAAGGGCCAGGGCGCCCGCGCCGGGGTGCGGATGAGGCCGGGATATGAGGGCGGGCAAACCCCGCTTTGGATGCGCTTCCCCAAGCGCGGATTCCACAACCCCCTCGGAAAAGAATACGCCATCGTGAACGTGGGCCTTTTGGAGAAGCATTTTTCCCCGGGAGAGGAGGTCACCCTGGAAAAACTCATGTACAGGGGCCTCGTGAAGGACCCTAAGGATGGGCTGAAGATCCTGGGCGAAGGGGAGCTCACCAAACCCCTGGTCGTCCGAGCCCACAAATTCAGCCGGAAAGCCAAGGAAAAGATCGAGGCCGCGGGCGGAAGGGCCGAGGAGGTCTAGGGTGTTCAGCCGCATCCAGCAGGTCTTCGCCGTTGAGGAGCTGAGGAAGCGCATCATCTACACCTTGGGGATGCTCCTCGTCTACCGGATCGGGGTGTACATCCCTGTTCCGGGCATAAAGACCGAGGCCCTGGGCCAAATCCTTTCCCAAGCCCTTGGCACTGGGCTTCTGCAATACCTGAACCTCTTCACCGGCGGAGCCCTACAAAACTTCTCCCTCTTCGCCCTTGGGGTCATCCCCTACATCAATGTCTCCATCATCCTTTCCCTCCTCATCCCCGTGGTGCCCGCGTTGAAAAAACTGCAGGAAGAAGGACGCGAGGGGCGGAAAAAGCTCACCCAGTACACGCGATGGGGGACGGTCCTCATGTCCCTCATCCAGGCCTACGCCTTCAGCTACATGGCCATCACTTATGGCCTGGCTGATCCCACGCCCAGGTTTTTCATCACCTCCATCATCGCCCTAACGACAGGGAGCATCTTCCTCATGTGGATCGGCGAGCGCATAACAGAAAACGGCATTGGCAACGGGATTTCCATGCTGATCATGGCTGGGATCGTCGCGCGTTTCCCGGCGGAGATCCAGTCCACCTACATTGAGATCTCCACGGGCACGGTGCATCCCCTTTGGGGGATTGGGCTCGTCGTGGTGTTCGTGGCGGTGGTGGCCCTCACTGTGATCATGCAGCAGGGGCAAAGAAGGATCCTCGTGCAGTATGCGAAGAGGACCACGGGCCGGCGGGTTTATGGCGGGCACTCCACCTACCTTCCCCTGCGGGTGAACATGGGGGGCGTGATCCCCATCATCTTCGCCTCGGCGATCCTGAGCCTTCCCAGCTCCATCGCCGCCTGGGTCCCCAGGCTCCAATGGCTGCAAAGCTATGTGGAGCCCGGGAGCCTTCCGTACCTCCTCGCTTATGTCCTGCTCACCATCTTCTTCACGTACTTTTACAGCTCGCTCGTGTTCGATCCGGAGGAGGTGGCGAAGAACCTGCGGGAGGCCGGGGGGTTCGTGCCGGGGGTGCGGCCTGGGACCCCCACGGCTCAATACTTGCGGGATATCCTCAATCGGTTGAATTTGGTGGGCGCTTTCTTCCTCGCGGGGATCGCGGTTTTGCCGTACATCTTCCGGGCCGCTTCGGGGATCCGCGGCTTTTGGCTCGGCGGCACCTCCCTCCTCATCCTCGTGGGCGTGGGGATCGACACGATCATGCAGATCGAGGCCCACCTCATCATGCGCCAATACGAGTCCTTGATCAAGGGCGCGCGCTTCCTGGGGAGAAGGGAATGAAGAACGTCGTCCTCCTCGGCCCCCCTGGTGCTGGCAAGGGCACGGTGGCAGCAAGGCTCGCCCGGGAATTCGGTTTCCTTCACGTTTCCACTGGCGACCTGCTCCGCGAGGAGGTGGCCCGGAACACCCCCTTGGGCCAATTGGCCAAAGGGTACATGGAGCGGGGGGAGCTTGTGCCGGATGAGGTGATCCTGAGCATGGTCCGCCAGCTCGTGGACGCGAAAAAGGGCATCCTTTTCGACGGCTTTCCCCGGACCTTGGCCCAGGCCGAGGGATTGGAGCGATTCGCGGAGGTCGACCTCGTGATCTTCCTCGAGGTGAGCAGGGAGGAGGTGGTGCGGCGGCTCTCCAGCCGCCGGGTTTGTTCCCGCTGCGGCGCGGTTTATAACTTGGTGACCAAGCCCCCCAAAGCAGAGGGGATCTGCGATCTTTGTGGTGGCCCCCTTGTGCAGCGGGAGGACGATAAACCCGAGGTGGTGGCCCGTAGATTTGAGGTGTACATGAAAGATTCGGCCCCCCTCATCGCCTATTACGAAAAACGCGGCCTCCTCCAGCGGATAAAAGCCGATCGCCCCCCTGAGGAAGTGTTCCAAGCGGTTTCCGAGGTCCTGCGCGCATGATCGCTTTGAAGACCGAGCGGGAACTGGAGATCGTGGCCGAGAACGCCCGGCTTCTTCGGGAGATCCTCGTTGAACTGGCGGCGGGGGTGGAGCCCGGGGTGACCACAGGGGAGCTGGATCGCTTGGCGGAGCGGTGGATTCGCGCCGCCGGCGCGGCCCCAGCCTTCAAGGGCTATCAGGGCTATCCCGCCACCCTCTGTATTTCCCTGAACGAGGAGATCGTGCACGGGATCCCCTCCGATCGTCGGGTGATCAAGGAAGGGGATCTCGTCTCCCTGGATTTGGGCCTTCGGCGGGCCGGATATTATGCGGACGCCGCGGTGACGGTGGTGGCTGGGAAGATTTCCCCGGAGGCAAGGGCTTTGATGGAGGCCACCCTTTCCGCCTTGCGGGCAGCCATCGCCGCCATTAAAATTGGCGCACACGTTTCAGACCTGTCTTATGCCATCGAGTCCACGGCCCAAAGGTTCGGGTTTTATCCGGTGCGGGAGTTCGTGGGCCACGGCATAGGACGGGCCCTCCACGAGGATCCACAGATCCCGAATTTCGGGCCGCCCGGATTTGGGCCGATCCTCAGGGAGGGGATGGTTCTCTGTCCGGAGCCCATGATCAAAGGAGACCCGCTTCCCGTCAGGATTCTTCCGGATGGGTGGACCGCGGTGACCGGCGGGGGAAGCCTCGCCGCCCATTTCGAGGAGATGGTGGCGGTGACCCCCGAGGGGCCATGGGTTTTGACCGATTGGATTGGGGAGGAGATTTGGGCAAAAAGGAACTGATCAGAGCCAAAGGCGAAGTCATCGAGGTTCTTCCCGATTGCATGTATCGGGTACGGTTGGAAAACGGTCAAGAGGCGATTTGCGTGACTTCCGGGCGGATGCGGAGGAATTTCATTCGAGTCGTGGTGGGGGATAAAGTCGTTTGCGAGTTCTCCCCTTATGATTTGACCCGGGGACGGATCGTGTTCCGGGAGAGCTAGGAGGCGGCCATGAAGGTGCGGAGCTCGGTGAAGAAGATCTGCGAGAAATGCCAGGTGATAAGGCGCCAGGGGCGCCTGTGGGTGATCTGTCGCAACCCCAAGCACAAGCAGCGACAGGGGTGATGGTATGGCCAGGATTGCGGGCGTTAATCTTCCGGCGAAAAAAAGGATCGATGTGGCTTTGACCTATATCTACGGGATCGGTCCATCCTTGGCCAAGAAGATCTTGGCCAAAACGGGGATCGATCCCAGCACCAAGGTCATGGATCTCACGGAGGAGCAGGTGGCGGCCCTTCGCCAGGAGGTGGAGTCCTATCCGGTGGAAGGCGATCTTAGGCGGCAGATCCGGGCCAACATCCAGCGCCTGATCGACATCGGCTGCTATCGGGGGATCCGCCACAAGGTGGGGCTTCCCGTGCGGGGCCAGCGCACCCGCACCAATGCCCGCACTTGGAAGGGGCCGCGTCCGGACAAGGCCGGCCGCCGCAGCCGCAAGAAGGAAAAAGGCAAGGAGTGAAGGATGAGCCCCCAGGCCCAGACGCGCAAAAAGAAGAACGTGCGCCTTGAGCGGGCCCGCGTTCATGTCCATTCCACCTTCAATAACACCATCCTCACCCTCACCGACCTCAACGGCAATACCTTGGCCTGGCAATCCGGGGGGACGGTGGGGTTCACCGGCTCCCGCAAGGGCACCCCTTATGCGGCTCAGCTCGCCTGTCAGGCCCTCATCCGCCAGATGAAGGAAATGGGGATCCGCTCGGTCATTGTCACGGTGAATGGGGCTGGACCGGGCCGCCAGCCGGTGATCCAAACCTTACGGGCCGCGGGCATCCAGGTGGAAGAGGTGAAGAACGTCACCCCCACCCCTCACAGCTAGGAGGAATCATGGGCAAATACACTGGACCAAAATGTCGGCTCTGTCGCCGGGAAGGGGTGAAACTTTTCCTCCGGGGGGATCGGTGTTATTCCCCCAAATGTGCCCTTTCCCGTCGGCCAACCCTGCCCGGACAGCATGGGCGCTTTCGGCGGCGCATGACCCTCTACGCCCTGCGCCTGCGGGAAAAGCAGAAGCTCAAGAGGATTTATGGGCTCCGCGAGGAGCAGTTCCGCCGGTACGTGGACTGGGCCAAGGAGTTCAAAGGGGTCACGGGCGAGGCCCTTTTGAAATTCCTGGAGCGGCGGCTGGACAACGTGGTCTACCGCGCGGGGTTCGCCGTCTCCCGGGCCCAGGCGCGGCAACTCGTGTCCCACGGCCATTTCCTCGTCAACGGCCGGGTGACCAACATCCCCTCCTACCTCGTGGAGGAGGGCGACATCGTCGAGGTCAAGCCCCAGTCCAAGGAGAAACTGCGGCCCATGATCAAAGAGATCGCCGATCGCCGCCCCGTCCCCAGTTGGCTCACCCGGGATCTGGAGGGGCTTCGTGTCCAAGTGAACGCCGAACCGAATCTTGAGGAGCTCGAACACGCCGTGGACACAAGCCTCATTGTGGAATACTACTCCCGCTGATATGGTGGACTTCATCTTCCCGGAAGAGGCGCGTTGGGAGGAGCACAGTGAGCGGTACGGCCGCCTGGTGCTTTCCCCCTTGGAGCGGGGATATGCCACCACTTTGGGGAACGCCCTGCGACGGGTGCTCCTTTCCTCCATCCCTGGGGCGGCCGTGGTCCGCATCTACATCCCCGGGAAATTCCACGAATACGACGTCATCGAAGGCGTGCGCGAGGACATCCTCAACATCATCCTCAACCTCAAGGGATTGGCGATCCGCGCGGAGGATTCCGGTTTGCACCGGATGTACTTGAACGTGAGCGGCCCAAAGGAGGTGCGGGCCGAGGATATCGAGCTTCCGGCTGGGCTCACCATCGTCAATCCCGATCAGTACATTGCCACTTTGGAGGAGGGAGCGAAGCTGGAGATGGAGATGGAGGTGGAGGTCGGCCGGGGATTTCGGCCGGCCGAGGAAAACAAACGCGAGGATGCCCCCCTCGGCCTCATCCCCGTGGATGCGGATTTCTCCCCGATCGAGAAGGTCAACTTCCTCGTGGAGGAGACCCGCGTGGGCGGCCGCTCCGGCTACGAACGCCTGGTCCTTGAAGTTTGGACCAATGGGGCGGTGAGCCCCAAAGAGGCGGTGCGCCAGGCCGTGGAGATCCTCCAGCGTCACCTCTCCATCCTCGCGGCGGTGGAAACCCGTGTGGAAACCGTGGCCGCCCCGCCCAGCGAGTACCTCCGCCCATTGACGGAGCTCGGCTTCGATGTGCGCATCTGTAACCTCCTGAGGGAGGCGGGCATCGTCACCCTGGGCGATCTCCTTGGGAGGACCAGGGAGGAGATCTCCGACATCCACGGCCTTGGCGAGAAAACCTTGGCCAAATTGGAGCAGCGCCTGGCGGAGCTTGGTTACCGGCTGCGTTCGGAGAAGGAGGGCTGATGCGTCACCGCAAGAAAGTTCTCAAGCTTTCGATGAAGGCCGATCGCCGAAGGCTGGTTTTGGCCGGCCAGGCCCGGGATCTCATCCTCTACGGGAAGATCGACACCACCCCTGCGCGGGCCAAGGCCACCCAAAGGCTTGTGGAGCGCCTCGTCACCTGGGCCAAAGAGGATACCCAGGCCCACCGGCGCATGGCTTTCGCCGTCCTGCGGGACAAAGAGGCCACGGAGAAACTTTTTTCAGAGATCGGACCGAAGTACAAGGACCGGGACGGCGGGTACACCCGGATTTTGAAGCTCGGGCCGCGGCCGGGCGACGGGGCGGAAATGGCCCGCCTCACCTGGGTATGAGCCGTAAGGCCATTGTCCCTCGGGGAAGCCACACCGTAGGCCCCTATTCCCCAGCCATCCGCGCCGGGGATTTCCTTTTCATCTCTGGCCAAATTCCCTTGGACCCAAGCGGCAGCCCATTCACGGGGCCCATTGAAGCTCAAACCCAGCGCTGTTTAGAACAGATCAAGGAAATCCTCGCCGCAGCTGGTGGAGATCTCAAAGACCTCGTCAAAGTCACGATTTACCTCACCGATATAAAGGATTTCGAGGCGGTGAATCGCGCTTATTCTGCTTATTTTGATCTTGAGCCTCCGGCCCGGGTTTGCCTCGGGGTTTCGGCGCTTCCCAAGGGCGCCCGCATCGAAATCGAGGCCGTGGCCTATTTGCCCAAACCCTAAAGCTCCCCGCGCTCCTTGCGCCTCCTCAGCGCCTTAAGCATGGCCTCCACCATTTTGGGGAGGTCGTAGTCCGGCTTCCAACCCCAGTCCGCCCTGGCCGCGGAATCATCGATCGTCCGCGGCCAGCTATCGGCGATGGCCTGGCGAAAATCGGGTTTGTATTCCACCCGGAAGCCTGGGACCCTCTTTTGGATCTCTTTGGCCAATTCCTCCGCGGAGAAGCTTAGGCCAGTCACGTTGTAGATTCGGTAGCGAAGACAGCGGGGATCCGCTTCCATCAAAAGCAGGGTGGCTTTAAGGCAATCAGGCATGTACATCATGGGGAGGACCGTATCCGGCCGCACAAAACAGGTGTAGGGCTCTCCCCGCACCGCGGCATAGAAGATCTCCACGGCGTAGTCGGTGGTGCCCCCGCCGGGGGGCGTCTCACTGGAGATGATCCCGGGGAAGCGCAGCCCCCGCACATCGAGGCCATAACGCCGGTGGTAGTACTCGCAGAGGAGCTCACCCGCCACCTTGGTGATCCCGTACATGGTGGTGGGGGAAAGGATCGTGTCCTGGGGGGTGTTCTCTTTCGGGGTTTTGGGGCCGAAAACGGCGATGGAACTGGGCCAAAAGATCCGACTGATCCCGGCCTCCCGCGCCACCTCTAAAACGTTGTAGAGCCCCTCCATGTTCACGCGCCAAGCCAGGCCTGGATTTTGTTCGCCGCTTGCAGAAAGGATCGCCGCGAGATGGTAAATCTCGGTGATCGAGTATTCGCGCACCACTTTCTCTAGTTGGGCTCGATCCGTGACGTCCAGGGTGACGAAGGGCCCTGTTTCCGCAAGGCGCGGATGAGGGGACTTTTTGTGCCCGGCGGCCACTACGTTTTCCCCACCGTGCTTCTCCCGCAGGACCAGCGTTAACTCCGACCCGATTTGGCCTGTTGCCCCTGTTACCAAAATTTTCGTCATAAAACCATCACATTGCGCATTCTAGCGCAATTTTTTCCAAAAACAAACGGGAAGATGAGAAAGACACTGGGAGAGGTGCTTCTTTGCCCCATCGGGTATGCCCAGCGATTCCACCTACCTAGTGGCTCCTACGCTTTCTGGCCGGCGCTGTTCCCGGCATTTGTCCTACGTGGAGGAGCAGGCCGCCTGCACATCGCCCAGGACTTTGTTTCCCCGTGTGCGGAGCGAGGTCTTGATCCCGATGTCGACCAGGTCTTCGTGAAAGCCCCAGGCAGAAGGGAGGCGCAACTTGACCGGGGAGGGGGGGTAAATCGTGGTACCCTAAAAGCTAAAAGGAGGTAGGATGGAGGTTTTAG
>JAGDVW010000075.1 GCA_023255835.1 Candidatus Acetothermia bacterium
GGCCATCGTGCGGATTGAAAACGAGAGCGTGTTTAATTTGGAAGGACAAAGCGTCAGGGGGTTGCTCGGGACTGTAAAGGATGAGGGGAAGGCCTTGGGCGTGGCCGAAGGCTTCCCAGCGGGCGCCGAGGTATTCTTTTTCTTTTAGTGTCACAAAAAACGGACCATTCCCAAGCTCAACCCATTCTGGGCGGAAAAATATGATCACATTATCCCCTGCGATGGGCTCCGCAGCTTCAGCCACGACTTCCGCTCCCGCCACCTCCACCACCGCCTTATTCCCTTCCCACCGCAAAAGGCGGCCTGGCCAGAAATTGGCCCGGCCTAAAAATCCCGCCACGAACAGCGTCTTTGGCCGCTCATACAAAGCCTTTGGAGTGTCCACCTGCTCGAGCTTTCCTTCCCGCATCACCCCCACGCGGTCCCCCAAGGCCAAGGCCTCCGTTTGGTCGTGGGTCACGTACAAGGAGGTGGTGTTTCGTTCTTTCAGGATGCGGCGAAGCTCGTGGCGAAGCTCCACCCGGAGAGCTGCATCCAAGGCGGACAAGGGCTCGTCCAAAAGGAGGACCTTTGGCTCCACGGCCAGGGCCCGGGCCAAGGCCACCCTTTGCTTTTGCCCCTCGGAAAGCTCATGGGGCCTGCGCCGCTCATAACCGGAGAGGCCCACCAGGTCCAAAAGCTCGGCGACCCTCTCTTTTCGAGTCTTTCTGGGCAGGCGCTTGCTCCCGTGGCGAAGGGCATAGGCCACGTTGGCCGCTACGGAGAGATGGGGAAAGAGCGCGTAATTTTGGAAGACCAGGCCCACCCCCCGCTTTTCCGGGGGGAGGGGAAGGAGGGAGCGGCCATCCAACTTGATTTCGCCGGCCTCGGGCCGCTCAAGGCCGGCTATACATCGGAGGATTGTGGTCTTCCCGCAGCCGGATGGCCCCAAAAGGACGAGGATTTCCCCGGCCTCCACGGAGAAAGAGACCCCGGCCACGGCCAGGACCGGGCCGAAGCGTTTGTGCAAGTTTTCCACCTCAAGCTTGGCCATAGGCGCGCAAACTCCGCTCACCAAGCCACTCCCACACGGCCACGGCGGCCACGGTGAGGAGGATGAGGAGGGTGGCCATGGCTGAAGCCGCACCGAATCGGCGGGCGGAGAGGAACCGGTAGATGGCAAGAGGGATGGTCACCAACTCCCCTTGGGAGAGCATGGCGGAAGCGGTCATCTCCCCAAGGGAGAGGGCCAAACTGAACGCTCCGGCCACCAAAACCGCCTGGGACAAAAGGGGGAGCTCCACAGTGAGAAAGGCCCGGAAGCGGTGGGCCCCCAGGGTCCGCGCCGCCTCCACCCAGCTTGGGGCCAGCCCCTCCCAAAGGGGGCGCACAATCCGCACCACGAACGGATAAAAGATGAGGGTGTGAGCGAGGATGAGGGCGAATTTTCCGGGCAGATGGGAAAAAGGCGGCTCGTGAAAGGCCAAAAGGAGGGCCAGCCCCAGGACCACCGAGGAGACGGCCATGGGTGCCATGAGCACCGCTTCCAAAGCGCGAGAGCGCAAAACCTTCAAGGCCCCGCTCACCCCCAAGCCCAGCGCCACGGCTAAGAGCGTGGAAAGGCCGGCCACCTCGAGACTCACCAACACGCTTCCAAGAGGGGAGGTCCCGATGAACGGGTTCTGTTCCGGGGAGAAGATGGTTTTGTACCAACCCAGGCCGGGAGGTTTTCCCATAAGCGGGCGGGTCAAGCTATCGGCCACCACCGCCCCGAGCGGGCCGAGGAAAAACACAGCGCTGAGGAAAAGCCACGGGAGCCAAAGGGCGTGCGCTGGGTGGGAAAGGAAGGGCACCGTGGGCCGGGGGCGAAGGCCCTCCCGCGGGCCGGCCCAAAGGGCCCCACCCCGAACGTAAAGGTAAGCAAGTCCCAGGGTGATGAGCATTTCAAGAAGCCCGAGGGCGGAGGCGCTTTGGAAGTCCAAATAAACGCGGGCATAGAGGTAAACGGCCACTTCCACCGTGGCATAGCGCGCCCCACCCAGGGAAAGGGGGATGGCGAAGGAAAGGAAACAGAGGACGAACACCAAGGCCGCGGCGGAGAAGATTGCGGGAAGGAGGAGGGGCAAGGTCACCGTGAGGAAGGCCCGGGTTCGCGAGACGCCCAAAACCGCGCAGGCCTCCTCCCACGCGGGATCCAGGGAGCTCCAGCCGGCGTGGATGAAGCGGGCGAAAACCGGGGCGTTGTAAAAAGCGTGGGCCAAAACTATGGCCCAAAGGGAGTAGAGGATCCGCAGGGGCGGCTCCGCCAGGCCAAAAAGGCTCTTTAAAGCGGAGTTGAGGTATCCCGTGTGGCCGAAGAAAAGGAAGAAACCCAAGGCTACGGTGATGGGCGGGAGCACAAATGGGGCAAGCGTGAGGGCTTGCGCCACCCTCTTTCCCGGAAAGCTATAGCGGGTGAGGAACCAGCCCAAAGGGAAACCGAGGACGAAGCTCAAAAGCGTGGAGAGGAAAGCTTGCAGGGCGGTGAAGGAAAAGAGATGGCGCACATAAGGGGTGGCCACGATCGTCCGCAGGCGGGTGAAAGTCCAGCGCCCATCCTCTCTCACGCCGAGGAGGAGGACGTTGACCAAGGGGATGAAGAAAGCCATGACCAAAAACAAAAGGGGCAAGCTGGCCCAGGCCAGGCTCGCCCCCTTTTTCAGAATTAGCCGCCGATCAAAAGTTTTTGCCACAGGTCCAGCCACTCCTCAAGCTTTGCCCCCACAAGTTCCGGGTCCAAGGACACCGGTTTTTCCGGGATCACCGCGTACTCGTAACCCGCGGGGAGCTTGGCCCGCGCGTTCACCGGAAACATCCACTGCGTGGTGGGGATGAGCTCCTGGATCTCC
>JAGDVW010000039.1:0-3700 GCA_023255835.1 Candidatus Acetothermia bacterium
AAGCCATGATCCAAAGCGGGTCACACACATGTATTGACATTGAAAGTACAACAAAAACAAGTTTGTCAAGAGGAGAGGATTTGATCGGCCAAAGCCCATTCGCGGAGGGAGATCGTGGCCAGCTTGAGGGCTCCAAGCGGCCGGAAGGCCTCCAAAACCAGGCGCACCCCTTCCTCCAGGGAGATATCCCGGCCAAGGAGAGAGGAAAGGTCCACCACCGGCGCGGGCCGGGAAGGAACCCCACTTGGACTGTATCCGGGCTGGAGAGCGCGCAGGACCTTTTCCATGGGGATCACGTCGGGAAAAAGGAGGAGGGTTCCGTGGTGCAAAAGGGCGCCGCGCCGAAGTTGGGCAGAGCCGGATACCTTCATCCCCCGCACGAAAAGACCGCCGTCCCGCACCTCCACGGGAAGGCCAAACTTACGGCGCACGGCCCCCGCCAAAAGCCCGGAAAGCTCTTCTTGGGATTCCCGCACGGACCGCCATTTCCCGGTGAGGGGCAAAAATAGGGAGAAGAGGAGGTTTCCGGGATGGTGATAGACGGTACCGCCGCCCGAGGGCCGCACCACCACCCGGATCCGCCACCGCCGCGCCAGGTCCAAATCCACCTCCTCCTCGGGTTTTTGCCCCCTTCCCACCACCACACAGCGGGGGTTGCGCCAAATCCGGAGGGTGGGCGGAACGAGCTCCCTTCGCACCCCGTCCAAGATGGCCTCCTCCAGGGCCAAATTCAGGGCGGGATCGCGAAAAGCAAGGTCGATTAGAACCCGCATGCGAGCTCCTCGAAAACTTCGGCGGCCCGGAAGGACGTGCGCACCAAGGGCCCGGCCACCACCGCCCGGAACCCCATGTCCCTAGCCCTCCTCTCCCAGGCCGCGAACTCCGCGGGCGGCACATACCGGGCCACCGGCATTTGGCGAGGTGTGGGCCGCAAATATTGCCCCAAAACGAGGATGTCCACCCCGGCCCGCCTCAGATCCCAAAAGGCCTCTTCCACCTCCCCCTCCTCCTCGCCCAGCCCCAAAAGGAGGGAGGATTTGGTGAGGATTCCGGGCGAAAGCTCCTTTATGGTGCGCAAAACCCGGAGGGAAAGGTCATAGCCGGCCCGGCGATCGCGCACCAGCGTCGTGAGCCTTCGCACCGTCTCCAAATTGTGGCCCACCACATCCGGTCCGGCCTCCACCACGGCCCGCAGGGCCGCCAAATCCCCGGAAAAATCGGGGATGAGGGCCTCGACCCGCGCTTCCGGGACAGCCCCTTTGATCGCCCGAACACAGGCGGCGAAATGGGAGGCCCCGCCGTCGGGAAGGTCATCGCGGTCCACGGAGGTGAGGACCACATAACGCAAAGAAAGCTCCCGCACCGCTTGGGCGAGTTTTCCAGGCTCCTTTGGATCCGGGGGAAGGGGATTCCCATGGGTGACCGCACAAAACCGGCAAGCGCGGGTGCAGATCTCCCCGAGGATCATAAATGTGGCCGTGCCTTTGCCCCAACAGGTGGGGAGGTTTGGGCAGCGGGCGCTCTCGCACACCGTGGAAAGGCCCTGCTCCTCAAGGACCTTCCGGACCTGGGCGAAACGCGCCTGATTTGGCCCGATCTCCACCCTCAGCCACGCTGGTTTAGCCATGCCCTCGCCTCTTCGCCCGAAAGCGCCAAAACTTCCATCCCGAAGACCTCGGAGAAGGCCGAAAGCGCCAGGGGCTCGACCTCTTCCACGCCGATCCTGGCCCCCGAAAGCTCAGCCAAGGATACCACCGAAAGCTCTGGTATTCCGCAGGGGACGATCCAGGAAAAGCCGTTCGGGGAAAGATCCACGTTCAGGGCTAGTCCATGGTAGGTGATCCAGCCCCGCACGAAGACCCCGATGAACCCCACTTTTCCCCGCTCGTGCCAAGCCCCTGGCTGCCCGGGCCGGCGGAAAAGTTCCACCCCGAAAGCTTTTCCCGTGCGGATCATCACCTCTTCCAACCGCCAAACGTACTCCCGCAGGCCGATCCCCAATTCCCGAAGGTTCAAAATGGGGTAGAGGACGAGCTGACCCGGGCCGTGGTAGGTAGCGGCCCCGCCCCGCTCGATCGGGTGGACCTCCACCCCCAATCGCCCCAGCTCCTCCCGCGGGAGGAGGAGATCGGCTTCAGTGGCGTCCCGGCCCAAGGTTATGACCGGCTCGTGTTCCAAAGAGAGGAGGAGATCAGGAACCCTCCCCTCCCGTCGCAAAAGGTGCAGGCGGCGCTGCCAGTCCAGGACCGGGCCATAGGGAACGCGCCCCAAACGCAGGACCAACACGGGCCTCATCCGGGTTGGATCACGGCGATGGTTTCCCCTGGGCGAACGCGCGCGCCCTCCTTTCGGCGGTTCCGCAGGGTCCCGCTCAGGGGGGCCTCGATCACGAACACGGCTTTGTCCGCCTCCACCTCGGCCACGGCCTCGCCGGCCTCCACCTCCTCGCCCTCGCCCTTGAGCCAGCGCACGAGGGTCACCTCTTCCACTTCCCCAAGATCGGGAACAACCAGCTCCACGTGGACCTCCTCCCCTCCATTCTATCGGCGGGCCCAAGGAGCAGGAGCACGGCAAACGCGGTGAACACGAAGCGGAAGAGGAGGAGCGGGCCCTGGGGGTTCAGGGAGTAGAGCCAGCCGGTGGCCAATGGGGCCAAGGCCTCGGCGCCCGTGGCCAAAATTTGGGTTTTGGCGAATACCCGGCCGCGGCCGGCCCGGACCTTCCCGCCGATCACCGAGCGCAAAAGGGAATAAACCACGCGGTCCGCGCCCATGAGGAATAGCCCGGGGATGAAACCGTAGGGAAGGAGGAACAATCCCGCGCCTAAAGCGCAAAGGCCGAGGGCGAGAAAAACTGCCTGGGACTGGCTCCGCTCGCTTCTGTGGCCCAGGGGCCAGGCCCAGAGGAACTCCCCGAGGGCCAAAAGGGAACCGCAAGCGAGGATGTAGGCGCGACCAAGATGAAGGGCGTCCTCCAAAAACGGGGCGAGGAAGGGGCGGGCGCCGGCGCTGGCCGCGGAGGTGATGGTGAGGAGGAAGATCCAAGGCAAAAGGGCCCGGCCGTTGACCGCCGAAGGATTCCCCTCGCGATGGTGGGAAGGCCG
Organism: Candidatus Acetothermia bacterium; assembly: GCA_023255835.1. Lineage (GTDB taxonomy): Bacteria > Bipolaricaulota > Bipolaricaulia > Bipolaricaulales > Bipolaricaulaceae > DTER01. The sequence goes on from JAGDVW010000039.1 coordinate 3,104, forward strand.
CTGGGGCCGCATAAGGCCGATAAGCAAAGTGGAGGAGGAGAAAGCCAAAAACGAAAGGAGGAAAAGGCCGCGCATCCCCAGCTTATTCAGCAAGGCCGCGCCCAAAAGCGGGGTAAGGATGGCCCCCAACGCATAGCCGGAGTTGGTGAGGGCGAAGGCCCGGCCCAGGGATTCCGGAGGCACCGCGTCGGCCACATAAGCCTCCATGGCCGGCCAGCCGAAAAAGAGGGCGTAGAGGACCACGCCGGGGATGAGCTCCAACCAATTCTTGGCCCGGGCGTAGAAAAGAGGGGCCAGCGCGGCCAGCCCCCAGTTAAATAGCATCACCCTCCGCCGATCACAGCGATCCGCAAGCCAACCACCGGGGATGAGGGTGAGGGCCATCACCCCGTACATGAGGCCCGTGAGGTACCCGATCTCCTGCGGCCCCCCGCCCAGATCCCGCACGTAATTGGGCCAGACGAAGAAGTAGAGGCCGGACCCGGTGGCCCAAAGGACGTTGGACCAAAAGAGCTTCCAGAGGTCCGGATAAGTGCGGAGGAAAGCAATCCCTGCCCGAATCATTTCAGGGCGCGACGACGTCCAAAGTCTCCACAA
>JAGDVW010000039.1:3800-17896 GCA_023255835.1 Candidatus Acetothermia bacterium
GCCCGAAGCTCGGCCAAAAAGGGGTTGATCCCCAACGAGTCGCTGGCGATATGGCCGGTCACCACCAGGTTCTTCCCCTTCCCTCCGTACTCTTGAGCGAGACGGTGGGCCTCATGGGGCCGGATGTGGATGTAAATGACGGTATCCACCCCGTGGTCGAAGAGGGCCTTGGCCACGGGGTAACCCCCGTTCGTGCCAGCTCCATGGATCACGGCCACCTTCCCCAGGGCGTTCTGGGAGCTTCCCACCGCAACCTCGATCGCGGTGAGGGCCTTTTGGAATTCGCCGAATTTGGCGCGGAGATGGCCGATGAGCTCGGCCACCGGGGCCGCAGGGGAAACCTCGCCCACCGCCTGAACCAACCGCCTCCGCCCGAGCTCATCGAGGGGCGTGTGGATGTTCATGTAGGCAATCCCAAGCCTTTTGGCGAATTCCGGGAGGCGGAGGTAGTTCCGGGCCTGGTTCTGCCAGCGGTTCTCGCGAACGAGCTCGGCGGCCGCGGCCTGGGCCACCGCCTCGGGAACCCCGTAGCCCTTCATGAGCTCCACGTGCCGGAGGAGAACCTGCCAAAAGTTCAAGGCCGCAGGCCCGCCGGGCGGATGATGGGTGATCACGAGGTCAAAGCCGTTCTCCTTGGCCCAAAGGAGCTCCGGCCCTTCCAGGTCGATCCCCACGAGGATTTTTCTGATCCCATCCCCCGGCACATGGATGGCGCTATCCGCGGGGACCGCGGAAAGCCCTGCCATTTCCAAAGCCAACGCCATGATCGCCTTCGTGTCCAAAACGCCCTCCTTTTGGAAACTTGTGACAGTCTAAACGGCGAAGGGGCTAAGGGCCACGCAGGGCCTGGGAAAGGAGGAAAAGGCGGGCGGCCTCCTCGATTTTCTCCGCCAGGGTCAGGGCCTCGTCAAGGGTCCGGCCCACGGCCACCGCCCCGTGCCGGGGAAGGAGGACGGCCCGGCCCTCCCCCAGGGCGGCCAAGGCATTTTGGGCGAGTTCCCAGGTCCCCGGTGGGGCGTGCCTGGCTAAGGGGATCGTCTCCCCAAAAAGGAGCCGGCCCTCGTCGTGGAGGACCGGCAACGCTTGGTCAAAGAGGGCCGCGGCGGTGGCAAAGGGGGAATGGGTATGCACCACGGCCCGAACATCCGGCCGGGCCCGCAGAAGGACGAGGTGCAACCGCCACTCCGAGGAGGGGTGGCCCCGACCCCGCACCCGGCCGGCGAAATCCAAGGCCACGATCCCCTCCGGCCGCACCCGCTCCCAGGGGATCCCCGTGGGGGTGATGAGGATTCCTTCCCCCACCCGGAGGGAAACGTTCCCGGAGCTTCCGGTGATGAGGCCAAGCTCCCCAAGCCGCCGGTAAGCCCGGGCGACCTCAACCCGAAAGGGCCGCAGGGATCGTGCGCTCATAGGGCGGCCGGATCACCCCTTTTTCTGTCACGAAAGCCCAAACCAGTTCACCAGGGGTGAGGTCGAAGGCCGGGTTCCAAGCCCGCGCTCCCTTTGGGGCCAAACGGAACCCGTAAGGAGCAAGGACCTCCTCCTCCGGCCGCTCCTCGATGGGGATCCCCTCCCCGGAGGCCAGGGAGAGATCGAAAGTGGTGGAGGGGGCAACCACATAGAACGGAACGCCATGGCGTTGAGAGAGCACGGCCAAAACATAAGTGCCCACTTTGTTGGCGAAATCGCCGTTTTGGGCTATCCGGTCGGCTCCCGCGAGCACAGCGTCCACCTCGCCCCGCCGAAAAAGGAGGCCGGCGGCGAAGTCCGCCATCAGGCGAAAGGGGATCCCCTCCCGAAGGAGCTCCCAGGCGGTGAGGCGCGCCCCCTGAAGGACAGGCCTGGTCTCGCAGGCGTAGACCATTCTGATCTTCCCCTGGGCGAAGGCAGCGCGTATGACCCCCAGGGCCGTGCCGTAGCCGCCCGTGGCCAAAGCGCCAGTGTTGCAAATGGTGAGGACCCTGGCGTTTTCCGGAAGGAGGGCGGCCCCGAGCTCCCCCATCCTCCGGTTCGCCGCGATGTCCTCCTCATGGATCCTTCGGGCCTCGGAAAGGAGGCGCACGGGAAGGTCCGAGGCGTTTGGCTTCGCTTGGATCAAGCTTTCCATGCGGGAGAGGGCGGAGAAGAGGTTCACCGCCGTGGGCCGGGTTTTGCGCAGCTCCGCGGCTGCCAGGAGGGCCTCCTCCGCGGGGCTGCGCCCCTCCCTGGGGTTTTGGGCGGCCAGGACCAGGGCATAGGCCGCGGCGATCCCGATGGCCGGAGCACCCCGCACCTTGAGCTCCTTTATCGCCTCGGCCACCTCCTCCCAAGAGCGCAACGCGAGCCAGCGCTCCTCCCAGGGAAGCCTGCTCTGATCGAGGAGGACCAGGTGATCCTCCTCCCAAAAGAGCGGGCGGATCATCGGCCCTCCTTAAGATAAGGCTTGCCCAGGGCTTTGGGCACATTGGCCCTCCCAAGGAACCCAGCCAGCACCACCACGGTGAGGAGGTAAGGGAGGATGATGGAGAACTGGGAGGGGATGTAAGTTTGCAGGCGCATTTGGAGGGCATCCACCAGGCCGAAGAAGTAGGCCGCGGCCAAAGCCGGGAGGGGACGATAATTCCCCACCACCATGGCCGCGATCCCGATGAACCCGCGGCCGCCCACCATGCCGTCCGTGAACCGGCCGAGGTTATTGAAGAGGAACGCCCCAGCCAGCCCGCACAGGGCCCCGTTCAACACGGTGTAAAGGAGGCGAGCGCGGTTCACGTTGATCCCGGCGGTGTCGGCCGCGTGGGGGTGCTCCCCAACCACCCGCAACCGTAGCCCCCACGGCGTGCGAAAGATGTAAACCTGGGACAACCCCACAAGGAGAAACGCGATGGCCACGAAGATCCAGGGGTTCATGGTAGCCGCGGCCGGGGAGGTGCCCCGCCAACCCCAAAGGATCCGGGTGGAAAAAAGGGCGATCCCGGCCACCAGGAGGTTCACCGCCACCCCGCTCACCACGTGATCGGCCCGGAGGTACACGGCCCAAGTGGCATGGACCAGCCCCAAAAATGCCCCGACCGCCAAGGCCCCAAGAACGGCCAAAAACGGGCTTCCGGAGTGGTAGGCAACGATGGCGTTGATGAGGGCCCCAGCCAAGGCTGTCCCCTCCACACCGACATTGATCACCCCGGAAAGCTCGGAGAAGGTCTCGCCCAAAGCCACCAAAGCGATGGGGGTGGCCAAGCGCAGGGCGGAGAGGAATAGATCAAGGCTGAGAATGGACAAGGACCCTCCTTTCCCGCCGGATCCGCCGGAAGATGCGGAAGAGCTCGGGAGCGACCACGAAGAAGATGACGATCCCTTGGAGGACGGAGGCGAAATCGGAGGGGGCCACTCCGGCGCGGTCCATGCCCATCCCGCCAGCCCGCAGGGCCCCGATGAGGACCGCCGCGGGGATCACCGCCAGGGGATGGGCCCGGGCAATTAGCCCGCCAGCGATCCCGTCCCAGCCGTAACCAGGGGAGAAGAACTCAATGAACCGCCGATGGGTCCCGAGGATTTCCGCAGCCCCGCCGAGCCCAGCCAGGGCCCCGGCCAAAGTCAAGGCCAGGATCATCGCGCGTGAAACATCGATCCCGGCGTATTGGGCCGCCCGAGGGTTTTGCCCCACCGCCCGGAGCTCATAACCCCGGGGGGTGCGGAAAAGGAAATACCAAAAAAGAGCGCACAAAAGCCCAGCGATGACCAGCCCCCAATGGAGCTGCATCCCCCGCACAAACCGCGGGAGCTCCGCGCTCGGGAGGATCCGCACCGTTTGGTTGGCCCATTGAGTCCCGTGGTAAGGCCCGCGGGGGGAGACGAGCCAGCTCGTGAAGTAAATGGCCACGTAGGAGAGCATCATGGTGGAGACGAACTCGTTTGTGCCGCGGCGGGCCCGCAGCCAACCCGGGATGAACCCCCAAAGGGCCCCGGCCAAAGCTCCCACCAAAAGGGCCACCACGGTGTGGAGGTATTGGGGGAGGATGAGGGTGAAACCGGCCCAGGCCCCGAAGAACGCCCCAAGGTACATCTGCCCCTCCGCCCCGATGTTGAATAGCCCGGCGCGGAAGGCGATGAGGAAAGACAAGGACGTGAACATGATGGGCGTGGCCTGGGTCAAGGTTTGAAAGACCCGGTATTGATCGCCGAAAGCCCCCCGCCAAAGCTCCCGATAAACCGCGCCCGGGGAGAGGCCAGAAAGCTGGGCCACCAAAGCCCCCACACCGAAGGCCAGGGCCAAGGAGGCGAGGATGAGGCCGAGTTCCCTAGCCAGTCGCAACCTTGCCCCCCAGCATGGCCAGGCCCAACTCGCGCTTGTCCGCTTCCTCCTTGGGCCAGATCCCCACGATCCCCCCGCGGTACATCACCGCCACCCGATCCGCCAGCATCAGGATCTCGTCCAGATCCATGGAGACGAGGAGGACCCCGCAACCCTTCTCCCTGAGCTCCAGGAGCTTCTCCCACACGAACTCCATTCCCGCCACATCTAGACCGCGGGTGGGCTGGTGGGCCACCACCACCTTGGGGTTCCGGCCGAGCTCCCGGGCCAGGACCACCCGCTGTTGGTTCCCGCCGGAGAGGTTTTGGACGGGAACGCGAACGGACGGGGCCACGATGGAGAAAGTCCGCACGGCATCCTCGGCGTAGTGGAAAACGCGGCGGCGAAGCTGGGCCCACGGGCCGAGGGCAAAGCCGTCTTCTCTGTGGCGCCCCAAAATCAGGTTCTCCGCGAGGGAGAAGGGGAGGACGAGGCCGGTGGCCTGCCGATCCTCGGGGATATGGACCAAACCCAAACGGGCCAGATCCCGGGCGGGAAGGCCGGTGGCCTCCTTCCCGGCCAAAAAGACCCTCCCGGCCTTGGGCGGCCGAAGCCCGGTCAGGGCCTCCACCAATTCCTTTTGGCCATTCCCCTCCACTCCCGCGATCCCGAGGATCTCGTGATCGACCAAAGTGAAGGAAACCCTCTGCACCGCGGGGAGGCCGCGATCATCGTGTACAGTGAGGTCCTCCACGCGCAGGAGCTCTTTCCCCTCCCGGGAGACCGGCTTTGGTTGCACGCGGAAAACCACTTCCCGGCCGACCATCATCTCCGCCAGCTTCTCCGGGGTGGCCTCGGAAATGGGCACCGTCCCCACCCGTTTCCCTTTGCGCAAAACGGTGACCCTATCGCAGATGGCCATGGCCTCGTGGAGCTTGTGGGTGATGAAGACCACGGCTTTCCCCTGGTCGCGGAGGGCCCTTACCGTTTTAAAAAGGGCCTCCACCTCTTGTTCGGTGAGGACGGCGGTGGGCTCATCCAGGATGAGGATCTGGGCGCCGCGGTAAAGGGCTTTTAGGATCTCCACCCGCTGCTGCTCGCCCACGGAGAGCTCCTCCACCTTGGCCTCGGGATCCACGGAAAGGCCGTATTCCTCGACGAGGGCCTCGACCAGTTTTTTCATGGCCGCCCGGTCCAAAAAGGGCCCGCGGCGCGGCTCCCAGCCCACCGCCATGTTCTCCAAAACCGTGAGCCGGGGGACGAGCATGAAGTGCTGATGCACCATGCCGATCCCAAGCCTTATGGCCACGGAGGGACTTTTTATGCGGACTTGTTCCCCGCGCACGTAGATTTGGCCGGAATCGGGCTGATAGAGCCCATAGAGGATGCTCATGAGCACGGTCTTCCCGGCCCCATTCTCCCCAAGAAGGCCGTGCACCTCCCCAAAAAAGAGGGAGAAGTCGATGCCGGCGTTGGCCACCACCCCGGGGAAGGTCTTAACGATCCCCTCCATCCGCACGGCCTCGACCGGCATCGACCCTCCCTTCCCCTCACTCGTGCTCGATGACGATGGTCCCTTCAAGGATCCCCTTCGCCGCCTCTACGACCTTATCCAGGATCCAGTCGGGGATATCCACCTCGGAGTAGCTGGCCACCACATAGGGCGGGAATTTGTCGACCTTGCCCACGGCGATGCCCGTTCCGATCTTGGACTCCGAGACCATGCCGTAAACGATGACCCCGGGCTTCCATGTGCCCTCCACGGCCTTCATGATCTCCGTATAGACCGCGAGGTCCACGCGCTTGAGCCCGGAGGCGATGATCACGTCGGCGTGTTCAGGAGTGGACCAGCTTTGATCCACGTCGGTGCCGATGGCCCACCAGACCCCGCGGTTCTCCTCGGCGGCGGCGAAGACCCCAAGGTGGGATTTGCCCGCCGCTCCATAGATCACGTCCGCGCCGGCCTGGTACATCTCCAGCGACAGCTCCTTCCCCTTCGTCGGGTCGTTCCAGGCCCCAACGTAGCGCACGAGGACATCCTCGGGTTTGATGGCGGGGTTGGCCCACCGGGCGCCCTGGGAGAAGCCCTGATAGAAGCGGCGGATGAGGGGGATGTCCATCCCTCCCAGCATCCCCACCTTGTTGGTCTTCGTCCAAAGCCCGGCCACAACCCCGCAGAGGAACGCTTCCTCCCAGTCGTTGAACACCACGGAGGCCACGTTATCCACGGCGGCCACAGCGTCGATCACCACGAACTTCTGATTCGGATAATCGGGAGCCACTTCCTCGAGGACCGGGGCCTGATCAAAACCGATGCACACGATGATCGTGTACTCGCCGGTGCGGGCGAACTCCCGCTGATAGCCCTCGTAGTCGGCGATGGACCGCGGCTCCACGTAGGAGAAGATCTGCTCCACGGGGACGCCGTAGCGCTCCGCCAACTCCTTAGCGGCCCGCTCCGCGCCCCAATAGCTCTGGTCGTTGAAAGAGCGGTCGCCGAGGCCACCGGTGGCCAAAATGAGAGCGATCTTGGGGACTCCCGCCCCCAACCCCAAAAGGCCCGCCAAAACCACACCAACCAAAACCAACGCTATTTTGCGCATCTAAACCTCCTTTCGTTTTTTAAGCCTTCCAGCCGAAAAACTTCGCCTTCTCTCACCCCCTTTCACTTGCGAGTGATCCGGCCCTCCACCTTCGGAGCGACCGGGGAATGCGCCCGGATGTATTCAGCCAGGACCTCGTAGTCCACGAACCCCAGGTTCCAAACGTTTTTGGCGGCCAGGAACATCGTGTAGCCGTCGCCGCCCTGGGCCAGGAAGTTGTTGGTGGCCAGGCGATAAGTGGCGTTCCGATCCAAGGGCTTCCAGGCCCCGTCCAGGAAGACCTCCACGGAGACGATGCGGGAGCCGGCGGGCTGGGCGGGATCCCAGACGAAGCGAAGGCCAGCCACCTGGGGGAAGCGGCCCGCGAGCTTCTCCACCTGGGAGACCCCGTTCTCCAAAGCCTGCCAGATCTGCTCGCCCGTGAGCTCGAGCACCACAAGGTAATTCCCGAAGGGCAGGATGTTCATGCAGTCCCCGAAGGTCACCGGCCCGGCCGGAAGGGAGGCACGGATCCCCCCGCCGTTTTGGATGGCAACCTGGGCCCCAGCCACTTGGGCCTTCCAAAGGAGGGCATCGGCAATCAGGTTCCCAAGGTTCGTCTCCTCGCTCCGGACCTTGCTCCGCTCGCCCTCAAGTTGCACCTTGGTCTCCCCGATCACCTGGGATTTGAGGGCCTCGATGGCCTCCCGGAAGGCCTTGAGCTTCTCCTCGACCAGGGGATGAGCCGAAAGATTTTGGGTGGGCAGAAGTTTCCCCTCCCAGGCCACCACGTTCCCCGCTTGGTCGAAGCTTAGGGAAAGATGACCAAGATATTGGGCGTTCTCCCCGGCCTGGACCACCAGGGTCCGCACGGGCTCATCGCTCACCGTCACCAAATCCCGGATAGCCGCCAGGCGCGCTGGCCCAATCCCCGAAACCTGTAGCAGATCCTCCACTTTCTGGAAGGGCCCTTTCGTCTCGCGCCACTCGATGATCCTTTTGGCGATGGTGGGCCCGATCCCCGGCAAAGCCTCCAACTCCTCTTGGGTAGCTTTGTTTACGTTGAGAAGCTTTCTTTCCACCACCGCGGGGTATTCCTTGGGCAAAGTATGGGAGTGCCCGCCCACGAGGACATCGATCCCCGCAACGCTTTGGGCCAAAACCAGATCGTTATCCCAACCGAGGTGGCTCAGGACCACAATCACCTTGATCCCTTGGGCGGAAAGATCGGAAATCGCGGCGCGCACAGCGGAAACGGGATCGGTGAAGGTCACGTTCGGACCAGGGTTGGAAGACCAAGCGGTATCCGGGGTGGTGACCCCGATGATCCCTACCTTCTCGCCGGCCACATCCAAAACTACATAGGGCTTGATCTTCCCGGAAAGAAGCGGCTCGTTGGAGACGTTGCAGTTGGCGGAAAGGAGGGGAAAGCGCACGACATCAGCGAAGCGCGCCAAGCCCGCCGGCCCCTCGTCGAACTCGTGGTTCCCCAGGGCCATGGCCGAAAGGCCAAGGAGATTGAGGACCTCAGCGTCGGCTAGGCCCTTGTGCACCGTGAAGTACAGGGTGCCCAAAAATTGGTCCCCAGCGTGGAGGAAGAGGGCGTCCGGAGATTTGGCGCGGATCTCTTCCACTGCCGTTGCCACCCTCGCTAGCTCATCCAAACGGGAATGCACGTCGTTCACATGGAGGAGGACTAAGTTCCATTGGGCAAAGCACCAAAAACTCAAAGCCAGAATACCCAAAACCAAAAAGGCTCGCCACATATGCACCCCCTTACGGAGAATGTTTTCCCAGGAGGCGGGAAAGGGCGTTCAAGGCCGCTTCGATCTCCTTTGCCACCGCCCTTTTCACCACCTCCCGGTGGGGATTATAGTCGCCGAGGGTGGCCCGGCGGGCATCGCCATCGATGGCGAGGATGGCGCCAGCGCGGGCCCTGCGGAGCTGGGCCACGGCAAAAATCGCGGCGCACTCCATCTCCACCGCTAAGGCCCCACATTGGGCATAGGTGTCCAACCCCAAATCCAAAACCCCGCGGTAGAAGGCATCCAGGGTGACCACCACTCCTCGGTGCACTGGGACCCCCAGCGCCTCCGCTTCCTCCGCGAGGACGAAGGCGATCTCGGGATCGGAAAGGGCGGGGAATTCCAGGGGAAGGAGGCGGGGGCTCGTGCCTTCGGCGCGGACCGCGCCCAACGCCACCACTAGGTCACCGTCCCGCACTTTCTCCTGAAGGGAACCAGCGGTGCCCACGCGGATGAGGATTTTCGCCCCGGCCCGGATGGCCTCCTCCGCGCAGATCGCCGCGCCCGGCGCCCCAACCCCGGTGGAAATAACCCCCACGGGAACGCCCCGCCAAAGGCCCCGATAAGAGTGGAATTCCCGGTTTTTCGCGAGTTCCTCGGCGCGCTCCAAACGCTCAGCGATAAGGGCGGCCCGCGCGGGATCACCGGGAAGAAGCACGCCCTCGGGGATCGCCCCGACTTCCACCCGGAGGGAGGGGAGGCGAACCATTTGCAAACACTATCGGCTTTGGCTCAACCTGTCAAGCACCCAAACAACGCTCCTCGGCTAAACTACCACGCTGTGAGCCCAAGGATCGGGGTGATCGGCGGGTCCGGGTTCTACAAACTTGGGCTCCTTTCCAAGGCCCAAGAAATAAGGAAGGCCACGCCCTACGGCCTCCCCTCGGCGGGGCTTATGGTGGGCGAGGTGGAAGGGGTGGAGATCGCCTTCCTCCCCCGCCACGGCCAAAAACACGAGCTTCCGCCCCATCGCGTCCCCTATCGGGCCAATATCTGGGCCCTTTATAGCCTTGGGGTGAGGCGGATCCTCGCCTTCTCCGCCATGGGCGGCCTCCGCCCGGACTACGAAATCGGCGACCTCGTCCTTCCGGACCAGTTCATCGATTGGACCAAAGGCCGCCCTTCCACCTTCTTCGAGGGGCCAAAAGTGGTGCACACCTCTTTGGCTGATCCCTTCTGTCCGGAGCTCCGGGAGATCCTCGGAAAAACCGCGGAAGAGCTGGGCTTCCGCATCCACAAGCGGGGGACGGTCCTGGTCTTCGAGGGGCCGCGCTTCTCCACCCGGGCCGAGTCCCGCCTATATCGCGAGGTCTTCGGCGCCGATCTCCTCTCCATGACCCTCGTCCCGGAGGTCGTTTTGGCCCGGGAGCTGGGGATGTGTTACGCCACGGTGGCCGTGGTGACCGACCTCGATGTTTGGGGAGCGGAACCCGTGGAGCACGAGAGGGTCACCCAGGTGATGGAGGAAAGCCTTCCCAAACTGGTGGAGCTTTTGCGGCGGGCTTTGCCCAGAATTTCCGCGGAAAGATCTTGCCCCTGCAAAGGGAAGGAAAACTCGTGCTGATCCTGCTCCCCACCGATTCCCCAGCCTGGGTTTTCTCTTCTTGCGCGGAAATCCCTGGCCCAGTGGCCCTCCTCCGCACCGCGGGAAAACCTCCCCCTTCCGTGCTCCTCCGCTTCCCCTTGATCCTTGCGCCGGAGGAAGTTCCCCCGCCCGAAAGAAAAGACGAGCTCGTCCTGGTTTCCCCCGACTACACCTGGATAATCTTCGCCAAAGGGAAAGGGCTCCGGGCGGTCTGGCTCAATCCCCAGGGCCTCCTCTGCCCCTCCTCTCATCCCCTCCACGATTTGGAGATCTGCGATCTTGGGGAGCTCCGAAAGCCCCTGGAATTTAAGCTTCCGGATCTCGCTGAGGCTTGGCAAATCCTGAAAGAACAGGGGGTTCCGGAGAACGTCATCCGTCATTCCGCGGCGGTGGCCGGGGTGGCCTTTTTCCTCGCCGAGAAACTGCGGGAGCGGGGGATCGAGGTGGATCCCCTCCTAGTCCACCGCGGCGGCCTCCTCCACGACCTCGACAAAATCGAATCCCTCAAGGAGGGAGGTGAGCACGGCGAGCGGGCCGCGGAGATCCTCGCGGATCTGGGCTACCCCGAACTCGGGGAGATCGCCCGAAAACACGTCCTTCGGCCGGGGAAATCCCCCCAAACTTGGCCGGAAAAAATCGTGTTCTATGCCGATAAGCTGGTGGAAGGCGCGGAGGTGGTGGGGCTTAGGGCCCGCCTTTCCGCCCTCTGGGAACGGTATCCCGAGTTCCGGGCGGAGATCTCCGCCGGTGAAGTCTTCGTGCAAACACTGCAAAACCAGATCCTCACGATTTTGGGACTAAGCGAGGCCGAACTCCTCTCCCTCCTGCGCGGCCTGGATTTCTCCCTCCCCGAACTGGCCCCTGGACCATCCCCGGCCTAAGATCGAAAAAAGGAGGCAACGATGCGGAAAGGGAAAGTTTTCCTCCTTGTGGGGCTGGGTTTGCTCCTCGCCGGCTGCGGCCTTCTTCCCGAGCAACCCCCCCTCCCGCCGGACCGCGCTCCCGCAGGGCTTCAAGCTTCTTTCGGCGCAGCCAAAAACGCGATCAACCTCTCCTGGAGCGCGGTGGAGCGCGCCGAATTCTACAAGATCTTTCGGGCGGAAAGCGCCGATGGGGACTTCCTGGAGGTGGGGCAAACGGGCGCTACCTCCTATGGCGACCAGGTGAGCGAGGAGGGGAAGTGGTACTGGTACAAGGTGCGGGCCTGTAATTCCGCAGGCTGCGGACCATATTCCGCCGCAGTGCGAGGCTACGCCGGCCGCCCCCCAAAACCGGAAGGCCTCCTGGCCAGCCAGGGCACGTTCCCCGACAAGATCGTGATCAGTTGGGCGGAAATCCCTGGTGCCACCCACTACCAAATTTTCCGCGATCCCAGTCCCCAACCGGGCTGCTTAGGACTCTGTCTGTTGGCCGACGACGTTCGCACCACCTCCTTTGAGGACCGCACGGCCCACGTGGGCGTTCGCTACCGCTACGCCATCCGGGCCTGCAACGCTTATGGGTGCAGCGCCCTTTCCGACCAGGCCATCGGCTGCCTGAACCCGTGCCCGCCTCTTTTTGGCCATGAGGAGTGAGCTACGGGAGCAGGCCCAGTTTTGGGAGCGCCGGTTCTTTGCGACCCCGCCGGACCGTTCCCTAGCCGACCGGGATTGGTCTTGGCTTGTGGAGCGGTTCCGGAGGGAGGGGACGAGGACCGTCTTGGATGTGGGATTTGGTCGGGGGCATTGGAGCGTGGCCCTGGCCCGCGCCGGCTTCCAGGTCACGGCGATCGACATCTCCGAACTCGCTGTCCAGCACCTCCGCTCCTGGGCGGAGGAAGAGAAACTCCAGATCGAGGCCTTCGTGTGTCCGGCCCAGGAGCTCCCCACGAACCGCGTTTTCGATGCGGTGATCGCCAACTCCGTCCTGGACCACATGTTCAAGGAGGAGGCCGAGGAGGCGATGCGGCGGATCCGGGCGGTGCTTCGGCCCGGCGGCCTCCTCCTCTTGGGGATGGATGGCCCGCCCGATCCCGAAGACGAGGCCTATCCTCATCAGGTCTTCCCCGACGGCACCTGGCAATTTTGGGGTGGAAGACGGGATCGAATGCTTTGGCGGTTTTGGACCGACGAGGAGATCCGGGAGCTCCTTGCGGGCTTCCTCATTGAGGAGTTCACCGTCCGGCCCAAGGACGGCCGCCGCCGAGTTTGGGCCCGCAAGCTTTATGCCCAGGAAAACTGAAAAAATCGCGGCCCTTTTGGAGGAAATCGTGTACACCGTGGAACGAACGCTTGGGGTTGAACTGAGCCCCGAAGAGGCGGCGGGACGCGGCCGCCAAGCTCTCCCGGTTTTCGTGCACGAACTTTTACACGCTGCGCTTGGGAAGGCCGTTCCAGGGGTCTCAGACCCCACCGACCCGCGGAAAGACCTCGCCCACGAAATCGTCGTGCGCGTCCTCGAGCGCGAGGTATGCGAAAACCTTGGCTTGCCCTCCCATAGTTGGGAAGAGCACGCAGGGGAACTGCGCGTTTCCTTCCCCCAAAGCCCAATCGGGCCGGAGGACCTCGCAAAGTTCGCGGGAATTTGGCGGAACTGGCGTGATCTTTCGCTTCTAGCCGCTCACGTTTTCCAAGCCTTGGCTTTTTGGGGTTTGCCGATCGATAATGCCCGTGTGGTGGACAAAGAGGAATTCGCGCGCTGGTGGCGGCAGGCGCAACAAACCATGGGCTCGGCCCGGCGCGACAAAGAGGCTGGAGACTACGCCTGGGCCTGTTTCAAGGCCGAGCAGGCCGGAAAATTCGCCCTAAAAGGGCTTTTGCGCGCCTTCGGGGAGGAAGCCTTTGGCTATTCCACCTCATCGTTGGCGGAGAAAATCACCGCCTTGGGGATCACGGTCCCCGATGAAATCGTAAACTGCGCGCGCCAGCTTGAGCGCCACTACATCGCCTCCCGCTACCCTGACGTTTACCCCACCGGCACCCCTTCGGAGTTCTACCAGGAAGAGGACGCCAATCGCGCGATCAGGTGCGCGCAAAGGATCCTCTCTTTTGTGGAGAAGGTTTGGCAGGATGCACAAGGCCCTTGAGAGAAGGCGGGCCGAACGGGAAGAGCGATTGAGCCGGGCCCGGGCCTTTGCCGAGGAAGCCCAAAAGGCCTTGAGCGCCGTAAGCATTTGGGTTTACGGCTCCGTGGCCCGCGGCGCTTTCAATTTGGGATCGGATGTGGACGTGTTCCTCGTCGCGGAAAACCTCCCGGAGCATCCCCTCACGCGAAGCGAGCTTCTTTTCCGCTGGGGGCCTCCGGGGGTGGAGCCAAAAGGCCTCACGAAGGGGGAGTTCCTCAGGGCCCTGGCTAAAAAGGACGCCCAGCTTCTTAGGGCCTTGCGGGACCGCGTCCTCATCCGCGATGATCTTGGCCTTGAGCCCCTCCTTGCGGAGCTCACCGGTGCAGGACCTCGCTCATAGCGAGCGCAAAAGCGCAAAAAGGCGGCGCACCCGCTCAGGATCCACGGGGTTTTCCACCTCGCCCCCTTCCTTAAGCCAAGTTCCCACGATGAACCCGTCGGCCTCTTTGTAATAGCTGAGGTTTTCCAGGGTGATCCCGCTTCCCACAAGCACAGGAAGGCCGCTGGCCCGTTGGGCCGCCCGCAGGTCTTGGGGGTCCGGGGCCTCCCCCGTGGCCTTTCCTGTGACGATGAGGGCATCGGCGCCGTTTCGGGCCGCATCCCGCGCGGCGTCGGAAAGTTCGCCGAAATGGAAAGCGTGCTTCACGTGGATATCGGCGAGGATCGCCACCCGCGCGCCCAAGATTTTGCGCAGGAAAAGGACTTCCCGGGCGCGGCCCTCGATCAGCCCCTGATCGGTGAGGGCCACCCCGGA
>JAGDVW010000065.1 GCA_023255835.1 Candidatus Acetothermia bacterium
CAAAATTGGGGGAGGGCCTGGCCCCTCCCCCTCTTCTCACAAGCGCAGCTTGCCAAGGTTTTCGGGCAGGAAATATTCATCGGGGATCTCCGCGCAGGAACGCTCGAGGATCCGGACCTCCCCCCGGGATCCCTTCCCCAGGTTCTCCACCTGAAGGAGGGCCGGCCGGGGGCCCAAGGAGTCCGTCACGAGCTCTGGCACCAACAAAACGCGGGAAAGCTTCCCATCCTTATCGTAGAACTCAGCCCGCACCACGAAATAGTGCTCACGGTGCACCCAAAGGAGGACCCGGCTCCACTCCGCACCCGAAGCTCTCGGAGAAAGGCCGAGCTTCCACGTGGGGAAGCCGGAAAGGTCTTCCTCGCTCAACAGTTCGCTCTCGTAGTCCTCCCGGTAACTGAAGCCCTTGGAGATGTCCTCGTAGGTGATCCCGCTTCCCGCGATGAACTCGCCCTTGCGCTCGCCCTCGCCCACGAGCTCCTTCACCAAGGCTAGCTCCGGGAGGTAGAGCCACATGCGGGCTGTTCCTTCCTTGGGCACGTGGGCCAAAAAGATGGTCCCGGCCACATCCTCCGGGGCCGCGTAAAGGAGGAGGACTTTCGTGGTCCCATCCGAATACTCCTTGGCCCAAACGCGGAAGGCGTAGTCCACGGTGGGCTGACCCTTCTCCTGGATCTCCACCGCCAACGAGGCGTAAAGGGATTCCCGCCCCGTCCCGAAAAAGCCCTGCTCCTCCACCTTTTTTAGGATTTCGTCCGCGGTCTGGGCGAAGGCCCAAACCCCCAAGAACACCAGTAACCCACTAACCACGAGGCGCTTCATCCTTCCCCTCCTTTTTCTCTCCAGGATTTGCCGGTTTAGGGGCCTCAAGGAGCCCCACCCGAACCCAAAGGGGGGCAAGGCGCCCCCAAGGTTGATAAAACCGTTCCGGAATCCAGGCCAAAAGGGATGGCAAAACCAAAAGGGCGCCCAGGGCGCTGGTCACCATGGTGAGGGCGAAAAGCCAGCCGAAGGTGTTGAGGGCCCCGAAGCGCGAAAGGAGCATGACCAAGAAGCCCAAGGCCAGGGTGAGGGCGTTCACCACGATGGCCCGGCCGGAGGTGCGGTAGGTCTCGGCCAGAGCCTCCTCATGGGGGAGGCCGGCCCGGCGCTCGTTTCGATAGCGATTGAGGAAGTGCACGGCGTAATCCACGCCGATCCCCACCGTTAAGCTTGCGATCATCACCGTGGCCATATCCAGATAGGCCCCGACATACCCCATGACTCCGAAGTTCCCGGCCACGGCCACAAAAAGCGGGGTGAGGGAAAGAAGCCCCGCACCCAAAGAGAGCATGAGCACGGCCACGATGAATCCCACGGCCCCAAAGCTCGTCCCCAGGCTCACAAGTTGCGAGGCGATAAGCTTTTTAGAGAGCTGGATGTAGAGGGAGGGGGAACCGGTGATGTACCAATCCGCTAAAGAAGCGGGTTTTCCCTTGGCCACGAATTCTTCCACGGCTTTGACCAAGGCGTCGTAGCCGGAGAGGCCCACGGAGCGCACCCGCGCGGAGATCCGGCCCACCCGGAAGTCTCGGGTGGCCATGGAAGCGGTGACCTCTCCTCCGCCCATCTCGTAAAGGAGGAGGACTTGGGCCACGGCCCGGGAGGTCTCGGGGATCGTGTAGAACGCGGGATCATCCCCCTTGAGGGTGAAATAGGACTCCTTAACGAGGTCCGCCAAGGACGAGGTGGACCCCACCTCCGGCCGCTCCTCCAAAAAGCGCTGCAAGCGATCCATGAACCGGAGCACCGCGGGGTCCTTGAGGCCATCCCTCTTTCCTGTGTCGATCACCACCGAAAGCTCTTGGCTCCCGCCGAAGCGCTCATCCACCACCCGCAGAGCCTCCACCACCGGGGAGTTCCCCCGGAAGTAGCGGGTCACGTCGGATTCCACTTTGAGCCCAGGGATCCCTAGGGCCAGAACGCCGAGGAAAGCGGCCACAACGAGGAGGACGACCACGGGCTTTCCCGCGAGGATCCGGGCGAATCCTTTAGCGCTTTTCATCTCCCCTTGGGCTACGCGAACTTTGGGGAGCGGGATCACCATAAAAATGGCTGGGATCATGAGCATAGCCAAGAGGAAGGAGACCATGACCCCAAACGCCGAGAAGAGGCCGAACTCTCTCGTGGGGACGAGGAAGGAGGAAAGGAGGGTGAGGAAGCCGGCGGCGGTGGTGGTGGCCGCCCCAAGGACGGGAACGAACATCTCTTGCACTGTGTCCTTGACCGCCTCCTTGCGGCCCATCCCGCGGGAGATGCGCTGGAAAAAGTCGTTCACCACATGGATCCCATAGGCGGAGCCCACCACCACCAGGACCACGGGGAGGAAGGTGGAGATCATGGTGAGCCTGCCACCAGCAAGGCCGAAGAGGCCCATGGTCCAAATGAGCCCCACCACAACCACCCCCAACGGCAAAACCACGCCCCAAAGGTTGCGGAAGCTCAAAAATAGGACCAAGACAATGACCCCGACCGCAATGGGCAGGAGGTAAGCGAGGTCCTGGCGCATGTAGCGGTTCACATAGACCATGAAGGCGGCGTCGCCGGAGATGTAGAACTTCTCCGGCCCTTGATACCGTTGGGCTATCTCCTCCAGACGTTGGAGGATCTGGGCTTGGATGTCCTCGCGCTTTTCCACGCTGGCTGAAAGGCGGATGA
>JAGDVW010000083.1:0-8712 GCA_023255835.1 Candidatus Acetothermia bacterium
TCCCCTTCTTCCTTGAGCCGGAGGCCTTGGAGCTGGCCTTTTGAGGGCGCGTTTCATCGCTTTTGGTTGAAAGGCAAACGAGGTCGGTCATAATCGAGGCGTTGGGCCCCGTCGTCTAGCGGCCAAGGATTTCGGGTTCTCAACCCGAAGACAGGGGTTCAAATCCCCTCGGGGCCAAAGGTGGCCGGGCTGAGCCCGGCTTTTTTATGCCCCGCGGTTCCCAAACTTTTCCCAATGCACTTTTCGGGGGTCGTATTGGGTGCGGGGCGCGGGATGCTCGGCGGGGATCCCCACGGGGATGAGGGCGAAGATCCAGTAGTCCTCGGGGATGCCCAAGAGCGGCCGCAGGATTTTGTTGCGGTTTTCGTCCATGCCGCACCAGGTGGCGCCCAATCCCAAATTGGCCGCGGCCAAAAGGAGGTTCTCCACCGCCGCCGCCATGTCCTGGAAGAAGTAGAAGTTCCCCGCGGGCCTCCCCAAGGGGAGGATCACCGCCCCGGCCTCCACGCCGAACTTCGCGTAGGGATGGGCACTACAAACCTCCCGGATCTTCTCCCGCTCCGTGATGACCAGGAATTCCCAGGGCTGGCGGTTGCGGGCGGAGGGCGCGGCCATGGCTGCCCGAAGGAGGGCCTCGAGCTTCTCCCGGGGGACGGGCTCGCCCGTGAACTTCCGCACGGACCTCCGGCGAAAGATGAAGTCCAAAACCTCTTTTTCCGTCATCCATCACCTCCGATGAGGGAGCCGCGCTTGCCTGAGAGGGCCTCGAGCACGGCCCCTTCGCGGTCGACCTGGAAGATCACGATGGGAAGGGAATTTTCCCCGGCGATGGCCACCGCTGCCCCGTCCATCACCCGCAGGCCCCGGGCCAAATATTCGCCGTGGCTGAGTTTGGGGATGACCCGGGCTTTCGGGTTCCTTTGGGGGTCGTCGTCGAAGAGGCCGGGAACTTTGGAGGCTTTGAGGACGACCTCCGCCCCTACGGAGAGGGCCCGGATCACCGCGGCCGTGTCGGTGGTGACAAAGGGGTCGCCCGTTCCGCCGGCGAAGACCACCACCGTTCCTTTGGCCAGGGCTTCCCGGGCCCGCCAGGGGTCCACCGGTTCAGCCACGCCCTCCACCGGCAGGGCGGACATGAGGAGGGCTGGGATCCCTTGGGCGAGGAGGAATTCCCGAAGGGCTACCCCGTTGAGGAGGGTGCCGAGCATCCCCAGGGTATGCCCGGCGGTGGGGGGAAGGAAGGCGAGGGCCGCGCCCCTGGCCACATTCCCTCCGCCCACCACCACGGAGAGTTCCGCCCCGGCCTCCCGGGCCCGGCCGATCTCCCCGGCATAAAAAGAAAAGGCCCCTTTGTCCAAGGGGCCTTCCTTTCCACCGAGGACCTCCCCTGAAATTTTCAGGAGGGCCCGCCTCCACCGCAGACTCATCCCTCGCCCACCTGAAAGCGCACGAACCTTCGGATCACCACGGGCTCGCCGAGCTTCGCCGCCAGCTCCCCCACCACATCCTCCACCCGAAGACTGGGATCGCGCACATAGGGCTGCTTAAGGAGGCAATTCTCCTCGAAGAACTTCTGGAGCCGCCCTTCCACGATCTTTTCCACGATGTGGGGCGGCTTTCCCTCCCGCTCGGCTTGCTTACGGAGGATCTCCTTTTCCTGGTCGATCACCTCTTTGGGGACGTCCTCGGGGGCGATCCAGCGGGGCCGGGCCGCGGCGATCTGCATGGCCAGGTTCTTCAAAAACTCCCGGAAGGCCTCGGAGTTGGCGGCGAAATCCGTGGCCGTATCCACCTCCACCAGGACCCCGATCTTCCCGGAGTGGTGGATATATGCCTCCACCCGGCCTTCTTTCACCGTGCGGGTTTGGGTGGCCAGGAATTCCTTGCCCTCTTCGCGCAGGATCTTTTTGGCCTTTTCGATGTCCCCGCCGGCCTTGATCAAGGCCTGCTTGCAATCCATTATCCCTAGCCCCGTCTCCTCCCGGAGCTTTTTTACCAGCTCCACCGTGATCTCCATCCCTCACCCCTTTTCCTCGTTGTAATCCTCGTACTTCTCCATCATCTCCATGAGGTGCTCTTCGTCCACGGCGATCATCTCCGGTTTGGGCATCTCCCTCGTCTCCGCGGGAGTGGCCGGCGCGGCCTCCCGGCCCTCCCGGCCCTCCAAAACCGCATCGGCGATCCGCGCGGTGATAAGCCGCGTGGACTTTATGGCATCGTCGTTCCCGGGGATGGGGAAATCGATGAGGTCCGGATCAGCATCGGTGTCACAGATGGCCACGATGGGGATCCTCATGGCGTTGGCCTCGCGCACGGCATGGACCTCCACGGTGGGGTCGATCACGAACACCACCCCAGGGAGGCGGTCCATATTCCTAAGCCCATCGAAATTGCTTTTGAGGCGCGCAAGCTCTTTTTCCAGTTTAAGGCGCTCTTTGATGGGGAGCCTCTCATATTTCCCCTCGGCGAAGTTCCGCTCCAGCTCGATCATGTGGAGGATGCGGCGGCGGATGACCTCGAAGTTGGTGAGGGTCCCCCCGATCCACCGGCGATTCACATAGTGCGCTCCGCACCTCTTCGCTTCCTCCTCGACGATGGCCTGGACCTGCCTTTTCGTGCCCACAAAGAGGATGCCCTTACCTTGCGCGGCCTGCTCCCGCACGAAAAGATAGGCCCGCTCGAACATCTCCAGGGTTTTGGTGAGGTCGATGATGTGGATCCCCTTCCGCTCGGTATAGATGAACTCGCGCATTTTGGGGTTCCATTTTCGGGCCCTATGCCCAAAATGGACCCCCGCTTCGAGGAGTTCCTTCATCGTGAGCAACGGCAAACCTCCTTTCCGGCTTTGCGCGGCCGAGTATATCCGGGACTTTTGTCCACCACAACGCGGCCTCCCCACCCTGGGGTTTTCGGGGTCTTGGGCTAAGATCGGATTGTGCTCGAGGGCGAGGTCCGGCACGTCCCCCGTAATCCCGAGGCGGAGCAGGTGGTGTTGGGCGCGGCCATGCTCGCTCCCGAGGAGGTGGTGCCCAAGCTCCTTACCCGCCTCCGCCCCGAACATTTCTACTTCAAGGCCCACCAGGACATCTACCGCACCGTAATCGAACTTTTCGAGCACGGGCAGCTCCCCGATGTGGTGACGGTGGCCAATCGCCTGGAGGAGAAGGGGAAGCTCGAGGGCGTGGGCGGCCGGACTTACCTGCAGGAGCTCCTCTTGAAGGTCCCGGCCACGGCGGCCGTGGAGCACTACGCGGACATTGTGGAGCAAAAAGCCCTGCGGCGCTGGCTCATCGAGGCCGCCGCCCGCATTGCCGAGCTCGGTTATTCCGAGGAGTTCCCGGTGGAGGAGGTCCTGGATCGGGCGGAGGAGGCCATCTTCACCATCGCCGAGCGCCGCTCCATGCCCGGTTATTTCCTGCTCCGCGACTTCCTCCCCGCCCATTTGGAGACCCTGGAGGAGCTCCACCGCGATCCCAAACGCCGGCCGGTCACGGCCATCTCCACGGGGTTTCAGGAGTTCGACGCTCTCACGGCTGGCCTCCATCCGGCGGACCTCATCGTGATCGCCGGCCGGCCGGGGACGGGCAAGACCGCCCTGGCCCTGGGGATCGCCCGCGATGCTGCCCTCCGCCAGGGGAAAAAGGTGGGGATTTTCTCCCTGGAGATGTCCAAGGAGCAGGTTTTGGAGAGGCTCCTTTGCGCGGAGGCCCAAGTGGATTTGCACCGGTTGCGCACGGGATACCTTCCCCCGGCCAAATGGGGGCTGATCGCCGCCGCCGCCGGCCGCCTCAACGACGCGGTGATCCTCATCGACGACACCCCCAACTCCACCGTGCTCTCCATCAAAGCCAAAGCCCGGCAGATGATGCGCGAACACGGCTTGGATTTGGTGATCGTGGACTATCTGCAGCTTGTGGAAGCTGGGATCAAGACGGATGTGCGCGAGCAGCAGATCGCCTATGTTTCCAGGACCCTAAAAGGGATGGCGCGGGAGCTGGGGATCCCGGTGGTGGCCTGTTCCCAACTCAATCGGCAGGTGGAGAGGCGGGGCGAGGACGCCCGGCCCAAGCTCTCCGACCTCCGGGAGTCCGGGGCCATCGAACAGGACGCGGATTTGGTGGTGTTCATCCACCGGCCCGAGGGAAAGAAGGCCGAGGGAAGCCCGGTGGTGGAGACGGAGATCATTGTGGCCAAGCAAAGAAATGGCCCCACCGGAAGCTTCCGTCTCCTCTTCCACCGGGGCTTCGTGAGCTTTTACTCGCCCACCAAAGAGGCGGAGGAGGTCCCGTTCTAGAAAGGAGGCATTTTGGTTCCCAAGGACCTGCGGTACACCAAGGAGCACGAGTGGGTGCGGCTGGAGGATGGGAGGGCCCGGGTGGGGATCACCGATCATGCCCAAAAATCCTTGGGCGACATCGTGTACGTGGAGCTACCTCCTTTGGGGAAGATGGTGAAAAAAGGGGAGCGGGCGGCCACGGTGGAGTCGGTCAAGGCCGTGGGCGAGGTCTTCGCCCCCCTTTCGGGGAAGGTGGTGGCGGTGAACGAGGCCGCCGCGAAAAGCCCGGACCTCGTGAATAAGGACCCTTACGGAGAAGGTTGGCTCTTCGTCCTGGAGATCGCGGACGAGGCGGAGATCCAAAGCCTTCTTGCTCCCGAGGCCTATGAGGAGCTGGTGAAGGGAGGGGGATGAACCCATACATACCGCACACGAAAAAGGACATCGAGGAGATGCTGAAGGTCGTGGGCCTCCCGGATGTGGAGGCCCTTTTTTCCGATATCCCTGAGGAGGTGCGCCGCCGCTTCCAGCCCTTGGGGCTTCCCCCGCGGGATGAGATCTGGGTTTCCCGGTACATCGCCGGCCTCGCCGAGCGTTCCCCGGGGCGGAGGCTTGTTCCCTTTTTGGGGGCCGGGCTCTATGACCACTACGTGCCCCCGGTGGTGGGCCACATCCTCTCCCGCGCGGAGTTCTACACGGCCTATACCCCCTATCAGCCGGAGATCTCCCAGGGGACCCTCACCTGGATGTTCGAGTACCAAACCATGGTCTGCGAGCTTACGGGGATGGAGGTGGCCAATTCCTCCATGTACGACGGGGCCACGGCCCTGGCGGAGGCCGTGTACATGGCCGCCCGGGCTGTGGGTGGGAAAACCGTCTTGGTCCCAAAATCCCTCCATCCCCACGTGCGGGAGGTCCTGGCCACCTATGCTTGGGCCGCCGGCCTGAAGATCGTGGACGTGCCCTTCAACGAGTCCGGCCAGCTCGAGCTCCGGGAAATTCCCGAGGGCACCTGTGCCCTCATCGTGCAGGAGCCCAATTTCTTCGGGGTGGTGGAGGATCTTTCCGGCCTAAAGGAGCGGCTGGGGAAGGCTTTTCTCATCGTGTACGTGAACCCCATCGCCTTGGGGGTCTTGGAGCCGCCGGGCAATTTCGGGGCGGATGTGGTGGTGGGCGAGGGCCAGGTTTTGGGCCTGCCCCTTTCCTTTGGTGGCCCGCTTTTGGGGCTCTTCGCCACGCGGATGGAGTACTTGCGGAGGATGCCGGGGAGGCTTTCCGGCCGCACGGTGGATGCCGAGGGGAAAGAGGGCTACGTCATGGCCTTCCAAACCCGGGAGCAGCACATCCGGAGGGAGCAGGCCACCTCCAACATCTGCACCAACTCCGCCCTCTGTGCTTTGGCGGCCGCCGTTTATCTGGCGGCGTTGGGCCCAGAGGGCCTTGCCAGAGTGGCCCTCCTCTCCATGGAGCGGGCCCATGCCCTGGCCGAACGCATCTTCTCCGTTCCTGGGTTCCGGCCAGCTTTTTCTGGTCCTTTCCTCTACGAGTTCGCCGTGGCCTGCGAGGACCCGGAAGCTGCGGTGCGGAAGCTGCGCGCGGCCGGGATCGCCGTGGCCTCCCCCTCTCTCCTCAAAAAATGCGGGGTGGAAAATGCATTTCTCGTGGCGGTCACGGAAAAGCGCACCCAGGAGGAGCTGGACCTCTTTGTGCGCGCCCTTTCCCAAAGGGGGTGAGGATGCCCACCATTTTCGACCGCGGTCAAAAGGGGAGGAGGGCCCTCGCCCTGCCGGAGCTTTCCCGGCCGGAGGAGGAGATCCTGCGGGCCATTCCCGCGGGGATGCGCCGCAAAAACCCGCCCCGCCTCCCAGAAGTCTCCCAGCCGGAATTGGTCCGCCACTACACCGCTCTAGCCCGCCTGAACTACGGGGTGGACACGGGCTTTTATCCCCTGGGGAGCTGCACCATGAAGTACAACCCCAAGCTCCACGAGGACCTCGCCCGCCTGCCCGGCTTCACCGACCTCCATCCCCTCCTTCCCGAGGAGGAGATCCAAGGGGCACTGAGCCTCCTTTGGGAGCTTTCCGAGCACCTCAAGGGGATCGCGGGGATGCCGGGGATCACCTTGCAGCCCGCGGCCGGTGCCCACGGCGAGCTCACCGGGATGTTCCTCATCAAGCGCTATTTTGAGGATCGCGGGGAACACCTCAAACGCCAAAAGATCCTCCTTCCCGACTCCGCCCACGGCACGAACCCCGCCTCCGCGGCCATGGCCGGGTTCAGGGTGGTCTCCATCCCCTCTGATCGGCGGGGCATGGTGGACCTTGCGGCCCTCAAGGAAAACCTCGATGAGACCGTGGCCGGGATCATGCTCACCGTCCCCAACACCCTGGGGATCTTCGAGGAGGACATCCTGGAGATCACGGAACTCGTCCACGGGGTTGGGGGCCTTTGCTACTTCGATGGGGCGAACCTCAACGCCTTTTTGGGCCGGGCCAGGCCAGGCGACATGGGCGCGGACATCTTCCACTTCAATTTGCACAAGACCTTCTCCACGCCGCATGGGGGAGGGGGCCCCGGCGCCGGCCCCTTGGCCGTCGCCGAACCCCTTGTCCCCTACCTTCCTGTTCCCGAGATCGTGAAGGAGGGGGAAAAATTCCGCCTTCGCTACGATAAACCGAAGTCCATCGGCCGGGTGCACCCGTACTTCGGGAACTTTTTGGTCATGGTCAAGGCCCTGGCCTACATCCTCACTTTGGGGGACGAGGGGATGCGGGAGGTCTCCGGGGCGGCCGTTTTGGCCGCCAATTACCTGCGGGTGCGCCTCAAAACCACCTATAAGCTCCCTTACGATCGCCTCTGCAAGCATGAATTTGTGCTCTCTGGGGAAGGGCTGGCCCCGGGGATCCGCACCCTGGACATCGCCAAACGCCTCATCGACTACGGTTTCCACCCGCCCACCATTTACTTCCCCTTGATCGTGCGGGAGGCCCTGATGATCGAGCCCACGGAGACGGAACCAAAAGAGGTCCTGGATGCGTTCTGCGAGGCCATGCTCAAGATCGCCGAGGAGGCGCGGACGAACCCGGAGCTTTTGCGGGAGGCGCCGCATAGGGCTCCGGTGCGGCGGCTGGACGAGGCCCGGGCCGTGCGCCAGCCCATCCTCCGCTACCCATTTCTGGAAAATCCCCCAAAAACCCAGTAAATTTTAAAAAGTATGGCTTTCACTGTGCGGGATTTTCAGGACCTCGTTCGGCTCCTCCGAGAACATCCGGAGTGGCGGGAGGAGCTCAGGGCCCTCCTTTTGTCCGCGGAACTCCTTTCCCTTCCAGAGCTTGTGCGCGGACTCGGGGAAAAACTGGATCGCCTAAGCGCTGCCCAGCTCAAAGCTGAGGAGCGCCTGGCCCGCTTGGAAGAGCTGGTCGCCGAGCTGGCCCAGGCCCAAGCCCGCACCGAGGAGCGGCTTACCTTGCTGGAGACCCGGATGGCTGATTTGGCCCAGGCCCAAGCCCGCACCGAGGAGCGGCTTGCCGAGCTTGCTCACGCCCAGGCGCGGACCGAGGCGGCGTTGGAGAGGTTGACCGCGACCATGACCACTTTGGTGGAGGCGCAGCGCCGCACCGAGGCCGATGTGGGGGAGCTGAAAGGGATCAGTTTGGAGCTCCGCTGGCGGGAGCGTGCTCCTGCCTATTTGGCCAAGCTCCTTCGCTGAGCCCGACTCATTCCCGATTCCGAGCTCATGGAGCTTTTGGATTCCGAAAAGGTCCGGTCCATCCTTTCCGAGGAGGAACGGGAGGACCTCCTTTTGGCCGACTTTGTGGTTTGGGGGAGGCGGAAGGCCGACGAGGGCGAGGTCTACCTCGTGGGGGAAGTTTCTTGGGTGGTGGATTGCGCGGACGTGGAGCGGGCGCGCCGCCGCGCCGATCTTTTTTCCCGCCTGGGGATCACCGCCTTCCCGGTGGTGGCCGGCCGCACCATCACCGAGGAAGCCGACCACCTCGCCCGGGAACGGAAGGTCCTGCGTTTTCTGGACGGGATCTACCACCCCGACTAGCGAGGGCGCAAAAGCGTGCGCAAAAGGATGAGAACAGGGATGATCTCGAGCCTCCCCGCCCACATGTGGAAGGAAAGGAGCAGTTTGGCCAGGGTGGGCATCGCGGGGTGGGTGATTCCCACGGAGAGGCCCACGTTCCCTTGGGCCGAGGCCACCTCGAAGAGGTAATCGGCCAGGGTGAACCGGCCGGCTGGGTAGAACTGGGCCAAGAGGAACGCCCCGGCCACGAGAAAGCTCACCCAAAGGAAGAAGAGAGCGGCGGCCTGGCTCATCTCCCGGTAGATCTTCTCCGCCGGATAAAAATCCGTTCCCAGCCGGCAGGGGACGACCGCGTCCGGGGGGGCCAGAAGTTTCCGGATCTGCCAGGTTATCCCGCCCACAAGCG
>JAGDVW010000083.1:8812-15570 GCA_023255835.1 Candidatus Acetothermia bacterium
GCGTCCGGGGGGGCCAGAAGTTTCCGGATCTGCCAGGTTATCCCGCCCACAAGCGTGGCCAGACGTATCACCTTCACCCCACCGGACGTGGACCCGGCTGCCCCGCCCACCACCATCCCCACCGTGAGGAGGAGCTTTCCCGCCTCCGTCCATCGGGAAAGATCCACGGTTTGGAACCCCGTGCAGGTCATGGCTGAAACGTACTGGAACGCGCCGGTTCTGAAGGCCTCCCTGGCCGGCCAAAGCCGAAGGAGGTTGAGCCCGGTGACCCCTGCCCCAAAAAGGAGCCCCAAAAGGAGCCAGCGGGTCTGGAGATCCCCCCACAGAACCTTTGGCCCTCCGGAGAGCATTCGATAATGCACCACGAAGCTCACCGCCCCCACCACCATGGCGAAGATGGCCACAATCTCGATGTTGAGGGAGCGGTAGTGGGCAAGGGAATCGGGCCAGAGGCTGAACCCACCGGTGGCCACCCCGGTCATGGCGTGGTTCAGCGCTTCCCAAGGGGGCATCCCCGCGATGAAGAAGGCCAGGGCCGCAAGAACCGTATAGAGGCC
The DNA here is from genome assembly GCA_023255835.1 of Candidatus Acetothermia bacterium. GTDB lineage: Bacteria > Bipolaricaulota > Bipolaricaulia > Bipolaricaulales > Bipolaricaulaceae > DTER01. Next base: position 9,370 of record JAGDVW010000083.1, read on the forward strand.
GAAGATCCACCACATGGTGCGGACGGTGGAGCGCACGGAAGGGTGGATCTTTTCCGTCCGGGCCTCGGCGTAGTAGAGGGCGGCTGCGGAGACCCCAGGCCCAGCGAGGATGGCGATCATGAGGACGATCACCCCCATCCCGCCAACCCACTCCATGAGGGAACGCCACCACTGTAAGGTCTTGGGAAGGAGATCCGGCCGGAGGGCCATGGTGAGGCCTGTTCCCGTGAACCCCGAGATGCTTTCGAAAAAGGCGTTGGTGAAGTCAGCATAGGGATAGATGAGCCCCCCGCCGAGGGCGCGGGAGGTGAGATAAAGGGGCAGGGCCCCAAGGGCGGCCACCAAAAGCCAGCCGAGCCCGGCCACAAACAGGCCGTGGCGGAGTTCCGTCTCTCCTGCGCCCCTGAACGGCCAATAAAAAATGGCCCAAAGGCCCAGGGCAGCGAGCACAGTCAGGCCCAGCGGCCAGAGGGCCACCCTCTCGTGGAAGTAGAGGGCCACGGGGAAGGAGGCGGCGGCCATGAACGCCACCACCAAAGGCAAAAGCCCCAAATCCCGCAGGACGACCCGCAGGTCCGCAAGGCTCATGGGTTCAGCCGGTGAGGATGGAGATCAGGCGCTCCGGCGTGTGCTCTTTGCTGAACACGGTGAGGATGTCCCCGGCCTGGATGACCGTGCTGCCCTTGGCGATCTCCAGTTCCCCATCGCGCTCCACCGCCGCCACCAGCACCCCCTCGGGGATGAGCCCGCTCTCCCCGGCCTCCCGCAGGGCCTTTCCCACAAGGGGGGAGCTTTCCGGGACGGTGATCCGAAAGAGCTGGGCCCCGCCGGGCAGGGTCACCAGGTCCCGCAGTTTGGGGTGCAGGGCAGCATGGTAGAGGTACTCGGCCACGATCACGTCGGGGTTCTCCATCACGTGGGCCCCCAATCTCCGGAAAAGTTCGGTGTGGGCGCGGTTGTTGACCACGGAGACGATGGTGGGGACCCCGAGGTCCTGGGCGGCGGCGATGACCATGAGGTTCGTGGCGTCGTCGGAGGTGGTGGTGATGAGGGCGTCGGCCCGCTCGGCCCCGGCCTCCCGCAGGGCCTCCACCGAGGCCGCATCGGCCTGGATCACCAGGACATCGTGCTTTCGGGCCACGGCCTGGGCCTTCTCCGGGTTGCGCTCGATCACCGCCACGTTGTGGTGGTCCCGCGTAGCCAGCTCTATCAGGGCACTGCCGATCCCGCCTGCCCCCACGATGATGAGGTACATGCGGGGGCTATCCTACTCCTTCCCCGGGCCAAAGGCAATTGGGGACGAGCGATGGAGAATTGGTCGAACGGGAAGAAGGTTCGCGGGCCGGGGGAGGACCGGGGATATGATTGGCGGTATGGAAAAGTGGGTGAAGCTCACGGTGGTCTGGGGCGAGCCCAAGGCCCTTCTCCTCAAGGGCTTCCTGGAGGGGGAGGGGATCCCCGTTCGCCTGCGCTACCACGTCCCGCCCAGCGTCTACCCCCTCATGGTCGATGGTCTGGCGGAGATCCAGATCCTCGTTCCTGAGGAGGATGTGCCCCGGGCTGAGGAGGCCCTGGCCGCCTTCCGCCTGCCCGGGGAAGGGGAGGAGTAGTTGCGCTGGCCCACGGAAGAGGAATTGGCCCGCCTCCGCCAGGAACTGGTGGAGGAGCTCCGCCAAAAGGGGATAACTAGCCCCCGCGTCCTCGCCGCGATCGGGAAAATCCCGCGCCACCTCTTCGTCCTGCCCGAGCACCTCCCCTGGGCCTACGACGACCGCCCCCTTCCCATCGGCTTTGGCCAGACCATCTCCCAGCCCTACATCGTGGCCCTCTCCACCGAGGCCTTGGCGCTTTCCCCCGCGGACAAGGTCCTGGAGGTGGGGACCGGCTCGGGCTACCAGACCGCCGTCCTGGCGGAGCTGGCCAAAGAGGTGTTCACCGTGGAAAGGATCCCCGAGCTTTCTTGGGAAGCCCAGGAGAGGTTGCGGAGGCTTGGGTACGAAAACGTGCGGTTTCGGGTGGGCGATGGCACGAAGGGCTGGCCCGAGGAGGCGCCGTTCCCGGCCATCCTCGTCACCGCCGCCGCCCCCCGCGTCCCCAAAAGCCTCCTTGAGCAGCTCGCGGAGGACGGGCGCTTGGTGATCCCCGTGGGCGGGAGATTCCAGCAGGACCTTTGGCTGGTGCGAAAACGGGGAGGCAAACCGGTTTACGAGCACCTTTGCCCGGTGAGCTTCGTCCCCTTGATCGGCGAGGAGGGATGGCGATGATCGATCTGCGTTCGGATACGGTTACCAAGCCCACCCCGGGGATGCGGCGGGCCATGGCCGAGGCCGAGGTGGGCGACGACGTCTACGGTGAGGACCCCACGGTAAACCGGCTTGAGGAGCGGGCCGCGGAGATCACGGGGAAAGAAGCCGCCCTCTTTGTCCCCTCCGGAACCATGGGCAACCAGGTGGCCATCGCCGTCCACACCAAACCCGGCCAAGAGGTCATCCTGGAGGCCACCTCCCACATCTACAACGTGGAAATGGCCACCATGGCCCGTTTCTCCGGGGTCCAACCCCGGGTCATCTTCGGTGAGCGCGGGGTTTTCACCGCCGAGGAAGTGCGGCGGGCCATCCGGCCCAAGCTCTATTACCTCGCCCAGACCGGCCTCGTGTGCCTGGAGAACACCCATAATGCCGCGGGCGGCCGGATCTGGCCCCTTTCCATCGCCCGGGAGATCTTGGAGGTGGCCCACGCCCATGGGATCCCCGTGCACCTCGATGGTGCTCGGATCTTCAACGCCTCCGTGGCCACGGGGATCCCCGTTTCCGAACTCGTTTGGGGCTTCGATTCCCTGATGTTTTGCCTTTCCAAGGGGCTGGGCGCGCCGGTGGGCTCGGTGCTCTGCGGTTCCCGGGAGTTCATTGCCGAGGCGCGGCGGGTGCGGAAAGCGTTGGGCGGGGGAATGCGCCAGGCCGGGATCCTCGCGGCCGCCGGCCTCTACGCCCTCGAACACCACATCGAGCGCCTCGCCGAGGACCACGAAAACGCCAAAATCCTCGCCCAGGGCCTCGCGGAGATCCCTTGCCTTTCCGTGACCCCGCCGGAGACGAACATCGTCCTTGTGGAGATCCTGCGTGGGCCCACGGCCCTGGAGCTCGCCGAGCGCCTAAAGAAAAGGGGCGTCCTGGTGGCGCCGGCCGGGGCCGGCACCGAAGCCCGCAAACTCCGCCTGGTCACCCACCTCGACGTCCCCCGGGAAGACATCCTCCGGACAATTGACCTCTTTTGGGAGGAACTCCGCGGCGTTTAGCCCGGAAAAACCTGGCCTTCTCCCCGCCGGCCTGTCCGCGTTTCTCCGGGACTAGGGCTGTAGCCTCCGTTACGTTCGATCATGATGGTCACCAACGGGAGCAGGGTTTTGGGGGGCTCGCCGCCGCGCACCTTTGGGGATGGGGCCAGGATGGGGACGGTTCTTTTGGCCCTCCTTTTTCTTGGGCTTTCTGCTTGGGCCGTGCCCCTGGGCTTCGAGTCCGGCCCCAACTTCTTCCGCACCTACCCGCCGGCCCTGAGCGCCTTCATCCAGCTCACCAACCAGGCCATCAATTACGGGAACCAGACGTTCTTCGGGGATGTTCCCCTCCTCCCCCTCATCTCCGGGGGGCTTGGGGTGCGGGCCGGGGAGACCCTGGGCGAGCCCTTCGCTTTGGGCCTGGGTTTCTCCCTCTTCGGGGCGGCCACGGCCACGGAGGGCGCTTGGGGAGCCCAAGAGGTCAAGGTGAGCCTTGGCCTCACCTACGCGGATTTACACGCCCTTTTCACCTTTTCCCCCATCCCGGGGGTCCTCTGGCTTGGGGCCTATGGGGGCCTGGGCTGGACGAGCCTCGGCTACTCCGTGGTCTTTCCGAGCCTGAGCCTCTCCTTCGTTCCCAGGCCGGGTGAAGCGGTCTACACCGGCCGGACTTTCGGGGCTGGGTTTTTCCTGCGCGTGGCCTGGCCGATTTTCCCGAACCTCACCGCCGGGGCGGAGGCCGGGTTCCGCTTCGCCCTCTTCCCCGGCCTCTCCACCCCGGATGGGGTCCCCATGGACCTGAATGGCGACGGAAAGCCGGATCCGCTGGACCTCTCCGGCTTTTGGCTTGGGCTCAGTTTCCGGGTGGAGTTCCCGCTATGAAGGGAGGGAGGATGCGCCGCGTTTTCTTGGTCCTTGGCATTGGCCTTCTGCTTTTAGGGCTTTCTGGGTGCGTGGGGAAATTTGCCGTTCGTCCCCCGGAGGCCATCTTCTCCCTGCGGCCCACCCAGGGGGTGGCCCCCCTCACCGTGGTCTGCGACGGCTCCCTTTCCTTCTCTGAGCAGGCGAGGATTTCCGAGTACATCTGGGACTTCGGCGATGGGACCAAGGGTTTCGGCCCCATCGTCTCCCACACCTACCAGCGCGGCGGAATCTACCGGGTGACCCTCACCGTCTACGACGAGCGGGGCCTGCGGAGCTCCCGGGAAGGCCAAGTGGTTGTGGAGTTCCCTAAACCCATCCCGGATTTCTCCGTCCCGAGCTTGCCCGTGGGGACCTACGAGACCATCACCTTCGATGCCTCCGCCTCCCGCAGCCCCAATGGGAAAATCGTCCGCTACCTTTGGGCCTTCGGGGATGGCACCTCCGGGGAGGGCATGGTGGTGGAGAAAAGTTACCGCTACGGCGGGACCTATGTGGTCACCCTTTCCGTGGAGGACGAGGTGGGCCAGGTGGCCACGGTGAGCAAGACCGTGACGGTTTTAGGAGGGCCGAGCTGTGGCTTTTGACCTTTTTGGGCGCAATTTGGGCAAATCCGCGAAAGGGGCCTTGGCCCTGGCGGCGGTGCTGGGGCTCGTCCTGGGCGGCTGTGTTCCCCGCCAGGTTCAGCCCTCCTCCGGGGTTTTCGCCGTGATTTTGGCCGAGCCCCGGGAGGGGAGGGCCCCCCTCACCGTGCAATTCGACGCCAGCCGCTCCACGGACCCCGCCGGCCCCATCTCCGACTATCTTTGGGATTTCGGGGATGGCTCGGCGGTGGCCCAAGGAGCCCAGGTGAGCCACACCTTCCGCCGGGCCGGGGAGTATTTGGTGACGTTGGTGGTGGTGGGCCCCTCGGGCACGGGCCGGGCCACCGTCCTCATCCGTGTTCTCAATAACCCGCCCACCGCCTCCTTCACCGTCTGGCCCGCAGACCCCTTCAACGACGAGCCCGTCACCTTCGATGCCTCTTCCTCCTCCGATCCCGACGGCGACCCCCTCCGCTTCTCCTGGGATTTCGGCGATGGGGCGGTGGGCCAAGGGAAGCTTGTCCAGCACACGTATAGCAAAGCTGGCGAATACGTGGTGATCCTCACCGTGTCCGATCCCTCCGGCGCGGAGGCCCGGGCCACAAAGCTCCTCAAGGTGGAGGAGTGCTCCACCGGCCACTGTGGCCGCCGCTAGGCCGCAAGAGCCCGCTTCGCCCGCTCCTCCGCCGGGCTGCCTGCGGGACAGAGATTTGCCCCACCTGGTCCGTCCCCGGTACGATGGAAGGGGGTAGCGATGGGCAAAAGGGTTTTTTGGGGCTTGGTTTTCGTCTTTTCCCTGGCCCTCTTGGGCGGGTGTTTTCTCCTCGCTCCTCCGCCTCCGCCGGAGAACCTCCAGGCCTCCGACGGGGCCTACGTGGACCAGGTTTTCCTGAGCTGGTCCGCATCTCCGCGGGCCACCCGCTACGAGGTCTTCCGGGCGGCCGCGGAGGACGGGGAGTACGAGAAGATCGGGGAGAGTTCCGTCCCGAGCTTCTCGGACACCACCGCCCAGGGGAACGCGCTTTATTGGTACCGGGTGCGGGCCTGCAATCAATTCGGGTGCAGCGCCTTTTCCTCGGCCGATTCCGGGTACCGCGTCATTCCGGCTCCGCCCCTTCCCCCGCAAAACGTCCAAGCCTCCGACGGGACTTTCTCCGACCGGATCCGGGTCACCTGGCGGGCCGCGGTGGCCGCCAGCTCCTACGAGGTCTTCCGCTCGGACATCCCCGGCGCCGACTACTTCAAAATCGCCGAGACCACCGGCACCTCCTACGACGACACCCTGATCCTGGCCGGCCGGACCTACTGGTACCGGGTCAGGGCCTGCAACGAATACGGCTGTAGCGACTTCTCCCCGCCGGATTCGGGGATAGCCGCGCTTCAGGCTCCTTTGGCGCCCCAAAACGTCCAAGCCTCCGACGG
>JAGDVW010000083.1:15670-17302 GCA_023255835.1 Candidatus Acetothermia bacterium
GCCCGCTACGAGGTCCACCGGGCCACCGCCCGGGACGGGACCTACGAGCTTTTGGCGGAGACCACCGCCACCTCCTACGACGATACCACGGTCACCGTGGGGACGACGTATTGGTACAAGGTGCGGGCCTGGAACGCCCTGGGTTACGGGCCTTTTTCCGAGCCGGATTCGGGCTACGCCGCAGCCGGGGGAGGCGGGGGTGGCGGGGTGGGCCAGCTTCCCGCTCAGCCCCAAAACGTCCAGGCCTCCGACGGCGCTTACCCCGACAAGATCCGCATCACCTGGAAGGCTGTCTCCGGCGCCAAGACCTACCGCATCTACTTCTCCGAAACCGGCCTTGCCGGAAGCTTCACCCAGATCGCCGAGGTCCCCAGCGGCACCACCTCCTACGACGACACCCGGGCCACGCTTACGATGTGCACGGAGTACTGGTACGCGGTGAGCGCCTGGAACGACGTAGGGGAGGGCCCCCTTTCCGTGGCCGACTCCGGCTATTTGGGCGGAACCTTGGAGCAGGTGAAGACCGACAAAATCAAGGTCACCGTGACGCCCTCGGGCACGGATGCCAACAAGGCCACGGTGAAGCTGGAATGGGAGGCGGTGAAGGACGCCGCCAAATTTGGGGTCGACTACGAGATATGGCGGCGCGTGCCCGCCGAGATCTCCCGAAAAATTGGGGTGGCCCCTAGCACAACTTACGAGGACACCGTGGAAATCGGGCGCACCTACTATTACAAGATCCGGGCCGTGAGCTCTTACTCCTGCATCACACCAGGCCCCTTCTCCGGGGAGGTGGAGGTGGTGGTGGCCTGTAACCCCGCTCCGCCCGCGCACGTCACGGCCACGAAGTCCGGGGCACAAATTACGGTGAGTTGGGATCCCGTAACCGGGGCGCAAAAATACCAGATCTACCGCTCCACCAGTGCCGATGGCGTCTACACCTACGTCGATGAGACCACAGGCACTTCGTACACCGATTCCCCGCCCATCCCTTCCCCGGGGAGCGTGACCTACTACTACAAGGTGAAGACCTGCGTGGCCTGCGGCTGCGGCGGCCTTTCTGGGGCCTCCGATGGCGTGACTTTGCCCTAGCTTTCCCGGGAACGAAGGCCATTTTTCGGGGGACAGCGGTCCCTGGGAGCGCGGACGAGCTGGGTTTTGGCCGGGGCCGGGAGCCGGGAAACTTTCGGCGGAGAACGCGAGGACGGGCCCCGATGTTGACGGGGGAAGGGGACAGGGCTAACATTGCCGCCGTCGTTCGGTCGCGGAGGGTTGCGGCTTGACAAAGGCACCGGATTTTCGGTACGATCGAGCCCAGCCTTCCCTGAACGGGAGGTGGTTAGCGGTTGGTGAACTTTTTGTTGGATCGGTCGCGAAGGTTTTGGGCCTTGAACGGAAAGGAGGTTGGACGTTGAAGCGGAAAGTGTGGATCGGAGCGGCACTGGCGGCCATGGTGGTTTCCTCCATGGCCTTGGCTTTCGATGCCTACTTCTCGGACGCTTCCGGGAACAAGATCGGCAAGGTCTGGGAGGGGCAGTACGTGTACATCGCCATCAAGGATCCGGACAAGGGCGCCTGCGGCATCGATCAATTCCAGGCGGATTTGGTGATCTTCGACTTCAAGACCGGCGC
>JAGDVW010000012.1:0-3148 GCA_023255835.1 Candidatus Acetothermia bacterium
CGATGTCCACCCGGGCGGTGCTTCCCACCTTCACCCCCTCCACCCGGGAGGTGGCGTGCCCCTCCTTCCGCACCTCCACCACATAAAGCCCCTCCGGAACAACAAGCCTGTAGTAGCCCTCGGAGTTGGTGGTGGTCATGGGGCTGTAGTAGTCGGAACTCACGGTGTAACGAGGAGCCTCACCATTCAAGGGCCAGGCCCGCACCGTGGCTCCCACCACCGCTTCCCCGGAAAGGTGTTCCGTCACGTATCCCTCGATCACCCCGGTCGGAGGGGCCTTGATGAAAAGACACCCGGAGAGGGCCAAAGCACCGACCACTAGCAAAGCGAAGAGAAAGCGCTTGAGCATGGCCCACCCCCTCAAAAGCTGAACGTCCAGCCCAAGGTGAGGGAGGCCAGGCCCCCCACCGGAGCGGAAAGATCGACATGCGCAGTGAAGTTGGCCATGAGGGGGAAGGAGAGATCCGCGAGAATCCGGCTCAGCCCAAAGAGGCTTCCGGTGCGCTGGAAGTAGAACCCAATCCCCAGGGTCCATTTGCCACCGCAGCAGCCGGCTCCGCAGAACCCGAGCTTCACGTACTCGAACTCCCCGCCCTGGAAGATGTCCTCTTTGAGGATCTCCTCCACTTTGATCACATCCAAAGCCGTGAGGAATTCAGCATAAGTGCAGTCCCCAAGATCGCAGCGAAGCTTGAGCCCGTAGATCTCGAGGCCCTGGATAAGGCTTGGGGCTTGGAAGTGCACGTCCCCGTACACGGTGAAGCAGCCCTCGATCCCCGCCCACTTGGGCTTTATCTCCACCTCTTTGCTTGTGGTGGTGAAATTCACCGAAGCATCGAAGGAGATCCCACAGCAGAGGGGGATGGTCTTGGCCGTCACGGAGAGCTCGTCGAAGCCCTCTTTGGTGAAGGAAAAGCCAAGGTCGAGAGCGATCCCGCAGCAAAGCGGTAGCCCCTCCGCGGAGAGCTTGAGGTAGGTGAATTCAAGGCCGCCGGGGAAGGGATCCACGGGGAAAACCTTTTCGTAGCTGCCGAAGCCGGAGTAGACGAGGGTGAAGTCCTGTTTGCGCGCGCCGAACCCGATCTCCGTGGAGAAGGCGAGCCCGTTCAGTTTTGCTCGGGTTTCCAAAACCGTCCCGCCCGAGGGGCCCCCGGTGAACACGTAAGGCGGAACGTCGGGCCCCACCATGGCCGTGTGAAGGATCGCATCCATCCCGGAGATGGTGAGCGAGTATTTGCCGTAGAGGTAAAGGAACGCCGGCGCCAAGGGACCAAAGAGGGCCGTCCACTCCGAGGACACCGGCCCCAAATCCCCTTGGGCGGTGAAGGTCTGCCAGACCCATCCGTCGGACCCAAAGAATTCCGCCCTTCCGCCCACTGTCCAGCCAAAAAGCTTCCCCCTCAGGGTGAACTCCGTGGACGCCAAACCCACAGGCGGCGGAAGAAGGGAAACCTTCGCGGCCCAACTCCCCGAAAGGGTCTGCCCAAAGACCAACCCGCTGAATACAAACGTCAAAAGTAATAGACGCTTGATCATTGCCCCTCCTTCCTTCCTCGCCGGGAATCGCCGAACTTTTTTGCTTTCGTCCACCACCCCCTTTCCGTTTTTTTTTTATGGTAGGGCGAAAAACCTGGCCCCGTCAAGGGTTTGGACACATGTCCCGGTTGGCGGCGGGAAAGGAAAGAAGTAGGATGGGGCCGTGCGGGAGGCGATGCTTTGGGAGGACGTGGGCGAAGGCCGGGTGCGATGCAAGCTTTGCGCCCACCGCTGCCTCATCCCCGAAGGCGGCCGCGGGGTCTGCCTTGTCCGGGAAAATCGGGCGGGAAAACTTTATTCCCTGGTGTACGGCCGCCTTGTCTCCCAAGCGTTGGACCCCGTGGAGAAAAAACCCCTTTTTCACTTCCTCCCCGGAACGGGGACGCTTTCCCTGGCCACCGTGGGCTGCAACTTCCGCTGCGATTTTTGTCAAAACTACGAGATCTCCCAATTCCCCCGGGAGCACGGGGGGAGGATCGTCGGGGAAATCGTGGAACCGGAGGAAATAGTGGAAGCCGCCAAAGAGACCAGCGCCCGCTCCATCTCCTACACCTACACCGAGCCCACCGTGTTCTTCGAGCTCTGCTATGAAACAGGGAAACTCGCTGTTCAAGAAGGACTCAGAAACATCTTCGTCACCAACGGGTACATGACGGAGGAGGCCCTTGCGGAGGCCAAGGGCTGGCTCCACGCGGCCAATGTTGACTTGAAAAGTTTTTCCGAGGAATTCTATCGGAAATATTGCGGGGCCTCCCTGCAGCCCGTTTTGGACACGATCCGCCGCATGTGGGAGGCCGGGATTTGGGTGGAGGTGACGACCCTCGTCATCCCCGGCCGCAACGACTCCGAAGAAGAATTGCGCTGGATCGCGGAGTTCCTTTCCGGGGTCTCCCCGGATATCCCTTGGCACATTTCCCGGTTCGTCCCAGCCTACAAGGCTTGGGATCTTCCGCCCACGCCGCTTTCTACCCTCCGCAAGGCCCGGGAGATAGGGATTTCCGCGGGGCTTCATTTCGTTTATCTGGGGAACGTTCCAGGAGAGGGGGAGGATACCTTTTGCCCTTCCTGTGGCCGACTGTTGATTCGCCGCCATGGTTTCTACGTTTTGGAGAACTCCGTCCTCGATGGGCATTGCCCTCGGTGCGGGGCGGCCATCCCCGGGGTCTGGCGCTAGGGCTGGCCTGAAAGTTGTTTGAGCCCCAAAAGGTCCGGGGCTAAAATGGATCGCGATGGAAAAGAGACCGATTGGAACCCCCTGGAACCTCAGGCTCATCACCTTCCTTTTGGTGTTGGGCCTGGTGGTCTTTTTGCTTGTGCAGCTCTTTCAGGGCACGACCCCGGGCCGGATTAACTCCTTCAGCTACTCCCACTTCCTCGATCAGGTGCGGGCTGGGAAGGTGGCGGAGGTGGTGATCCAGGGGGCAAAAATTGAGGGGGTCCTCAAAACCGGGGAGAGGTTCAGCACCCAAGGCCCGCCGGAGAGTTCCCCAACTTATAACGACTTGATCCAGCTTTTGGAGGCTCAAGGGGTTTCCATTAAGTTCCAGTCAGCTTCTGGCTCGAGCTGGTTCCTCACCTTGCTTGGGTACATCCTCCCCGTGATCCTGGTCAT
>JAGDVW010000012.1:3248-17092 GCA_023255835.1 Candidatus Acetothermia bacterium
TTCTGGAGCTGGATGATGCGGAGGATGCAAGGGACGAACGCCTTCACCTTCACCCAGTCCCGGGCAAAACTCGTCACCAAGGAGTACACGAAGGTCACGTTCAAGGACGTGGCCGGGATCGACGAGGTCCTGGAAGAAGTTCAGGAGATCGTGGAGTACCTGAAAAACCCGGGGAAATTCGCCCGCCTTGGGGCGAAGATCCCCAAAGGGATCCTCCTGGTGGGGCCGCCGGGGACGGGGAAAACCCTTCTGGCGCGGGCCATCGCCGGCGAAGCGGGCGTTCCCTTTTTCTCCATCTCCGGCTCGGATTTCGTGGAGATGTTCGTGGGCGTGGGCGCAGCGAGGGTGCGGGATATGTTCCAAAAGGCCAAGGCCAACGCGCCCTGCATCGTTTTCATCGATGAGCTCGATGCCGTGGGGCGAAAGCGCGGGGCCGGGATCGGCGGCGGGCATGATGAGCGCGAGCAAACCCTGAACCAGCTCCTCGCGGAGATGGATGGGTTCGAGGGCGACACCGGGGTGATCGTTCTGGCCGCCACGAACCGGCCCGACGTCCTCGACCCTGCCCTCCTCCGGCCCGGGAGGTTCGACCGGAAGATCGTGGTCCCACCCCCGGATCTTCATGGGCGGGAGGCGATCCTCCGCGTCCACACCAGGGACAAAAAACTTGCTCCCGACGTGGATTTGAGTGTTTTGGCCCGCCGCACCCCGGGGTTTGTGGGCGCGGATTTGGAGAACCTTTGCAACGAGGCGGCCCTTTTGGCCGCGCGCAAAAATAAGCCGGCCATCGAGATGGCCGACTTCGAGGAGGCTTTGGAGCGGGTCATCACCGGCCTGGCCAGAAAGGGCATGTACATAAAAGAGGAGGAGCGCCGGAGGATCGCCTACCACGAGGCCGGCCATGCCCTGGTGAGCAAGCTCGTGCCCAATGCCGATCCGCTTTTGAAAGTCACCATTGTACCCCGCGGGATCGGCGCTTTGGGCTATGCCTTACAGCTTCCCACCGAGGACCGCTACATCCTCACGAAATCAGAGCTTTTGGATCGCCTGACCGTCCTTTTGGGGGGGCGGGCCGCGGAGGAAGTGGTTTTCGGGGATCAGACCACGGGCGCCGCCGAGGACCTAAAGCACGCCACAGAGCTCGCCAAACGCATGGTGGTGGAGTACGGGATGAGCGAGGAGCTCGGTCCCCTCAGCCTCGGAAAAGAACGCACCAACGTGTTTTTGGGCGAGGAGATCGTGAAAAGCGACGAACATTCCGAGGAGCTCACCGCCGCCATCGACCGGGAGATCCGCCGCATCGTCCTTGAGGCCTACAACCGCGCGAAAAACCTCATCAGCCGCTATCGGGAGGCCTTGGATCGGTTGGCCCAGGAACTTTTGCGCCGCGAGACCCTGGACAAAGAGGACGTGGATAAGATCCTTGGCGATCTCGTCCCTCAGCCGGTGGGATGAAGGTTGTAATCCTCGGCTCCACCGGCTCCATCGGCCTCCAAGCTTTGGAGGAGATCCGCCGCTATCCCGAGCGCTTCGAAGTGGTGGGCCTTGGAGCCGGAAAGAATGTGGAGCTTTTGGCTCGGCAGGCCCAAGAATTTGGGGTTTTGGATTTGGCCGTGGCCGGGCCGGAAGAAGCGGCAAGGCTCCAGAAAATCTTGCCCAACGCGCGGGTGCGCTACGGCCCCGAGGGCCTTGCGGGGTTGGCTTCCCTTCCGGAGGCGGATTTGGTCCTGAACGCCGTGGTTGGCGCGGTGGGCCTTTTCCCCACTTTGAGCGCCCTTCGGGCCGGGAAGCGCTTGGCCCTGGCCAACAAAGAATCCCTGGTGATAGGCGGCGAGCTGGTCATGGCCGCCAGGCGTTTTCCGGACCAAATAATCCCGGTGGACTCCGAACACGCCGCGCTTTGGCAGCTTCTGTCCGGAGTAAACCGAAAAGAGGTGGAGCGGCTTTGGATCACCGCCTCCGGCGGCCCCTTCCGCGAGCGCCCTCCTGCAGAACTCGCCCAGGTCACCCCCAAGGAGGCCTTGAACCATCCCACTTGGAGGATGGGCCCCCGCATCACCGTGGATTCCGCCACTTTGGTGAACAAGGCCTTCGAGGTCATCGAGGCCCACCACCTCTTTGGGATGCCGTGGGAAAAGATCGGCGTGGTCCTTCACCCGGAATCGGTGGTCCATGCTTTGGTGGAGATGGGGGATGGCTCATTTTTGGCGCAACTGGCCGCGCCGGACATGCGGCTTCCCATTCGCGCCGCCCTTACTTACCCTGAGCGATTGGGGCCGGCCATCCCCTTGCGGCTTACTCCTTTGGTCCTACATTTTCAGGAACTCCCGCGGGAACGTTATCCGGGGTTTTGGACGGTGCTTTCCGCGGGAAAGGAAGGGGGGACGGCGCCGGCGGTGGCCAACGCCGCCGACGAGGTTTTGGTCCAGGCCTTTTTGGCCGGAAAGATCCCGTTCACCGCTATCTCTGAGGGGATCGCCCATGTCCTTTCGGGCCACAAAAATTGTCCGGTGGAGGGACTGGATTCGATCCTTGAGGCCGACGCCTGGGCCCGCGCGGCCGCCCAAAGGTTTGTGGCGCGGTATGCTCACCCTGGTTAAAATCACGCCCGCTATGCTTACTAGCCGAAGAATTGTTTACGGATTGCGGATACTCTGTGATTTGGCCACGAACGCCGAGGGCTTCCAATCGGCCCATACCCTGGCTGAGGCCTATCAAGCTCCCGAGACCTTCCTCCGGCGGATCCTCATGGATCTGCGCCGGGCGGGGTTCGTGGAGGCGCAAAAGGGGCGGATCGGCGGGTACAAACTGGCCCGCAAGCCCGAAGAGATAAAGGTGGGGATGGTGATCCGGGCCCTGGAGCCCGAGGCCTTGGAGCTGGCCTATGGTCAGCTGCGGGGCCGGGGCGCCGGAGTCCAACCGGTGGACAAAAGCTGCCCGACCTGGCCGTTCTGGAACCGCCTGGAAACAAAACTCCTTGCGGAGCTGGAGAACACCACCCTGGCCGAAATCGTCGCCATGAGCCGGAGGGGGAAATAATGCGACCCTCGGCCGATGAGGTGCGGGCGGTCCTGCGGGACCGGGTGGTGGATCCGGAGCTCGGGATCAACGTGGTGGACCTCGGGCTCATTTACGACGTGCAGGTGGAGGAAAACCGGATCATTGTGGACATGACCCTCACCACCCCCGCCTGTCCCCTCGCCGCCCTCCTGCCCGCCCAGGTGGAGGAAGTCCTCCGCGAGAGGTTTGCGGGTTACGATGTGGAAGTGAACCTGGTTTGGGAGCCGCGGTGGACACCGGACCGCATGTCCCAAGAGGCCCGGGAGATGTTCGGCCAGTGAAGGGCGAGCGGTGCAACCTCTGCGGCCAGCGCTCCGGTGATCGATTTTGTCCCACTTTAGAGCGCTGGATTTGTAGTGCTTGTTGCGGGAAGGAACGGGGGCGGAGCATCCGTTGCCTTCCCTCTTGCCCCTATTTGGTGGAGGCGGAGGCCCGCTGGCGGGAGCGCCGGAGCCGCGAGCTTTTGGAGGCCTGGGCCGCTTGGCAAAAGGCCAACCCTGAGCTTCCCTGGCCCTATATTCGAGCGTTGGCCGAGGTCCTCGCCGCTTTCCTCCACAGGACCTTCGCCACCGATGCCGAGGTGGAGCAAGCCCTTTCCGATTTGGACCAGGCCCTAAGCCCCATCGTGCTGGTCTCGGCCGCTCCCTCTCCGTTGGGGAAAACCCTGAGCTCGGCCCTGGTGCCCTTGGTGCGGGAGGGGAAAGTGGACGGGGAGGAGGTGAGGGCAGCGGCCCGCGCCCTTAAAAATTGGCTTTCCGGTTGGCGGACCCCCGGGGATGACCGGCGGTTCGTGCGCGCCCTCCTTGGGACCTTCCCGCCCCTTCCGGAAGAACGGGGCCTCATCATCCGCCCCTGAGCACGCGGAAAAGCCCGGTGAGCCAAAGCAAGGCAACGTAGACGGCGATCCCTGTGCCCACGCCGAAAACCACCTGAGCCCAGGAACCCAACGGTCCGGAGGCCATAGAGACCATCCATACCGACCCGGCCATGACGAAGCTCAAAGCCATCACGAGGAAGGTCCGGGGCCAATGGACCCAGCCCCGGACGCGCCGCCGAAGGAGGCCCGCGAGGAAAAGGGCATCCACCCAGCCGGCTACACCCGTGGCCAGGGCCAACCCGAAAGTGCCCCAGATCCTTACCCACCAAAGGTTGAGGCCGATGTTCACAAGGAGGGAGAGGAAGCCCCCAAGCAAAGGCAGGCCTGGGTGACCGAGGGCATAGAAGGCCCGGGAGAAAAGGTACACCAAGGCATAAGGCCAAAGCCCCACGAGGTAACCGCATAGATTTTGGGCGGTGCGCAGGGCATCGGCCGGCCCAAACGCCCCTCGCTCGAAAAGCACGGCCACCGCGGGCTGGGCCAAAGCCCAAAGCCCCAGGGCGGAAGGAACCATGAGAGCCGCGGTGAGGAAGAACCCATGGGCCAGGGTGCGACTGAAGCCCTCCCTCTCCTTTTGCACAAAATGCTCGGACAAGGCTGGTAAAGCCACCGTGGCCACGGACACAGCCAAAATCCCCAAAGGGAATTGAAAAAGTCGCATGGCATATTGCAAAGTGGCGATTGAACCGGAAGGAAGATAAGAAGCGAGGCGATTATCCACGAGGACATTGGCTTCCACCACCATCAATCCCGCAAGGCAGGGGAGGAGGCGCTGGCCCACTTCCCGGAGATCCGGGTGGATCAAGGGGCCTTGGGTTTTGGGGCCGAGGTTTCTCCGGAAAGCGGGGAAAAGGAGGAGGACTGAACCTGCGCCGCCGGCGAGGGTCCCCACCACGAGCCCCAAAATGGGTGGACGAAAAAATTTGGGGAGGAAAAGGGCTCCAGCCACCATCCCGAGGTTGAGAACTGCCGGAGCCAAGGAGGGGAGAAAGAATTGGCCATGGGCATTGAGGATGGCGGCCTCGAAAGCTGAAAGGGAAAGGAAAATGATGAGGGGGAAAAGCAAACCCCCGAGGTTTATGGCCTCCCGCATCTTATCGGGAGGGAAACCCGCGGCCAAAATCGGCACATAAAGCCGGGCAAGAACGCTGCCAACCACGGCAAGCAGGGGCAAAAAGATGAGAAGGAGGCGGAGAAAAGAGCGAGCCAAAGCTCCGCCTTCCCCCCGGGCCTTGGCCTTGGCGTAGACCGGGATGAAGGCCGAGGCCAACCCCGCCTCCCCGACCACCTGGCGGAGGGCTTGGGGGATGAAAAGCCCAATCAGAAAAGCATCGTAGCTCGAAGAAGCCCCAAAAGCGTAGGCGATGGCCACATCCCGGGCCAATCCAGTGAGGCGGGAAAGGCCCGTCCCTAAAGCGGCCCGAAAGACGCGGCCGAGGAACATCAGGCCGCGGGCTCCACCCTCACTCGCACGGTGGCTTTTATCCCCTCATAAAGCTGGATCTCCACGGGATAGACGCCGACCTCGTGGATCGGCTCGAGCTTTATGTGGTCGACGGGGATCTCCTCGCCGAAGCGCTCGGCGATGGCCTGGGCCAGATCGTGGGCGCGCACCGCCGCGTAAAGCTTCTTTTGGTCGTGTACACGTCGGGTGAAGACGAACTCCACATCCTGAAGCTTTTGGGCCAGGGCCTGGGCCTTGGCCCGCCGATCGCTGATCTCCGCCTCGTAGCGGGCCTTGAGCTTGGCGTAGCGGGAAAGCTCATGGGGCGCGGGCGGAACCGCGAGCTTCTTGGGAAAGAGGTAGTTGCGGGCATAACCGTCCCGCACCTCCACCACCTCCCCGGGCGTGCCCAGCCCCGGAACCTCCTTGATCAAAAGCACTTTCATCGCTCCTCCTTTGCCTCAATGGTAGAAGGGGCGAGTGTAAAGCTCAACGGGCGGGCTATACTTCCCCTTGGAGGAGGCGGAAATGCGGTTCGATTTGGATGCCATGCGGGCCGCGCCGGGAAAGGTTTTCCATGTGGAGGGAGAGGAACAACTCACCACCCTAAACTGGCGCGGCGAGGAGGTCCGAGTGGAAGGCCCCGTGCACGCCGAGGCCTCCGCGTTTTACGTGGGCTCCGAAAATCAAGTGGTGCTCACCGTGCATGTTCGCGGCCGCGTGCACCGCGCTTGCTCCCGGTGCCTGGCCGATGTGGTGGAGAACGTGGACAAGGAGGAGGAGCTTGAGGTGTTTCCCGACGAGATCCAGGGGAAATATCTCGAGCTTCGTCCGTTCATCGAGGCGGGGATGCGGCTAGGGCTCTCCACAAAACCCCTTTGTCGCCCGGATTGCCAGGGAATTTGCCCCTATTGCGGCGCGGACCTCAACCGCGAGCCCCATCGGCCGAATTGTAGTCGGCCGCGCACGGCCCGCGATCCGCGCCTGAGCGTCCTCGCCACCCTCCTTGAGGAGGAGAAAAACAAGACGTGAGGAAGGTTTTGGGGGTCGATCCAGGGCTCGGGGCTACGGGCTACGCCGTTGTGGCTGAGGTTGACGGCGGGTTCCGCCTTGTGGCCCAAGGAACGGTGTACACCAAAAAGGGCGATCCCCTTCCGGAGCGGCTGGCTCAAATTTATGAGGAGCTGGCGAAAGTGGTGGAGAATTGGGATCCGGAGGGGTTGGCCCTGGAGGAGGTTTATCTAGGGAAAAACGCGCCGGCCGCGATGTTCACGGTGGAGGTGTGTGGGGTAGTATTGCTTTTTGGGCGGGGGCGAAAAATTTTCACCTACTCCCCCCGGGAGGTGAAAAGGCGGATCTGTGGGACCGGCTCCGCTCCCAAAGAGCAGATGATGGGGATGATCGCCCACCTTTTGGGGGAAGCTCCGCGTTCTGATCACGCCGCGGACGCCGCGGCCCTGGCCCTTTGTGCCCTTCTTGAGGAGGGGGGATGAACATTTACGAGGCCTTGGGGATAAAGGAGGTTCCGGAGAGGGTCCTCCTCATCGATGGGCACTCCGCCCTCTTCCGCTCTTTTTATGCCCTTCCTGCCCTGGCCACCTCCAAGGGGGAGCCGGTGAACGCCCTCTACGGGTTTCTGCGGACCCTCCTCATGGCCCTCCGGGAATACCCCTCCCGCTACGTGGCCGTGGCCTTCGACACCGAGGGGAAGACCGTGCGCCACGAAACTTTCGCCGAATACAAGGCCACCCGCAAGCCCATGCCCGAGGCCTTAGCTCAACAGCTCCCCAAGGTGAAACCACTCCTCTCCGCCCTCGGGATCCCTTATGTGGAGTGCCCAGGCTATGAGGCGGACGATATCATGGCCACTTTGGCCAAAAGGGCCGAGGCCAAAGGGATCCCCGCCCTCCTCCTTACGGGCGACAAGGACATGGCCCAGCTCGTCTCCGACAAGGTTTTCCTCCTCCGGCCCGGCCGAAAACCCACGGACCGCCTCCTCCTCGTGGACCGCGCCGGGGTAGTGGAACTTTTCGGGGTAAAACCTGAACAAATTGTGGATCTTCTCTCCCTCGAGGGCGATTCCATCGATAACGTCCCCGGAGTCCCGGGTGTGGGGGAGAAAACGGCGGTGGAGCTCTTGCGGGAATACGGAAATCTCGAAGGGGTTTTGAACGCCGCCCCCCACATTCGCAATAAACGCGTGGCCCAAGCCCTCCTGGAACACCGGGAGTCCGCCCTCCTTTCCCGGGAACTGGTGAAACTTCGGGAAGCGCCCCTGCCCCTGGATCTGGAGGACTGTGTCCCAAAAAACATCGATCCACACGGACTAAAGCGGTTTTTGGAGGAGTTGGAGTTCAAATCGATCCTGGCCGAGCTAAAGCTCGAGAAGGAGGAGAGGGAGCCAAAGTACGAGCTGGTCCTCACCGCGGAGGCCTTCGAAAAACTTTTGGGGAGGCTGGCGAGCGCGGAGGAATTCGCCCTAGATTTGGAGACCACCAGCGAAGACCCCCTTTCCGCGGAGATCGTGGGGATCGCGGTGAGCGTGGAGCCGTACCATGGCCACTACATCCCCGTGGGGCACCGTTATCTTGGGGCGCCAAAGCAATTGCCTTTGGACTACGTCCTTTCCAAGCTCCAGCCGCTCCTTAGCTCTGAGCGGCCAAAGAAGATAGGCCAGAACCTGAAATACGATCTTCAGGTCCTCTTGAACTACGGGATCGAGGTGCGGGGCGTGGCCTTCGACTCCATGATCGCCCACTGGCTCCTCCATCCCGATGCCCCCTCCCACAGTTTGGAGGTGATCGCCCGGGAGGAGCTTGGGGCCCAGGTCCAGACTTATAAGGAGCTTTTGGCCCAGGGTGGGGAACGGGAGATATGCGAGGTTCCGGTGGAGCGGGCTGCTCGTTACTCCGGCGAGGATGCGGAAATGGTGATGCGCTTGCGCTCCCCCCTCACCAAAAAGCTAGAAGAGGCTGAGCTTCTCCGCCTTTTCGAGGACCTGGAGATCCCCCTCATCGAGGTCCTCCTCTGGATGGAACGCCGCGGGGTTCTCCTCGACGTGGATGAGCTGCGCGCCCAGGGAAAGGAATTGGAAATACTCCTTGAGAAGACAAGGGAGGAGCTCTTCGCCCTGGCCGGAGGGCCGTTCAACCCCAACTCCACCCCTCAAGTGCGGGAGATCCTCTACGAACGCCTGAAATTGCCGGTTTTGGAGAGAACAAAGACCGGGCCATCCACGGATGCCCAAGTCCTGCGGGATTTGGCCCAATACCATGAGTTCCCGGCGAAACTCATCGCCTATCGGGAATTGGAAAAGCTCCGGAACACCTATATCGAGAAGCTCCCCCAATACGTGCACCCCAAAACCGGGCGGGTGCACACCTCCTTCAACCAAACCGGGACGGCCACGGGAAGGCTTTCCTCCTCCGAGCCCAACCTCCAGAACATCCCGGCGAAAACCGAGGTGGGGGTGGATATCCGCCGGGCCTTTGTGGCCCCGCCGGGGAAAGTCCTCATCGGCGCGGATTATTCTCAAATTGAGCTTCGCATCTTAGCCCACCTTTCCGGCGACGCGGCCTTGATCGAGGCCTTCCAACGCGGGGAGGACCTCCATCGCCGCACCGCCGCCGTACTTTTCGGCGTCCCCCTCGAAGCCGTGGATTCCCGGATGCGCGCCATCGCCAAGCGCGTGAACTTCGGGATCATCTACGGGATCACGCCTTATGGGCTTTCCCGGGATCAAGGGATCCCCCAAGAGGAGGCGAAAGCCCTGATCGAAAAATTCTTCCAAGCCTACCCCAAGGTGGCGGAGTTCGTGGAGAAGCTCGTGGAGGAAGCGAGAACCACTGGGTACGCCAAAACCCTTCTTGGGAGGAAGAGGCCGCTTCCGGGGCTGAGGAACCCAGAGCGGCGGGGGATCGGCCAGGACCGCCGCAACGCCATCAACACCCCCATCCAGGGCACGGCCGCGGACCTCATGAAGCTGGCCATGCTCCGCATCCACCGCGCCTGGAAAGAGGGGAAGCTTCCCGCGGAGATGATCCTCCAAATCCACGACGAGCTCGTGTTCGAGGTGGCGGAAAAAGACGCGGAGGAGGCGGGGAAGCTCGTCCGAGAGCTCATGGAGGGCGTCTGGGAGCTGCGGGTGCCCCTGAAGGTGGAGGTGAAGATCGGGCGAAACTGGGGAGAGATTTAGCCCCGTAACCAAGCACCTTTCCCCACCAAAACTTTTTCGAGCTCCACACCTTGTAGTTTTACGCCCTCATCCACCACGCATTCCCTGAGCCGTGATCCTTCGATAAGGCAGGGCCCGAGGACCACCGTGCGGATAAGCTCGGATCCCGAGATCCTCGCGCCGGGATGAACCCAGCTTTCCCCGTGGGTAACGCGCATGTTGGCCTCTAGGTAGGAAACCCGATCGCCCACATCCAGCCAATCCTCCACCTCCGTGAAGGCCACGATCGGCCGGCGGGCCAAAAGCCATTGTAAAAAATACCCGGGCGCATCGTGCCCTTGGGGAGCTTCCCTGATGAACTCCCCCAAAAGCGGGAGAACATCCCGCGGGAAAAAGTAGCAAGCGGTGCTAGCCAGATTAGAGCGAGGCTTTTCCGGTTTTTCCTGGAAAGCCAGGATGAGGCCGTCTTCAACGACGGCCACTCCATAGCGTCCTTTGGCCTTTCCCGGATCATCCAGGGGGAAGAGGGCCACGGCTGGCCGGCCGGCGGCCGCCTCCCAAAAACGGCGAAGATCCAGGCGGAGCCAATTATCGCCCGCCAGAACCAGGAGATCGTCCCTGACCCCAAGGGTTTCCACAAGATGTGCCAGGGCCCGCACCGCCCCAAGCTTTTCTTCTTCCTTCCGCGTCTCCTCCACCCACAGCTCCACGGGCTTTCCCCGCGCCCAGGCGGAAAAACTCGGCCAGAACCGGCGGTTTACGGAGAGGATGGCCGGAAGCCATTCAGGCGGGATCTGCTTAAGGAGATAATCCAAAAGGGGCCTTCCAGCGATGGGGAGGAGGGGTTTGGGACGATGGAGGGTGAGGGGCCAGAGTCTGGTGGCATAGCCGCCGGCCAGGATCACCGTGCGCATTTTTTCCCCTCACTTGGGCCGTTGCATGAAGGGCCAGAGCAGGCTCCACCCTCCATCTGGAAGGTCACATGCTCGATGCCGAATCGCTCGCGCAGCATTTTGCGCAAGCTTTGCCCCAAGGCTTCGGCCTCCCTTAGGGAAAGATCGCCCACCACCAGATGAGCGGTGAGAACTGGAAAACGCGGGCCGATGCTCCAAACGTGCAAATCGTGAACCTCCCGCACGCCGGGGAAGCTAGTGATGGCCGCGGCGATCTCCGCGAGGGACAGGCCCTCCGGTACCCCCTCCGCTAAAACCTTGAGGGCCTGGCGGAGCACGCGGCTAGCCCCAAAAAGGATGATCCCGGAAATAAGGAGGCTCGCCGCCGGGTCCACCCACGCCGCGCCGAAAAACATCGTGGCCAAAGCGGCCACGAGCACGGCCACCGAGCCCAGGGCGTCGCCCAAAACGTGGAGAAAAGCGGCCCTCATATTGAGATCATGCTTTCCGTGGGAACCCAAAAGCCAAGCCGTGAGGAAGTTCCCGAAAAGGCCGGCCACGGCCATCGCCAACATGGGACGGGGAAGGACCGAAACCGGCGAGCGCAGGCGCTCCAGCGCCTCGTACACCACGAATCCCGCGAGGACATAAAGGAGGAAAGCATTTAAAGCGGCGGCCAAAACCTCGGCCCGATGGTAGCCATACGTATATCGCTGATCGGGCTTGCGCCCCGAAATTAAACTCGCCCAAAAAGCGAGGCCCAAAGCAAACACGTCCAAAAAAAGATGGCCGGAGTCGGCCAAAAGGGCGAGGCTCCGCGAAAGGAAAGCCAGGGAAAGTTCGGCCACAAAAAGGGTTATCCCCAAAACCAACGCCCAAAGAAGCCTATGTTCCCGGGCCACGAGGGTAATTTTAGCCTAGTTCCCGTAAAGTTCGCGGTAGATTAGCCAGGAATTCAACACCTTGACGAGGTATTCCCTGGTCTCCGGGGAACGGAGGCGGCTGGGCAGGTCCGCAAGAGAAGCCAAACCCTGGGTCCAGCGCCGGAGGTTCCCCGGCCCGGCGTTGTAGGCCGCCACGGCCAAAACCACCTCCCCCCCGAACTGGTCCAAAAGATACCGCAAATACCAGGCCCCCAAACGGATGTTGTAATCAGGATCAAAAAGGAGGGCTTCCCTAAATGAGATCCCAAGCTTCTCTTCCGCAATCCAGCGGGCCGTAGAAGGGAGAAGCTGCATGAGGCCGCAGGCACCGGAGCTCGAAACCGCGGTGGGAAGGAAACCGCTCTCCTCGCGCATCACCGCCCAGATGAGAAGGGGATCAACCTCGTATTCCCGGGCCCAGCGCCAGACACTCTCCTCCCAAGCTTTGGGATAGGCCAAACGATAGGCCCGCGGAGAGGGATTGGTTTGGATCAGCTCGACCCCAATGGCATAAGCCCTGTTCCAATCCCTATTCTTTCCGTACCACTCAGCGATGGCTAGCTTTTCCGCGGGAGAAGCTCGGGCTAGGGCCATCCCCAAAGCGATATACGCCCACCCCTTTCCGTGCGGAGGGAAGCGAGTGATAAGCTCATCGGCCAGGTTTAAAACCGCGGGGGCGCTTCCTTGTGGATCGGGGACGAAAAGGCGCGAAGGGGCGGGCTCATTGAGAAGCCAAATGAACGCGGGAGGAAGGTCTTTCTTGTAAACTTTGGCTTCGTTCATCCGGCCCTGCCGGGAAAGAATGAGATAGGCACGAAAGGCGGCGTCATCGGCCAGCCGGGCGGAGCTTTTGGCCAATTCTCGATAAAGGGAAAGGGCTTCATTTATGCGCCCCTGGGCCTCCAAAAGGCAAGCCGCGCGCCACTTGGCTTCTGGTTCCTCTGCGCGCAGATAAGCGGAAATGGCCTCATCCAAGGCGCCGCTCCCTTCAAGGAGGAGCCCCAGCCGATATGCTCCCTTTTTCCCCGCGGCCCGATACGCTTCCAAGGCCTTTTCTTTCTGACCAAGGCGCTCCAGGATCTGGCCGTATTCCAGGTGGGCCTGAGAATCGGCGGGGGAGGCGGCTAAATAACGCTCGTATTCCTGCGCAGCTTCGTTTAGGCGCCCAAGGCCAGCCAAAGCCCGCGCCCGCAAAAGCCCGGCCTCCGCTTGCTTGAGGTCCGCAAGGATGGTAAGCGCTTGTTTATAAGCTTTCCCGGCAACGAGGGTTCTTCCCGCGGAAATCCTATCTTTTTCTAGCCGCAGAACGGCGGCAGATGCTTCCTCATCGGGGAGAAGTTTTTTCCACTCCGCCAAAGCTTCCTCACGCTGGCCATTCTTCTCCAAGGCTTGGGCTAAAAGCTTCCGCGCCTCGCGGGAATCCCAAATGGAGAGGGCTTCGCGAAGGAGGACTACTGCGGCCTGGGCTCCCCCATTCTGCAAAAGCACCTTGCTCAATTCCAAACGCGCCACCCAACCCGCAGCATCCTCCCTTCCCGCCAAAGACCAAAGTTCTGGGAGGTGTTTTTCCGGTGCGGTCAAGGCCTGGGAAAGCGTTTCGTATGGGGCGAGGGCGGACGATGGCCAAAGGATTTGGACCAAAAAAAGCACAGCCCCGAAGGCGAGGGCAAAAAGGGCCCACTTCACAAGGACAGTTTCGAAAAGCCCAACGCTAAAAGCAAGGACAGCGGAGCATCAAGGCAAGGAAAAAAGGGGCCATTTTGGCCCCTCCCCACAATTCCAAAAAGGCTTTGGGACTCAGAACGTCACGCAGAGGCCCAAACCCGGCATGAGAAGGGCGTTGATGGACATGGTGGTGAGATCAAGTACCCCGAGCAATTTGACTTGCCCGTAGATGGCGAAGGCTTGGGAAACGGGGAAATACGCTCCGCCCAAAGCGTTGACCGTGAGGCTGATGGAAGCCGCGCCACCCACTCCCCCAGCCACCACCGCCACCCCGCCGACTCCTCCCCCGAAATACGCCTGAAATCCGCCGACCATGGGGGTCATGAGGAGGCTCCCATCCACGGAGAACGCCATGTTCCCACCGGGAGCGATGGCCCAAATTCCGAGGGTGAAGCGGGTGGCGGTGTTTTCCGCGGGAAGCTCAAAAAACACGTCGAATACAGGAGTACCCAAGGCAAAGCTTCCGCCAACCCCTAAATGGTTTTGGGCTAGCCCCCCGGTTGCGCCCAAGGCCGCCGCGACCAAAGCGCCTACCAAAACTTTCCGCATAAACCTTTCGCCTCCGTTTCCCTTCCAAGGATAAACCATTATAGCCGGAGATGGTCTTCCAGCTTTAAGCGCCCATTTCCCTTGGCCCACGGAACCTTTGCCCCTAACATTCGGTCGGAGGGGAAGATGGGGGAGATCATCGGTGTACGGGAGGTGCGGGCCCCGCGGGGAACGAAGCTCTCCTGCAAGGGGTGGCTGC
>JAGDVW010000085.1 GCA_023255835.1 Candidatus Acetothermia bacterium
AAGATCGATGGCCGCCAGGGCGGCCGTATCCCGCCCACGACTATCCAAGAGGTAAAGAGTCCTGCCCTCGGCATCGAGGCCAAGGAGGTTACTGGTGATGTTGTCCTCCGGAGAGAAGCGGAGAAATAGTTGCCAACCCCCGTCCACGTGCTTCAAGGCCTCCACCCAGCCTTCCGGGTTAAAACGCACGGCCAGTTTCACGGCCAAGGAATCGTCGAAGAGGAACTCGGCGAACTCGTTATTTTGAAATATGAGCTCTCGGGTGCCGGAATTCAGATGAAGGCGATAAAGGTCATGGAAACGGGCATCGCGGTCATTGAGGCCGATCACAATGGTCTCAGGGTTCCGGGGACTTAGGTGAATCATTCTGGCCTGCACGCCATGGGGAGGCGTGAGGAGCCGCGGTTCCCCACCTTCTACACCGATCGCATATATTTTCCAGTTTTCGTCGCCATCGGTATCCTCTAGGTAAAGGATATGCCGCCCATCGTAGGACCAGTGGTACATGGCGATCGGGCGACGGCGTTCCTGTGTCAAAAAGCGAGCCTCATTCGGCGCATCCACAGGGGCCACCCATAAATTCCGCACCCCCTCCCAAAGGGCTAAAAAGGAGATCCAGCGTCCGTCAGGGCTCAGACGGACCATCATCCGCTCAGGATCGCCAAAAAGCACCTTTCGCGGGATTAACTTGAGTGCGGGGTCGGCCATCTTCACCTCCCTTCAGACGCCTTTCGCGCCCACCGCCTCGGCCACATCCGGAAGGTCCAAGGAGGCCAGGCGGGCCTTGAGGGGGATGCCTTCGCGGCTCCAGCCCCGGGCCTCGTAGTAGTCGTCGAGGAGTTTCTGCAGCTCCTCGTAGGAGACGCGGTCCCCGGCGGATGGCCCCTCGGGAATGGGCTCCTCCATCACCCGCTTGGGGAGGTGATCGTTCGCCCGGGTGAATCCCTCCCGCACATTGAACGCCCGGGCCAGGTTATAGATGCGCTCGCCCACAGTGAGGAGCTCCGCACAGGTGAACTCCCACCCAGTCTGGGCGGCCACCATCTCCGGGAAGGCCTCGAGGAAGAAAATATGCCGGGAGAATTTGCAGACTCCAAGAGCATCGTAGAGGGCCATAAGGTCCTCGTGGATCTTCACTTCGAAGCCCTTTCCCCGGAGGGAGCGGCGATCCACGGCCTCGAACTTCCACCAAGCCCCGCCGTACTCCGTCCCGTAGACGCCGGCGGTGAGGTGGTCCCCGCCCCGGAAGGCCACGGCGAAGGCCAGGGCCACGCCCTTGGAGCCCCGGATGTCATAAGCGGGGAGCTCCATGCCCTTTATCTGAATGGCGAACTCCTCGCCTTTCCCCAGCTTTTTGGCCGCCGCCCGGGACCCATCGGAAAGAAGCTCTCCGACCTTCCCCTCCCTCCGCCCCATCTTCTCCAAGGCCCTGAGCATGGCCTCAGCGTTTCCGAAGCGAAGGTCGATCCCATCGAGGTCTGCCGGCCCGAGGTAGCCCCGTTCCACGGCCTCCATGGCCCAGGCCACGGTGAGCCCAGCGGAGATGGTGTCGATCCCCAAGAGGTCGCAGATCTCGTTGGCCTTGGCCACGGCCTCGATCTCCGCCACCTCCGGCGCGCCCCCCAGGGAATAGAGGGTCTCGTATTCGGGGCCGTCCACTTCGATGGGGCCGTATTTCCCCGTCTCCACCACAAAGAGCTGGCCGCAGGGCTTGGTGCAGAAGGGGCAAGCTACATTGCGCTTGGAATATTTGGGGGCCCAATAGTACGGGTCGAGCTCGATCTTCCCGTCCTTGGCCCGCTCGTAGGCGCTCTTCAAGTAGCCCCACTGCCAGTTGCGGGAGGGAAAAGTTCCGGAAACCCGGTTCATCCAATCCAGGAATTCGCCGGAACCGTATTTCATGTCCGCCTCGGTCACGGGGTGTTTTCGGATGATCTCGTTCCATTGGCGGATGAGCTCTTTGATTTTTCCCGGGTCGGCCATGGGGACTTCCCCTGTGCCCTTCACCACGATGGCTTTAAGGTTTTTCGCCCCGAGCACCGCCCCGCCTCCGCCCCGTCCGGCCTGGCGGCCATCGCACTCGATGGTGGCAATAAAGGAGAGTTTTTCTCCCGCCGGCCCGATCACGGCCGTGCGGATCCCCCCTCCATAGCGTTCCTCGAGAGCCCTGCGGGTGGCACGGGTATCCAAGCCCCAGAGATCCTCGGCCGGATCCAGCCGGGCCTTCCCATCCTCCACCACCAGGACCACCGGGTTTGCGCTCTTCCCCCGGATGACCAGGGCATCGAACCCAGCCCTGCGGAGGGCGACCCCCACCCAGGCTCCGGCCATGGACCGGCAAAGGGCTCCGGTAAGAGGAGAGCGGAAGGAGAACGCGGTCTTCGAAGCCGTGGGAAGGCCTGTTCCCGTGAGAAGCCCCGGGGCCATGGTCAAGACGTTCCCCGGTCCCAGGGGATCAGCGCCTTTCGGGATGAGATCCCAGGCGAATTTCGCCGCTAACCCCCATCCGCCTAAGAACAAACGAAAAGTCCTCTCGGGGATGGGCTCCGTGTGGATGTTCCCTGAAGAGAGGTCCACAAAAAGGGCTTTCCCGGCCACACCTTTCATCG
>JAGDVW010000045.1:0-9466 GCA_023255835.1 Candidatus Acetothermia bacterium
ATTTGGAACCGCGCCGGCGAGGAGTACCAAAAGCGGACGACCACGGAGGAGGAAGAGGGAAGGAGGGTCCAGGTGGTGCGGTTCCGAATTTCTCCGCCCACATGGATCTTGCTCGCGCCCTCGTTTCCCGCCGCCGCAACCACGACCCGGCCAGCCCGGTCCACAAGCCCCGAGACCATCCGCTCGAACGGGCCTGTCCCATCATGCGGGCCAGCGTGGCCACCAAGGGAGATGTTGACCACCGCGGGTTTTCCCAAGTGCTCCGCGGCTTCGAACACGAATTTGATCCCGTCCACCACGCCATCCTCGTAGAAGTTGGTCTTAACCACCACGAGATCCGCACCCGGGGCAACCCCGGGGAGCCCGGCCCCAAAGCCCCCGGCGGCGATCCCCGCCACATGGGTCCCGTGGCCCATGGTATCCGGAACCGGCGAGTAATTCGCCCGGATTGCGGCCTCCAAATCCCGCTGGGAATAGCAGCGGCCATAGAGCCCCTCATCGGCCTCATCACCCCAAAACGCCGGAAACCAGCCGATTCCTCCGCCTGTTTGGTCCCAGTAAAAGAGGATCCGCGAGCCCTCCGGTGTTCCATCGCCGTTCCGATCCACGCGGAAAGCCGGATGCAGGATATCCACCCCGGAATCGACGATCCCGATGATCACCCCTTCCCCGGTGGTGCTGGGCGAGCCGTACCAAAGGGCCGGCGCGCCCACTTCGGGAACGGACCGATCGAGGAAGGGCTCCACCGGCCGGCTGGCCGTGATCCGCAAAACTTCGGGTCTTTCCACCAAGGCCAAAATTTGGGAAAGGGGGAGCGCGGCCGTGGCCAAGTTCCCCACCCGGGACCGCAGTCCAGGTACGGGGAGGGCCGCCCCGGCCCTGAGCTCCACGAACACCGGGATCTGCGGGTCGGAAACGTTTTCCGCTCCGTAAGGGGAGAGGAGGGCTGGTTTTGTTTCCGACGGGGCATACAAAACGGCCTTTAGCATGGGATCGAGCTTTTCAGGGCCGGCGAAGGCCAAGAAGGCGGCAAGGACCAAAAGAGCGAAGATTTTCACGACCAAAATTTTACCGAGGCGAGGCCCTCGGGTTGCCCTCCGCTCTTGGGTGGGTGAGGATTGGGCTCCGAAGGAGAGAAAAGATGCGTCCGGAGATTTTCGCGCTGGCGGCGGCGATTTTTTTGGTCGTTGGGATCAGCTTTCGGGAAGAAGGGCATGGCCATGGCCGGCCTCTCCCCGGAACAGGGGCTTTTCCTGAGGCTCGGCCTTTCCGCCCTCCTCGTTTTCTTCCTCGTTCTTCCCCGGATCGGCCAATATGCGCAGGCCTGGTCCACCCCGGAGGGGAAAAAGGGGATGCTTTTGGTCCTGATATTTGAGGGTTTGGTGGCCGGGACCCTGGGGATGCTCGCGTTTTACACGGCCCTGCGGCGGGGCGAGCTTTCGCGGGTCGTGCCCCTCGCCTTCACCACCCCTCTTTGGGGTTTCCTCTTAGGGCTTGTGGCGTTTGGGGAGAAAGCCACGGCCCTGAAGGCCGGGGGCGTGGCCGCCATGCTCCTCGGCATCGTCCTCCTCAACCTTTAGGACGGGAAAGTTCCATCTTGGTATAATCCAACTTGTAACATGAGTGAGGCCTTTCCCGTGGGTCCCGTGGTCCTGGGCTACCTCCTCCTCGAGGGAGAGGCCCATGGTTATGAGCTTCTTTCCCGCCTCCACGAGGATTTGGGACGGATTTGGCGCATTGCCCCAAGCCAGCTCTATTCAACCCTCTCCCTCCTTGAGCGCCGCGGACTCGTGTTGGGAACAAAAGAGCCCCAGGAAAACCGCCCGCCCCGCATCCGGTACTTCCTCACGGAAAGGGGGAAGGAGGAGTTCTGGAAATGGGCCCTCTCCCCGGTTCCCCGCCTGCGCCTCCTCCGCTCCCATCTCCTCCCCAAAATCTTTTTCCTCCTGAAACTTGCCCCGGAAAAGGTCCCCGACCTCCTCAACGCCCAAAAAGAGACCCTTCTTTCCCTCAAGGCCCAAGTCGAGGGGGAGAATCCCACTGACCAGTTCCAAAGAATCCTCAAAAGCCTTCGCCTCCTCCAGTTGGACGCGGGGCTGCGGTGGATCGCCGAGGTTTTGAAAAAGGAGGGAGCATGAGAAAGTTGATTTTTGGGATCCTAGCGGTGTTTTTCGTTTTGGGAGCGGCCCAGGTCACTGTGGTAGACCAAGCCGGCCGCGAGGTCCTGGTCCCGCCCCATCCCGCGCGCATCGCTAGCGCCTTCGGGGTCGCCACCCCTTATCTTTACTGCTTCGTTGGCGGGGAGAAAATCGTGGCCGCCCGGTATCTGGGGCTTCCCGACCACCCCCTCTCCCGGGAGGTGATGAGCCGCATCGACCCCGCCTATGCCGAGAAGGCTTTGGGTGGGGAGGTCACCGCCGAGGAGCTTCTGGCCAAGGGCGCCGAGCTCGTCTTCGCCGGCCTGAAACACCGGGACCTCGCCAAAGTGCTCGGAGAGATCGGGATCCCCACAATCCTCATCGGTCCCGAGACCTTTGCGGCCGTGAGGGAGGCCACCCTCATCATCGGCCAGGCCCTGGGGGAGGAGGAAAGGGCGCAGAAGCTCGTGGCCTTTTACCAAGAGATTTTGGATGGGGTGGCTGCGGCCACGCGGGA
This sequence comes from Candidatus Acetothermia bacterium, assembly GCA_023255835.1. Taxonomy (GTDB): domain Bacteria; phylum Bipolaricaulota; class Bipolaricaulia; order Bipolaricaulales; family Bipolaricaulaceae; genus DTER01. The sequence continues at coordinate 2,656 of JAGDVW010000045.1, forward strand.
GATCCCCCCGGAAGCACGACCAAAAGTCCTGGTCCTCGGCACCAGCGCCCTGCGGGTGGCTTCCGGGGAGATGTATCAGTCCCGCATGGTCGAGCTAGCCGGCGGCATTTCCGTCACCCAGGGCCTTCCCGGCTCCTGGCAAAACGTGAACATCGAACAAGTACTCATTTGGAACCCCGATGTGATCATCATCGTCCCCTATAGCCCTGTGGAGCCTGCCGATCTTCTCCGCGACCAAATTTGGGCGGCCGTGGAAGCTGTGAAAACCGGCCGCGTCTACAAAATGCCCCAGCTCCTTTTCGCCTGGGACACGCCCATCCCTGAGTCCATCCTGGGGATCCTGTGGATGGCCGCGCTATTCCATCCTGGACGGGTTCCGCTGGATTTTGAGGAGACGATCCGCGCCTTCTACCAGGAGTTTTATCGGTGCACGCTGTCAGCCGCGGAGCTAAGCGAGCTTCTTGGGAGGTGAGGCGGGCCGGGCTCGTTTTGGCCCTCTGCCTCCTCCCCCTTCCCATCGTCTTTGGCTCGCTCCTCCTTGGCCGAATGGATCTCGGGGCCCGGGAGGTATGGGCTTCCCTTCTTGGGGGCGCGGTGCCGGAGACCGTACGGGCTTTGGTCTTGCGGGTGCGGCTGCCCCGCCTTTTGGCCGCGGCTTTGGTGGGAGCAAACCTAGCCGTCTCCGGTGCCGCCTTCCAGGGGATTTTTCGTAATCCTCTGGTGGAATCCCGGATCCTTGGGGTGAGCGCGGGCGCCGGGCTCGGCGCGGCCTTGGCCATGGTCCTCCGTTCCGGGCCCTTGGGGATTCAAGGCTTATCCTTCATCGGCGGCCTTCTCGCCGCGGGCCTGGCCATGCTCCTCGGCACCGCCTTCGGCGGGGGGATCCTCGTGCTCGTCCTCTCCGGCGTCCTGGTGAACTCCTTTTTCTCCTCGCTTGTGAGCTTGGTGAAATACTTTGCCGACCCTTACGTGCAGCTTCCCGGGATCACTTTTTGGCTTATGGGCGGCCTTTCCACGGTGCGCTGGGCGGATTTTTGGCCGCTGGCCGCAGCCAGCGCAATCGGCTTAGGCGGGCTCCTTCTACTGCGCTGGCGCTTAAACCTCCTCACCCTGAGCGAGGCCGAGGCCCAGGCCCTCGGGCTTCCGGTTAAACGCCTCCGTTTTCTCACCGTGGCCTTGGGGACTTTACTCACCGCGGCCTCAGTTTCGGTGAGCGGGGTGGTGGGCTGGATAGGTCTGATCGTGCCCCACGCCGCGCGGGCCCTGGTTGGCCCGGATCACCTTTTCCTCATCCCCGCTGCCGCCGGCCTGGGCGCCGCGGTCCTCCTTATCTTCGACGACATCGCCCGCACCCTCCTCCCCACGGAGATCCCCTTGGATATCCTCACCGGCCTCATTGGCGTCCCCGTTTTCTTCCTCCTTTTCATGCGGCAAATCCGCAAAGGAGGAGGGTGGCGATGAGCCTCGTTGCCCGGGAGATCTCCTACGCCTACATCCCTGGCCAATACGCGCTTTCTGGGGTGAGCCTAACTTTGGAGCCGGGCGAGGTCCTTTTCCTCCTTGGGGCCAACGGGAGCGGGAAGACCACCCTTTTGGAATGCCTCTGCGGCGTGCGCTTTCCTCAAGCTGGGGAAATCCTTCTGGACGGTGCTCCCCTCTCCTCCCTTCCCCCCCGGGAGCGGGCGAAACGTATTGCCTACGTTCCCCAGTTTCCTGAAGCAGCTTTCGCCTACACGGTGGAGGAGATGGTCCTTTTCGGCAGGGCTCCCCACGTGGGCCCCTTTGGCCGGCCGACTAAAAAGGACCAAGAAAAGGTGGAGAAAGCCCTGGAATTGGTGGGGATTTACCCGCTCCACAAAAGGGCGGTGAACACTTTAAGCGGGGGAGAACGACGTTTGGTCCTCATCGCCCGCGGGCTTGCCCAGGAAGCCCCTTACCTTTTGCTCGACGAGCCCGACGCTCACCTGGATCCAGCCAACCAGCACCGCATCCTCTCCGTGGTTCGGGATTTGGCTAAACAAGGCCTGGGAGTGGTGGCCACCACCCATAACCCCAATTCCGCCCTCCTTTACGGACAAAGAGTCCTCCTCCTCCGCTCCGGGAAAACTTTGGCCCAGGGCGAGCCCTTTGTTGCCCTCTCCCCGGAGATCCTCGCTGAGGCCTATGGAATCACTTTCCAAATTTTGGGGGACGGAAGCGGGCCCCGGGCCTTCATCCCCCGTGTGGAGCGGAAGGCCTAGGGAAAATATTTGTTGATGTTTGCCAAATATTCGGTGGCTTTTTCCTTGGCATGCCTGTTCCAAAACGGCCAGTTTCCGATCGGCGCCTCCAAGACTTGCTTGAGCAGCGACTCGAAGAGAGCTCGATCCTTGGCCCGCACTGCGTATTCCTTGGCGTAGGCCACGTAGTTCTCCAAATAAGTGGGGTCGATCTCGATGGCCCACTCAAAGTAACGTTTGGCCTCGGAGAGTTTTACTCCAAAGAGGACTCCGTAGTCGGAAAGGTTGGCCAAGAGGGCCCCATAAGCTTGGGGCGCGGAGCCGCCCATATAAGTCGGATCCAATTCCATGGCGCGCTCGTAAATGGCGCGGATCTTGGGGATGGCGAAGAACGCGGAGAACGGGTTCATTTTCCCAAGAAGCTGTCCCCAGCCGTGGCCAGCCCAAAGGAGGGCCTTCCCGTCTGAGCACCCCGCTAAAAACTTCTGGAAATCCTCGTTGGAAAGCTTCAGGGCCTCATCGAGGCCGGAAAGGCCAAGGGCGCGGAACGCATAATCCGCAGCCTTTCGCCATCCCTCTTCCTCCTCGCCCTTGGGTTTTAGGACGCCCCACTCGTACCAAAATTGGGCCAAGCGCACCAAGATCTCGTGGCTCTCGGGATCTTGCGCAAGGGCGGCCTCATAGAGACCGATGATGCGCTCCAACATCGGGAGCTGATAACGTTCCGGGTAGAGGGTTTCCGCTTCCTGCATCAAGGCCGCGGGATCCGCTAAAGCCCAAAGGCCGAAGACTAAAAGCAATAGGAACACTCGTCTCATCATCTCTCTTCGTGCCGAAATTTTCAAAATATAAACGCGCTCAGATCATCGGGAAAATGTAGGAATTCCCGCGGGCTATGAGCCCACATTGTGGGCGGGGTAAAAGTAGGCAGGGTCTTGTCAACAAGGGGCTTCCGTTCTCGCTGCTAGGTAACCTCGATGAGCGTTTGGGAGGACACCAGTTGCGTAGATTTGCGGAAATTCCGTTGGGAAGGCACAAGCAACGAGGCACTATATACCGTTCCCGCCGCCTCGACGGCGCTTCTTCGATCTCCCTGATAGCACCTGCTCCTTCATGTAAGCCCCTAGTAAAAGCGGACTAGGGCAAGCTTTTAGCAATACAAACGGGGATCAAGAGCATCACGGATCCCGTCCCCGAGCATATTAAAGGCCAAAACGGCTACAAGAATAGCCAGACCAGGAAAGACGGAAACCCAGGGGGTGACCACGAGCCAACGAACCCCTTCGCGGATCATGTTCCCCCAGGTGGGTGTAGGAGGGGAGACGCCCAGCCCGATGAAGGAAAGGTTCGCCTCAACCCGGATAGCGGTGGCTGTCCAAAGAGTGGCCATGACCAGGATCTCCCCGCCGATGTTCGGAAGGACATGACGAAAAAGGATGCGGAACGGTCCAGCGCCCGAAGCTTTGGCCGCGGCGATGTAGTCCATCTCCCGGAGGGCCACCGTGGTGCTGTGGGCCAGGCGGGCCACTTGAGGGGCGAGGACAAGCCCGATGGCGAAGATGAGCTTGTCCAGTCCAGGGCCGAGGATGGCCAAGAACATGAGACCCATAAGAAGCGCGGGGAAGGACATGAGCACGTCCACCAGCCTCATGAAGATTGTTTCGAACCAGCCCCCAAAATACCCGGCAGCGAGCCCCACCATAGCTCCTAAAGCCGTACCCACCGCCACGGATGAGACGCCCACAAGTACGGAGATCCTCGCTCCATAAATAACACGGGAAAAAACGTCCCGACCAAAATCGTCTGTACCGAAGAAGTGCTCACGGCCTGGAGGGGCAAGGGCCTTATGCACGTTTTGAACAAAGGGATCATATGGGGCCAAAAAAGGGGCAAAGATGGCAACGCAAACCATGAACACCGCCAAAACTAGTCCAACAATAGCTGTTCTGTTGCGGATGAAAGCCCGGATGCGGCGGCTTTTCCAAAACCTACTCATAGCGGATCCTGGGGTCGATCACCCCATAAGAGAGGTCCGTAAGGAGGTTGATCACCACTACTAAGGAAGCATAGACGACGATAAGGCTCTGAAGGGCAATGTAGTCCCGCTGAAGCATGGCTTGGACGATGAGCTTCCCCATCCCCGGCCGGGAAAAGACAATCTCGGTCATCACGGAGTCGCCGATGAGAAGGGCTGTTTGTGTGCCAAGGACGGCCGCGATGGGGATGAGAGCGTTGCGCAGAGAGTGGAGGAGGATGACTCCCCGCTCGGAAAGGCCTTTGGCGCGGGCGGTACGAATGTAGTCTTCCCGAAGCACGTTGAGAAAACAGGAGCGGGTCATCCGGGCCACGAACGCGATCATGATGATGCCAAGGGCTAAGGCAGGGAGAGCAAGGTGGCGCAAGTTCTCGACGGGATTGGAAAAATCCCCTGCGCCCATCACTGGGAACCACCGAAGTTTCACAGCAAAGGCGAGGATGAGAAGGATGCCCAGATAAAAGGCAGGGATGGAGATCCCCGCCAAGGAGAAAACGCGGCTGAGATAATCCGCCAGACGGTTGCGGTGCACAGCAGCGATGATGCCCAAGGGGATGCCAAAAATAGTCCCGATGAGGACACCGGCGAACGTGAGCTCAAGAGTGTGGGGCAAAACCGCGGCAATTTGAGAGCCGATCGAAATGTTAGTGATTAGGGAACGGCCAAGGTCTCCACGCACGTAACCTAACAAAGTGGCGCCATACTGCACCCAAAGGGGGGTGTTCAGACCCATTCGTTCCCGCAGGGCTTGCACAGCCTCGGCTGAGGCGTAGTCGCCTAACGCAGCTACAGCGGGGTCCCCGGGGGCGACGCGGATGAAGAGGAAAACCAAAGTATAGACGGCAAGGAGAGTAGGAAAAGCAACCAAAATGCGGCGAATAACGTAGCGCGCCATGTATAGGGGGCGGGCTAAAACCCGCCCCCTCTTTCCTTACTTCAAAGTAGTGAGCTCGTTTATGGACGGATAGAGGGCAAGAGAGGACTTGAGCTCGTATCCATAATCCACGGATTTGCTTCGACAGAAAACGAACTTGAGGATATAAAGAGGATAGGAAGCCATCTCCTCAAGAAGTTTAATTTGGGCTTCCTTCCAAAGGGCGATCTGCTTTTCAGTATCGAGCTCGTAACGAGCAGCTTCAATCAGCCCATCAATATCGGTGACGTGGGAGAAGTTCGTATCAGGTTTTGTGCCCACCACCACCCGAGAAGCAGAATGGTAGAAGCGAGTAAGGAAGGCGTCAGCGCTGGGCCGCCAGGCTTCATAGTGCACCAACGGATTGGCATCCTGGCGAATCAGGCTGTGGAAGGAGGAGTGATCCACCACAGTGATGTTGAGCTTGATCCCAACACGGGCGAGCTGCGCCTGGATGTTCTCAAAGGGTTTCCGGTAAGAGGCTCGTTCCGTGATGTACGCGCTTATTTCAAACCCCTCGGGGTAGCCGGCTTCGGCGAGGAGCTCCCGAGCCTTGGCGAGATCCACATCATAAAGGAGGCCTCTTTCCGCGACCTCAGCGCAGGTCAGGCCGCCGGGGAGGTAGGGGGGTACAGCGGCGCAGAGAGGTTCCGCCACGTCCGGGCCGATAGCGGTGACGAGCTCGTTTCGGTCGATGGCATAGGCGACGGCCTGACGCACGCGAAGGTCAGTGAATGGCCTCTTCGTCATGTTGATGTGCAGGACCTCTGTTTCACCCGGCCCAAAGACATCCACGATCACTTGCGGATAGCGTTTCACCGCTTCCACCCAGGCCTGCTCCCGCACCCCCTCGATCACGTGGACTTCGCCGGTGAGCAGCGCGCTCAAACGCGCGGTTACGTCGGGCATGTACCAAATCTCCACCCCCTCTAGTTTCGGTGTGCCACGGAAGTAGTGCTCATTGCGGACGAGAACAACTTTTTGAGCCGGCGAGTACTCTTTGAACCGGAAAGGCCCGGTCCCCACAGGGTTGGTAGCGAACCTAGGGCCCAACTCTTCATAAGCCCTTTTTGGCACAATAAATCCCCCGGAGTAGTTGGCCACCTTGGGAAGGAACAAGGCGGAGGAAATCGGCTGGGGCAGAACAATCTTGACCGTATATTTATCGACCGCTTCAAACTTCATACCCGTGTACTCCCCAGCGTAGGCGGAGCGTTGAGGATCAGCTGCCTTGATAAGTGAAAAAACCACGTCTTCGCTGGTAAGCTCGTAGCCGTCGGGCATACCGGGGAAGGGGTGGACGGAGACCCCTGGCCGCAGATAGAACGTCCAGATCAGGCCGTCTTCTGAAACCTCCCAGGATAATGCGAGGTCTGGCTCGATCACTGTGATGTCCCCGGGTTTATAGCGGACGAGGCCGTTGAACACCATATCCACCACGGCGCGGTCCATGGTGGCCGCAGCGTAGTGAGGATCTAATGTTTTCAAATCAGCAGCATCAAAGGCAATGCGCAAGACTTGGCCCGTGGCAACAATGCTTAAAAACCAACATCCTAAAATCAACAGCCGCACTTTCATTTGTACCACCTCCCCACAATCCCTTCGGCCCCGGTTTCCCATCGTTTTTCTGGGGCAAAGGATTAT
>JAGDVW010000045.1:9566-17020 GCA_023255835.1 Candidatus Acetothermia bacterium
TTATTTTTCCAGTGTCAACAACTGGCACACCTTTAGCTGGCGCCCTTTTCCATAGTGCATGGTGTCTTGCTTAATATAGATGGTGTCCCAGAACCCTTGTTGCACCCGTCCCCGCAGGGATTATCGAGTCTTCATAATCCTGAGTCACCTGGCCCCATGAGAGCACCAATGGCCTGTACGAGCGTGCAGAAGCATGTGGAGAGCTCGCGACTTTACTGCCGATAGTCCCCAAAAGTGCTCACTAAAGTTGTCTCTCTCCATAGCCTCGACCATCATCTCCGAGGTATTCAGTTTAAGATCCGTGTCCTTCCGCTGGCATAGTGCCTCGTTTAGTGTGTCTGGTCAGCATGATAGCTCCTCATCGACACTTCCGTAAAACCCTGGCAGCCTACGGCCTTCCAACCTTTCGGATAGGCCCCTCAACATCAACTGCAGGGGCTTTCCCACCACCCCCCCAAAAGAATCCACCACCTTCGTTCGCCGCTTCGCTTCCTTGGCCAAACGCTCCAACTGGTTCGTGGTGTAGAGGGTTGCTAACACAATGGAGGACACAAAGCTACCAATCCGCGTCTGGGAAGATTTTACGAATCGCTTCCTCCATCCCCGGGAGTTCATCGGTGACAAAGATCCGGACTCTTTTGACCCCGCGCCTCTTAGGTTCTTGAGCACCCCCTCCCAGTTGACTTCGATAAGGTAAGTGATGCTCTAGGGCGAGTAGAACGCCCCATAGACTCCTCCCAGGAAGCGGGAGATGGCCTTGGTGGGCGCCCCTTCGGTTGTTCGGGGCGAGGATGGCCAAGGATCAATCCAAAGATGTGCGGCGAAGGTTCGGGAGGATCTTGGGGTGGAAATCGCCCTCCCGGACCAGAGGGACCCTGAGATCTTCAACTGGGCCGATAAGGGTGAGAAGGCCCCGGGTGTAGTAGCCGTTGGCCTTGGTAGAGTGCTCTTCCTGCATGAGGTCCTTCAAGAGCTCCTTGACCATGGACTTGATCCTCTCTCCAGTCCCTTTAAGATCTGTTCGCGGGTCTTGTCCCGCGTAGTGGCGTTCCCTCCTTTCCAAACCCGGTTTTCTTGGGAAGGCTACCATGCTGCCACCTGAACACAATCAACGAGACACTACCAAAGCCAGCGACTACTGCCCCCGTGCTCTCCTTGCCTTAGCTGGCCCAGCGGGGGAGCTTAAGGCAAGAGAGATCCTTAGAGGAACTATGGGGGGCGATGAAAATATGTCTACCAGAAATATTCAACGAGATGCTATGAATTCGAGCTCTTTGCGATATCTCATCTTTTGCGAATTTCGCTAGTCGCTACCCGCTTCAATTTATTAACAAATTCCGGTGAGAAAATCAGTCCTTTGCTTCTATCAGGCGAACCCAATCACTCTTTGACCGCGCCGCCCGTGAGTCCCGAGATGATTTGGGACTGCAAAGCATAAAAGATGAGGAGGATCAAAGCGGCGCCGATCACCGCCGCGGCGGCGAAACTCCCCCAACGACGGTTGTAGGCCTCCCCAATGAAAAGCTGAAGCCCAACGGCCAGGGTGTATTTGTCCATCCCCTTCAAAATGAGACTTGCCAGGAGGTACTCCGAGTACACGCTGATGAATTGGATCACAAACACCACGGCCAAAATGGGCCGGGCCACGGGAAGGATGATGCGCCAAAAAGCCTGAAAAGGTGTAGCCCCATCCACCAGAGCCGACTCCTCCAAGGAGCGAGGGATCGTGTCGAAGTAACCCTTCATGAACCAGGTGTTGAACCCGATGGCCCCGCCCAAATAGACAAGGATGAGCCCAGGATGCGTATTGAGCCCAAGCCAAGGGATTTGCTTCCCCAAAGCCTGGAGGATGAGGTAAATGGCCACCATGCCCACGGTTTGCGGGAACATCTGGACAAGGAGGATGGTGAGGAGGCCCGCCCTCCTTCCACGGAAGCGGAACCGCGAAAAAGCATAAGCCCCTAAAGCACAGAGGAAAACGCTCACCACCGCGGTAGTCCCCGCCACGTACACCGTATTCAAAAGCCAGCGCGGGAAATTGATCTCCTGTCGCTCCCGAAAGATGTGCAAATAGTTGGCAAAAGTTGGTTGCGCCGGGATGATGCGGGCCGTGCGCAAATTTTGTACGGGATCGAAGGAGGTCCCCAACACAAAAAGCGCGGGGAAGAGGGCGAAGGCGATGGCTACCCAAGCGAGGACATTCCGAACCAACCGGCCCAGCCAAAAGCGCGGGGCTTTTCCCCTAAAGGCCACGGGAAACCTCCTCCAAGGCCTTGGTGCGAGTGAAGCTGATCCCAGAGATGAGGGCCACGATGACGAAAATGATCACGGCCAGGGCGGCGGTCATGTTGTACTCAGCGCCGCGGCCGCCCTGAAAAGAAAGTTTATAGGCATAGGAAAGGAGGATATCCGTGGCCCCGGCTCTGCTGCCGATCTCCACCACCGGCTCGCCCCGCGTCAGAAGCCAAATGAGGGTGAAGTTATTGAAGGTGAAGGCAAAGGAGCCGATGAGAAGCGGAGCCACAGAAACAAGAAGAAGAGGGAATGTGATGCGGGAAAAACGCTGCCAGCCAGAAGCGCCGTCTACCTTCGCTGCCTCATACATCTCCTCAGGAATGGACTGCAAGGCACCTAGGGAAACGAGCATCATGTAGGGATAGGTGAGCCAAACGTTGGTGAGTATGCAGGCAAAACGAGCCCAAAACGGATCAGTAAGCCAGGGGACACGAACACCCAAATATTGGCTCAAAAACTGGTTAAACAGGCCCACTTCTACGTTGAAGAACCCCCGCCAAATAAGAATGGAGATAAACGCCGGAATGGCATAGGGCACGATGAGAAGCGAGCGATAGAGTTTACGAAAGCGGAGCTGGCGGTCGTTGAGAAGGATGGCCAACCCCAAACCGAGGGCGAAGCTCAGTGTTACCGTGAGCACAGACCAGATGACGGTCCAGGTGAAGACCCGCACGAAGGCGCGGTGGTACAGGGGGTCGCGCAGGAATCGAATATAGTTGGCAAGACCTACACCAGAAATCCAACCGGGATCAAGTTTTTCCCCGTCGGCGGCTACAAAGTTTCCGGCTTGTGCTCGATATTCCTTTCCCGTGCGCAAATCCACAAGAACATCAGCCTCTGGGTCATAGCGGTATTGCGGGGAGTACACACGGAACGTGGTGAGGGTGGATAGCCGAAGCCAACCATCGCCGAAGGGGATGTTCAGATTCTGTAGCGTGGAAAGAAAACGCGTGAGCTCCGGGAGCGCCAAGGCCGCCTTTCCATCTAAAAAATCGGGGATCCCGTCCCCATCCACATCCTTTAAGGCGTGAGCAGAGGCAGGGGACAGCTGACCAGGGGTGAGGATCACATATTCGCCAGCCGGCCCCCAAAGGTAAAGGCCATACAGGTTTTGTCCCTCGCCAAAGGCACGAAAAGTAAAAGAAGGGGAGTTTGGTGGGAGGAACTGGCGGCTGGTGAGGAGCTGAACCACTTGATCCTTGGTGAGGATGTTCCCGGTGGCGTAGTTGGTGAAGGAGATGTACACCGTGTACACCAACGGAATCACCACCATCAAGACCATGAAAAGGAGGCCTGGAGCGAGATAGCGGAAGGGATAGAGGCGGCGGGAAAACGCGAGGATATTGAGTCCCAAAAGTCCTGCGAAAATGACCCCCACCAAAAGCCAGCTTTTCTCCCAAGCAAGAAGAACGACGAAATAAAGGGCTACGGCGTCGAAAAGAGAGAGAACCACCACCTTGAGGGCGGTGGTGGAAAGGAGGCCTAAGCCCCTGAAGCCGGCCATAGGAAAAGGGGCGGGGCCATGAGCCCCGCCCCTGGATTTTTACTTACAGCCCAAAGTGGCGCGGATGTTGTCAGCAGCAAGCTTGAGCGCTTCCTCCGGGGTCATCTGGAGGTTGCCGATCAGAGCCATGGCATCGTACCAAGCGCCCCACACCGCGGACATCTGCGGGATGTTGGGCATGGGAACGCCGTTGGAGATGGACTCGGCGAAGCCCTTGAGGATGGGGTCAGCCTTCACCTCATCATAAGCGGGGAGGAAGGCGGGGATGCGCGGGTCCTTGGCATAGAGGGCGAGCATTGTCTCCTTCGTGGCGAAGTAGTTGAAGAGGAAGTCAAAGACCACGGGCAGGTTGGGGGAAAAGGCGGAGACCATCACGCCCTGGACGCCCACGAAGGGCTTGGGGGCCTTGCCCTGGATGGGCGGGATGGGGCCCACACCGATATCGATCCCCGCAGCCTTGGCCCGGCCCACGAACCACGGCCCGGTGATGACCATGGCGATCCGCCCCTCCGTGAAGAGGCTCGTCCAGGTATCCCAGTCGAGGCCCGCCGGGATCAGGCCCTCTTTGAAGAGAGATTGGAGGATCTCCGCACCGGCGATGGCGCCAGGGCTATCCAAACCGACATCACAGGGATTCAATTTCCCTTCCTTATCGTAGCCGAAGATGTAGCCGCCCAGTGCGGAAAGGAACGGGAACTCATGGTAAGGATCGGGGTTCTGCACCACAAAGCCATACTGGGGCACGGTGGGATCCGTGAGCTTTCGGGCAAGCTCGATGAGTTCCTCAAACGTGGCCGGAACCTCTTTCACCAGGGCCTTGTTGTACAGGAGCCCCACGCCCTCCCGGGCGTACGGAAGACCATAAAGCCTGCCATATACGAAAGCCTCAAGGCTCACGGGGTCGAATTGGGCAGCAAGCTCAGGGGGGAGGATTATCTCGGCAAGAAGGCCGCTGGCCGCCAGTTCCCCGACCCAGTCGTGGGCGCCGATGATGAGGTCCGGGCCCTCGCCCGTGGGGGCAGCGGTCACGAACTGGTCCCGAATGTTTCCAAACGGGATCTCCACCACTTCCACCGGGATGCCCGTGGCCTTGGTGTACTCCGCGCCGATCTCCCGAAACACCGGGGCCCGGGTGTCATCGGCCCAGATCAAAATTTTCCCGGGCGCAGCCGCAAAAGCCGTCACCCCCAAGACCAACAACCCTACCAGCACCAACTTCCTCATCCTGACCTCCTTTCGCCCTTTCGGGCGTTTTCTATTTTACCGAAAATGCCGGGCTCAGAAGTTCCACACGAACCCGACGTAAACCTGTCCCAGAGTAGGCGAGACGTTCGTCACAGCCTTAAGGCCTGAGGCGATGGGGATCTCCGCGTCGATCCACATTCGCTTGATGCCGAAGATTTTGCCGGTGGGACTGAAGAAAGTGGTGATGGCGAGGTTCCAAGAGCCGCAGCAACCCTGGCCACAGAACCCAAGCTTAGCCATCTCGTACTCGTCGTCGAAGAAGATGTCGGCCTGGAAGATCTCCTCGATCTTCGCCACGTTGAGGGCGGTGAGGATTTCCAAGTACCCGCAGGGAGCGAGGTCACAACGAACCTTCCAGCCATAGATCTCTATCCCCTGGAGGGAGAGGCCGCTTGTCCGCACGTCGCCGTAGACGGCGAAGCAGCCGCTCAGGCCAGGCCAGGAGAAGCGCGGCGAGACCTTCTTGAAGGCCGTGCCGAACTCCACATCCAGGCCCATGGTGATCCCGCAGCAGGGGCTGAACAGGTTATCCATGGAGAGTTTCAGATGCCGGAAGCCCGCCTTGGTGAAGAAGAGCTCGCTCGTGAAGGTGATGCCGCAGCAAAGGCTCAGGTCCTTGAACTTGAGGGTGAGGTCCTTGAACATGATGCCACAACAGCAGTCTTCAAAGCGCAGGGTTCCCTCGAAGTTCCCCACCTTTGCCGAGAGGGTGTAGCGCATGTAAGCGGGCATGGGATCGCCCACCAATCTGACAGCATTGCTATCGTAAGCGTAACCATGGGCATCCGGATCCACCGGCCCCCCGGTCACCGGGTGATCGGTGCGCATATTGCCAGGCCACCAGCCGTTGATCACGTATTTGTACTGATGAGGACCGGGCGGAAGGTCGATCGTCACCGACCAAATGCCCGTGGTTGGGTCGTAAGACATGGCGGTGGCGGAGTCGCTTGAATTCCAGCCGTCGAAGTCGCCGGCCACGTTCACCGAGGTCACCGTCTCCCCGGAAGCGGGGATGTAGCGGAAAGTCACGGGAACGGTGGCGGCCAGGTTGCACTCGTCCCGGATCACCCGCACCGCGTTGAGACCGCCGAACCCGTCGTCAACGTAGTTTAGGTACCACCGGCCAAGATCAGGATCTATCGGCCCTCCTGTGATCGGGTGATCGTCGCGCATGCTGCTCGGCCACCAGCCGTTGATCACGTATTTGTACTTATGGGGACCAGGGGTGAGGTAGATCGTCACCCGCCACTCACCGGAGACCGGGTCGTAGGACATGGCGGTGTAGGGGTCGGAGGGGTTCCAGCCATCGAAGTCGCCAGCCACGTTCACCGAGGTCACCGTCTCTCCGGAGGCAGGGATGTAGCGGAAGGTAACGGCCACTGGGCAGCGGTCATCCGGCAAGTATCCTTCAGCCCAATGCTCCACTTTGGCCGAAAGGTCCAGCCCGAAAAGGGGCGGCTTCAACTCCAGGAAGGTGTGTTTGTATTTGATGGCCTGGGGGTCAAAGTACATGCCGGCCTTGACCTCGGTGGCCCCCAAAAGAAGCCCGGAGAGTTCAAACCCCTGCTCCTCGAATGCCCCACCAAATCCCATCTTCGTCAGGCTTTTCAGGGAGAAGCCGTGGACGGGAAAGGCGAGGGTGAGATGGTTTTTGTCGATGAGGGGCGAAGGCAAAAGCCGGATTTTAAAGTCCCAGGTGCCGGAGAAGTACAGCCCCACCCGACGGACGGCGTTGCGCCCACCAAACCCATCGTCCACATACCCGTGGGCCTCGAAGTCCACTGGCCCGCCGCCCCGGGCAGTGGCCATGTCTTTGGGCCACTGGCCGTTGATGTAGAACTTGTACTGGTGCTCCCCGGGATCGAGACAAACGGTGATGGCCCAAGTGCCGTCGGGCTGCTTTTCCATGGGCCATTCGCCCCAGTTGTTGAACGAGCCGCGCAAGCTCACGGAGCGCACCACCTCCCCGGGAAGGGGCACGTAGCGGAACGTCACCGCGTACTTTCCCGGCGGGCAGGCCACCTGGGCCAACACCCCAAACGCTGCCAAACCCAAACTCACAAGGAGAACCAATGCTTTGCCCCTCATGAACCCTCCTTTCCACAAGCTGGAAAGCAAAACCTCAACCCCATTTTCAAACCTCCGCTCTCACCTCCCTTCAGCGGACCTCCACAGGAAGGACCACGGCGTAGCTTCGCCCGGGTACATAGCTTCCGAGCATGCGCACTTGGTCCTCCACGGTGGGGGCCAAAATGTCGTAGATCTGCGGGGCCCACATGGGATCGGGGCAGCCCCCGCCCGTCCACTCGCCCGGCGCCTTCCCGATGGGCCGGATGTGGTTGGGGCCGTAACCGTCCTGGGAACCAACAAGGACGTAGTGCCAGCCGCGGATCTCGGGGACAAGGCTTTT
>JAGDVW010000034.1 GCA_023255835.1 Candidatus Acetothermia bacterium
GCGATCCTTGGGCGGCATGGGCTCCAGCTCCACCGGGCGTTTTTCCGCCCTCACCCTCTCCGCGAGGGCCAAGGCGTGGGCCAAGAGCTTTTTGCGCCGGGCCTGCTCCTCCCCATTGATGTCCACCTCAACGCTTTGGGCTTCGCGCAAGGCGATCTTGAGGTGAAGGCTGGCCAACCGCGCCAACGCCCCGCGCAATTCCCCATCCTCCGGAGCCAGGCCTTTGAACCGTCCCCGTAAATTCACGAAGATCGCCCCCCCTTCCTCCCAGACCTCCACCTTTCCCTCCTCCCCCAAAACTTCAAGGAGGCCGGAGAAGAACCGCACTAACGCCTCACGAACCCTCTCCTCCATCTTTCCCTGCTTGGGGAACCCGGCGTTTTTCCTCCCGGGCTAGCTCCCAATCGATGACCAGTTGCTGGCCGAATTGCACGATGGTGGTGAGGGTCCAATAGAGCCAAAGGCCGGCGGGAAAGCTCAGGAACAACACGGCCATGAGGAGGGGGAAAACGTAACCGAGGAATTGGGAACCAGCCCCGGCCTCCTGGGGCATGCGCCGCTGGGTGTACCAGGAATAAAGGATTTGCACCCCTGTCCCCATGACCACCAAAAGATAGTAAGGATCAGGCTTGGAGAGGTCCGAAATCCAAAGGAAGGCCGGGGAGAGGTGGATCTTCTCCGCGGAGTACATGATGGCCTGCCAAAGGAGGATGAGGATGGGAAATTGGAGGAGCATGGGAAGGCATCCACCCAAGGGGTTGACCTTCTCCTGCCGGTAAAGCTCCAGGAGCTGCTTTTGCAGGGCCTCCCGGTCGTCCTTGAAGCGCTCCTGGATCTTTTTGATCTTCGGCGCGAGTTTTTGCATCTTCGCCATGGATCGGTACTGGTTGCGCATGAGGGGGTAGAGGACGAACCGGGTGATGATGGTGAAAAGGATGATGGCCCACCCGTAATTCCCGGTGAAGCGGTAAAGCCATTCAAAGAAGCGGATCACGCCCACGAGGATGATGGTGAAGCTCCCGGAGCTCGCCAGGGGCGCGAACCCCGTGTCCACGAGGAGCACATAGCGGTTTCGGCCCGTGTAAAACCGGCCCTGAAGGTGGAGGCTGTCTTTGGCTTCCACACCGAACACCGGTTGCCCGGCCGCGTTCCTTCCCAGGAAAGGTTGGGCTTCGCCCCCATCGATGCGGAAAAAGAAGACCCCGTCCTTTCCCAAAAGGCCAAGCCCCTGAAAACGGGTATAGGCTCCCGGGGCCAGTGGAGCTTTTTGTAGCTTCCCATCGTAGATGTATACGAGCTCCGGCGCGTCCCGGCCGGCGGGAAGATGCCCAAGGATCAGGCGCACCGAGCCCTCTCCATCCACGGAAACCCCGAAATCCCCGGTGTAAAGGGCATCTTGGGCGAGGGTGAACTCTTTTTTCACGCGCAGCTTTTCCTCAGCGAAGGAGAGGGTGAGGGAAATTGTGCGGTCCGAGAGCTCTTTTATTTCCGCCGTGTGTTTTTGCAAAAGCGGGGTATCCCCAAGCCAGACTTCGAAGGGGAGGCTTATTCCCGGGGGAAGGGAGGCTCCCGTCCAGCCGGGCACGACCTCAAAGGGGTTGGCTCCATAGGTGGAGAAGTGGACGTAGGCGCTGCGCAAAACCCCGCCCTCCGCGAGGAATTGGTAGCGCACGAGGCCGGTAGTAATTTGGACCGCTTCCTTGCCATCGATGAGGAGGGTGACCACTTCCGGCCCCTCCTTGGCCCAAGCGCCCAAAAAGAAGAGGAGAAGAACGCCGAACAATGCCTTGGCCATGGCGGGAGGACTTTACCGACTGTTTTTGCCATCTGCAACACCGCGCGGGGAGGGGGTAAACTGTTTGGGTGTTCACCGGGATCATAAAAGCGGTGGGGAAGGTGGTGCGGACCGAGCCGGGCCGGATTTGGGTCAGCCGGGAAGGGCTGGAGGTGCAACTTGGGGCAAGTCTGGCGGTGAACGGGGTGTGCCTCACTGTAGCTGCGGTGGACGAGGGGAAGATGGCCTTCGACCTTTCCGGGGAGACCCTTTCCCGCACGAACCTCGGGGAGCTTGGGCCGGGCGATCCTGTGAACCTGGAGCCCTCGCTCCGGGCCGGGGAAGAACTGGGCGGGCACCTCGTTTTGGGCCATGTGGATACCGTGGGGAAAATTTCGCTCCTTTCCCGCCGCGGCGCGGACATCCTCCTTGAGGTCTCCTTTGATCCCTCCTTCGCCGAGCTTTTGGCCGACAAAGGCGCAGTGGCCGTGGACGGGATCAGCCTCACCCCCTTCGCCGTGGGTGAGGGGACTTTCCGCTGTGCCATCGTGCCCTACACTTACGAGCACACGAACCTCAAGTTCCGCCGGGTGGGCGACCGGGTGAACCTGGAGTTCGATATCTTGGCAAAATACGTGCGGAAATGGAGGGAGAAATGAGGCTGGCCACGGTGGAGGAGGCGATCGAGGCCATACGATCTGGCCGGATGATCATCGTGGTGGACGATGAGGACCGCGAAAACGAGGGGGATTTGGTCATGGCCGCGGAGAAGGCCACCCCGGAGGCCATCAACTTCATGATCAAGGA
>JAGDVW010000021.1:0-1769 GCA_023255835.1 Candidatus Acetothermia bacterium
GGGAAGGGCTACCAATACGCCCACGACTTTCCCGAGGGGATCGCGCCCATGTCTTGCCTCCCCGAGCATTTGCGGGGCCGGGAGTACTACAATCCCACCGAGCGGGGCTGGGAGGGGAAAATTCGGGAAAGGCTTCGGGAGATCAGGGAAAAGATCCGTGGGGAAAAGGGTTAAGGATGCGCGTGGAGGTTCGCCTTTTTGGGGAATTCCGCGAAGCCTCGGGCAAGTCCGCGGTGCTTCTGGAATTGCCAGAGGGGGCTTCTTGTGAGGAGGCGCTAAAGAAGCTTGTGGAGCTTGAGCCGCGCCTTGGGGAGCTCCTCTTTTCCCGAGGGGTCTTGCGCGATCACCTGCACGTGTTCGTGAACGGGCAGAATGTGAGCCACCGGGAGGGTTTGAGGACCAGACTTTCCGATGGCGATATTCTGACCTTTTTCACCCCGATAAGCGGGGGCTAAGTTGCAGCGAATGGGCCTGGCCAGTATCCTGGGCTGAGAGGAGGCGGGGATGGCGGAAGTCCTGCTCAAGGAAGTGACCAAAAAATTCGGGAACTTCGTGGCGGTGAACAAAGTCTCCCTGGAGATAAAGGACGGGGAATTCGTGGTATTGGTGGGGCCCTCGGGGTGCGGGAAGACCACGACCCTGCGGATGATCGCCGGCCTTGAGGAGGTCACGGAGGGCGAGATTTACATCGGCGGGCGGCTTGTGAACGATGTCCCCCCCAAGGACCGGGACATCGCCATGGTCTTCCAAAACTATGCGCTCTATCCCCACATGGACGTGTACAACAACATGGCCTTCGGTCTCAAGCTTCGAAAGGTTCCGAAAAAGGAGATCGACCGGCGGGTGCGGGAAGTGGCGGAGATGCTGGGGATCGCCGACAAACTGCGGGCCAAGCCCCGAGAGCTTTCCGGCGGACAACGCCAGCGGGTGGCCCTGGGGCGGGCCATCGTGCGAAACCCCAAAGTGTTCCTCTTCGACGAGCCCCTCTCCAACCTGGACGCCAAGCTCCGGGTGCGCATGCGCGCTGAACTCCAAGAGCTCCACCAGCGCCTCAAGACCACCTCCATCTACGTGACCCACGACCAGGTGGAGGCCATGACCTTGGGGCACCGGATCGCGGTGATGAAGGACGGGCAAGTTCTGCAGTACGACAGCCCGCGGGTTATCTATGACCAGCCGGCCAACATGTTCGTGGCCGGGTTCATCGGTTCCCCGCCCATGAACTTCATCCCCGCCCGTCTAGTGGAAGAGGACGGCCGGGTGTGGCTCCAGGGCCGCGGCTTTAAGCTCTGGGTCCCGCCGGAGAAGGTTACCCCGGAGGCGCGTTCGTACTTGGGGAAAGAGGTGGTGTTTGGGATCAGGCCGGAGGATATCCGCACGTTGGATAGCGTGCGGGAGCCGCCGGAGGGCCGGACGTTCCAGGGCCGGGTCAAGGTTCGGGAGGCTTTGGGCGATGAGCTCATCGTCTATGCCGACGTTGCCGGCGATGAGATCGTGGCCAAGCTCGATCCGCGCCTCCCCATTTCCCCGGGCCAGGAGGTCACCTTCGTGGCCATGATGGAACATATGCACCTCTTCGACCGGGACACGGAGAAAGCCATTCTTTGAGGGGTTTGAAAGGCAAAATAGAGGGCGGGGGAAACCCGCCCTTTTTATTTAGCTGCGCTGGGCCAGGGAAAGCGCGGAGATCTCCTCTTTGACCACGGCCCCCAAGCGCCGGATCCCCTCCTCGATCTCCTCCAGGGTGGCCAAGGCGAAGGAAAGCCGCA
>JAGDVW010000021.1:1869-8369 GCA_023255835.1 Candidatus Acetothermia bacterium
GGAACATACGCCACTTTATGGGCCAAGGCCCGCTCCAGCATCTTCGTGGTGTCCACGCCTTCCGGGAGCTTCACCCAAAGGAAAAGCCCGCCCTCGGGCTTGGTCCACTCCGCCTCCTTGGGCATGTACCGGGAGAGGGCCTCGAGCATGGCCTCGAGCTTCACTTTGTAGTGCTGACAGAGGCGGGCGATGTGGGCCCGCACATCGTATTCAGTGAGGAAGCGGACGACGAGCCTCTGGGTTAAGGAGGGGCCGCACAGGTCCGCGCCCTGCTTCAAGGTCACCACCATGTTCACCACTTCCTCGGGGCCCACGAGGGCGCCCACCCGCAGGCCAGCGGCGAGGATCTTGGAGAAGGTGAGGAGGACGATCACCCGTCCCCCCCGATCCAAAGAGGCAATGGTGGGGATGGGCTCGCCTTTATAGCGGAGCCACCGGTAAGGAATATCCTCCACGATGAGGAGGTCCTCCTTTTCCGCGATCCGCAGAAGCTCTTCGCGCTTCTCCCTGCTCCAGGTGATCCCGGTGGGGTTTTGGAAGTCCGGGACCACATAAATGAGTTTTGGCTCGTGGCCGGAACGCCTGGCCTCCTGGATGGCCCGCCGAAGGCGGGATAAATCCATCCCGTCTTCTTCCAAAGGGATCCCGATGATGGTCGGCCGGTAGGCCTGGAAGGCCTGGAGGGCGCCAAGATAGGTGGGCAGGCTCACGAAAACCGCGTCCCCTTCGTCCAAAAAGGCCCGGCCAAGGAGGTCCAGCCCCTGCTGGGAGCCGTTGGTGATAACGATCCGGTCCATGGTGGTGTGGATGCCCTCCTCCCCGAGCCAGCGGGCCAAGGCCTCGCGAAGGGGGCGTTTCCCTTCGGTGGTCGTGTATTGCAGGGATTTCACGGCGTTGTGGAGGATCTCCTCCTCCGCCACCCGGGCTAGGAAATCCAAGGGGAAGGTGGCGGGGTCGGGGAGGCCGCCGGCGAAGGAGATCACCTCCGGCTGCTCCGTGTACTTCAAAAGCTCCCGGATGGCCGAGCGCTTCGCCCCTTTGGTCCGCTCCGCAAAACGTAGCACGCCTGATCACCTCGCTTTTAACCCGCGCACCGCGAAAGCCACGGGAGAAGCCCGTGGGCCAGATATGTGCCCAGGGCCGCTCCCCCCAAAACATCCAGGGGGTAATGCTCCCTCAGGTACACCCGGGAAAGGCCGATCAGGATGGCCAAAAGGTAGAGGAGGGCCACGTTGTACCACGCTGGATAAAGCCGGGCCACGAGATAGGCCATGGCGAAGGCCATGGCGGTGTGGTTGGAGGGGAAAGAGGCGGGGGTGAGGAACTGGTGGTGGAAGCCGCGGCGGGAGAATTGCGGCCTGGGCCGCGCGATAAGGGCCTTCACCCCTTGACAGGTGAGCACCACCACGATGGTCACCGCCAGTCCCAAAAGGACGTTTTGCTTGTCCCTTTCGGTTCCAAAGAGGATGAGGGCCAGGGCCAGGGCCGCCCAGACATAGCCGTACCCCACATAGGTGGCCACCAAAAGGGGGAGGTCCAAAGCCCCAAGAACCCGGGAAGAGCTCAGGCGCTCCAGCGCCCTTTCATCCCAAAGCAAAAGCTGTTCCACGGCCCGGTCCAGGCGGGCGAGGGCATGTCCCCACCGGGCGCGTAGGCCGTCCACTAAATTCATCGCAGAAGCGGGAACGCCAACACCTCCCTGATGGAAGGGGAATCGGTGAGGATCATGGTGAGGCGGTCGATGCCGATCCCAATTCCTCCGGCGGGCGGCATCCCAAGCTCCAGGTCTCTGATGAAATCTTCATCGATCCTTTGGGCCTCCTCATCCCCCTGGGCCCGCAGCCTCTCCTGAGCCAAAAACCTCTCCCGCTGCTCCTCCGGGTCGTTTAGCTCGGAGAAGGCGTTGGCCACCTCCCTTCCGGCGATATACAGCTCAAAACGCTCGGTGAGATCGGGCCGGTCCCGCTTGCGCTTGGCCAGGGGCGAGATGTCCAAGGGGTAGTCCAGGACGAAGGTGGGGTTCCAAAGGGTTTTCTCCGCGAAAGCTTCAAGGAGATGCTCGATCACCTTCCCCTTCGGTCCGCGGCGGAGGTGTGCGGGGATGGGGATTCCCCGCCGGTCCAACTCCGCCAAAAGCTCGGGCAAGGGTTTTTCCACGTCGCAACCGGTGGCCTCGGCCACGAGCTCCAAAAGCGGGACCCTCCGCCACGGCCGGGAAAAATCGATCCACCGGCCTTGGTATTCTAGGCGGGTTGATCCAGCCACGGCAAGGACACAGGCCTCGATGAGCCCCTCCGCCAGCTCCATCATCCCCTGATAGTCCGTGTAGGCCTCATAGGCCTCGAGGGCGGTGAACTCCGGGTTGTGTTCGGAGGAGATACCTTCATTGCGGAAGTTGCGGCCGATCTCATAGACCTTCTCCAGTCCGCCCACAAGGAGGCGTTTCAGGTAAAGCTCAGGGGCGATCCGCAGATAAAGGTCGCGCTCGAGCTCGTTGTGGTGGGTGATGAACGGCCGGGCCGAGGCCCCGCCGGGGATGGGCTGGAGGATGGGGGTCTCCACCTCGATGAACCCCCGCTCATCCAGGTAATTGCGGATGGTGCGGAGGATCTTGGCCCGCCTGATAAGGATCTCCCGGGCCTTGGGGTTGGCCACGAAATCCAAAGCCCGCTCGCGGTAGCGGGTCTCCACATCCCTAAGCCCATGCCACTTCTCCGGGAGGGGTCGGAGGGCCTTGGCCAGGAGCGTGAGCTCTTTTGCGGCTACGCTCAGCTCCCCCGTTTTGGTGGTGAAGACCTCGCCCCTCACCCCCACGAGATCCCCGATGTCCAAAACATCCACCCAGAACTCATAATCCTCGGGGCCGAGGGTCTGGGGGGTGGCGAAGATCTGGATCCTTCCGGAGCGGTCGTGGAGATCGGCGAAGGTGACCCGGCCCATGCGCCGCAGGCCCATGATCCGGCCGGCCACGGCGGCCTCCACCCCGGTGTGGGAGGCCGGCGGAAGATTTCCGAATTCCCGGCGGAGCTCTTCCGCGGTGTGGGTGCGGGGAAACGCGTAAGGGTAGGGGTTGATCCCC
The DNA here is from genome assembly GCA_023255835.1 of Candidatus Acetothermia bacterium. Classification (GTDB taxonomy): domain Bacteria; phylum Bipolaricaulota; class Bipolaricaulia; order Bipolaricaulales; family Bipolaricaulaceae; genus DTER01. Next base: position 4,949 of record JAGDVW010000021.1, read on the forward strand.
CTCTCCCGCAGGCGGCAAAGCTTCTCCCGACGGGCAGCGACCAGGTCCAGTTCGGGCATCAACCCCTCTCAATCCCCAGGATTTCGTAGCGGATCTTCCCGGCCGGGGCCTGGACCACCACCTGCTTCCCCTTGGCGTGGGCGAGGAGGGCTTGCCCCACGGGGGAATCGATGCCGATCCGGTCCTGCAAAAGGTCCACCTCCGCCGGCGGCACCAGGGTCACCGTCCAGACCTCCCCGGTCTCCATGTCCTTGAGGATCACCCGGGAACCGATCCCCACCTCATCGGTGCGGATCTCGTCCTCGGGGATGATGCGGGCGTTGGCCAAAAGCTCGCGGAGGGCCCGCACCTCCCGCTCCAGGATCTCCTGCTCCTCCACCAAATACAGGTACTCCTTGTTCTCCCGGAAATCCCCGCCGGAGTGCTCCTTGGCCTGGGCCAGGAGGGCCGGGATCTCCTGGTACAGCCGGCGCTCTTTTTCCTCGAGCTCCGCCCTCTTCCGCTCGTAGCCCTCACGGGTGAGGAGCGTCTCGCGCGCCATCGTACACCTCCTGAAATTCCCGCACCCACTCTTGGGCGATCTCACCGGGCCTGAGGCCGGCCACCTCGGGCCGGGCGATCACCGCCAAATCCAGGTGGCGGAAAAGCTCCTTGTTCAAGCGAAATCCCTCGCGGATCCCCCGCTTCACCCGGTTCCGCACCACCGCCTTCCCCACCTTCTTCCCCACCACCACGAGGAGCCGCGGGGTGGGGTCCTCCTTTTCCAGCACTCGGAAGGAGAAGAGTTTCCCCTCCAGTTTCTTTCCCTCCCGAAACAGGCGCTCGATCTCGCGCTGGCGGCTTAGGCGATGCTCCCGGCCGAAGGAGAAATCCATCGCCGAAAAGACATTATCCGCCAGGCCGCCCCTGTGCAACTGGGTTGGTTGACGCGTCGAAACTCTACGAAGGGGCATTAATTCCTCATAAACTTGGTCGCCAAAAAGGGGAACCGATGGGCTCCCCGCAGTATACCATAGCGGAGTTGGTGGAGTCCCAGCGACCTCGGGTATCTTTGGGCGCGCCGGATCGTGGATGCGTTCTTGGCCTGCACCCGTTACCAGGCGTAAGCCTGCCGTTTGGTTCCGAAGTCCGGAAGACGCCCCTAAGGGTTTGGACCGGCAGGGTAGACCCCAAGCGCACACATCTGAGGTGAAGGCTATTTCCTTTTTGTGCCCACTGGCTGAAACCCACGAGGAGGCAGAGCACTTTTTGATCTTGGAAAGTCGCGAAGATCGAAGCTTCCGTTCAGCCTTTCGCCGACTGGGATGGCGTCTCGGTGTCTCGCAGTGGACTTATTTTGGGAGACTGGCCTGCTTCCCATGGGATCGCTCCTTCATTGAAAAAGTCGAGCTTTTTGTCCATTGAGGATACGCATTAGGGGCGCCAAAAGCCGGTTTCCCTGGACCCCAAAAGATTTCCCTCGAAGGACGGCAAGACGGAGTCCTGGGAGGCTTTTCATGACCTCGGGTCCTTTTCCAGGGTATAGCCTAAAAGTGCAAATCCCAAAACGCTTGCGGCGATGAGGGCGCCCGGAGGAACAACCCACCACCAAGCCCCGGTTAGGAAGGCTCCGCGCATATAGGCGTAATAGAGCATCGTTCCCCAGGATTTGAGCGTAGGGTCACCCAGTCCCAGGAAGGCTAGCGAGGACTCGATTAGGATTGCACTGGAAGCGAGATTTACAAATTGGGCAATGGCCAGGGGAAACACAGCAGGAAAGAGGTGGCGGCGGAAGATGTGGGCGGAGGAAGCGCCTAAGGCCCGCGCGGCCTCCACGAACGGGAGGTTGCGCACCACCAATACTTGGGAACGGAGCACTCGCGCAGGCCGAGCCCACCCTAGGGTTCCAAAGACCAGGATCACGTTGGTCCGACTTGGCCCTACGTATGCTGCCAGTACGATCACCAATGGCAGGAAAGGTACCGCCAATACCACGTCCACCGTGCGCATGAGGAAGGCATCAAAAGCCCCGCCGGCATAGCCCGCTGTCCCTCCCACAGCCAAGCCCAGGGCGAGTGCCAGCGCGGCGGAGAGGACGCCGGTGACGAGGCTGGTCCGAGCCCCATACACGACCTCGGAGAAGATGTCCTGGCCGATGTCGTTGGTTCCCAGCCAGTGCCGGCCGGAAGGGGGTTGGAAGGGAGCGCCTACACGAGCGTGCGGATCATAAGGTGCAAGGGGGAGGCTCGCGATCCCCGCCACCACTCCCAGGATCACCAGCCCCGCCAGGCCTGCGGATCTCCTCTTTGCCCAACCAATGATCTTCACACGCGCCGCACCCGCGGATCAAGAAGGCAGTAAAGTACGTCTGCGCCGAGGTTGGCCAAAAGAACACCAGCCGTGATCAGGAGGAATCCCCCTTGCATCAGGGGGTAATCCCGCCGGGACACAGCTTCGTAAAGCAGGCGGCCCAAGCCGGGGTAGCCGAACACGGTCTCCACAACGGTGGCTCCACTCGCCACGAGCCCCAGTTGGATCATGAACATGGTAGCCACGGGAATGAGGCCATTACGCAGGGCATGCACAAACAGCACGCGGGATTCCCGGAGGCCCTTGCTGCGCGCGGTGCGAATGTAGTCTTCGCCCAGAACGCCGAGCATGGCGGCACGCGCTACAAGGAACACTCCCGGGGTGGTGGAGAGGATGAGAGTGATCGTTGGAAGAGCCAGGTGCCGGAGAACGTCGAGCGCGTAGGCCCAGCCAGTGAAGTTACCCCAGGACGTTTGGGCTCCAAGGATGGGGAACCAGCGGAGGCGCACGCTGAAGAAGGCGATGAGGAGCATGCCCACGAAAAAGCTGGGCAAGGCTGCCAAAAGCACGAAAAAGCTGAGGGTCATAACCTCAAAAGGGCACCCGTGGCGCCAGGCTGCCCACGCTCCCAGCACCAGCCCCAGCGCCGTGGAAGCCACCAGCGCCGTGCCCGTGAGAAGCAACGTCCAAGGTAACCGCTCCCCCAGCACTTTTGCAACGGGCTTGCCCTCACGATAGGAGTGCCCCAGATCCCCACGGATCAGCTGTCCGAGGTACTTTAGGAACTGTTCCCAAAGGGGTCGGTCCAGCCCGTACTGGGCCATGAGGGCGCGCACGCCCTCGGGAGGCAGCAGGTCCACCTCCTCGCCCACAAGGAAGCGCAAAGGAGAGCCGGGCATGAGCCGCGGCAAAAGGAAGTTGAGGGTGAGGATCACCAGGGCAGCCACCAGGTACTGGCCGAGTTTCGTAGTCATCGCAAGTAATCCAGCTCCAAGGGGCTCAGGCGACGAAAAGGCTCGGCGAAGACCAACGAGGAATGACTCCAGATACCATGGTATACGTGAAAGGCGCGGTGCATCTCCCGATGGATGGCCAACCCCAGGGCCACGGGATCCTCGCGCACGGCATCGTA
>JAGDVW010000021.1:8469-16811 GCA_023255835.1 Candidatus Acetothermia bacterium
GCCGTGAACTCCAGCTGCAGACGCAGCTCTTCCATGGCCCGCTCCTTGAGCTCGTACACTTCTGAGATGTCCACCAAGCAGTTGGGATGGTCGTGGGCCAGGAAGTAAATGCTGCGGATGGGATGAGGGGGGCCACACTCTTCGGTACGCCAGTTGCGGCCGCTCAGGGCCAGGGCCTCTAGATATAGAAGCATGGCCTCCCGCCGATCCGGGTCCAGGTCCAAGAGGTAGTGTTCGGGGTCCTGAGTGATCACAATGTCAGGGCGGATACGGCGAAGAAGGGAGACCAGTTTTATCTTGGCCGGAAGATCGGCCTGGACCTCGCCGTAGGCGAGATCGAGAAAGGTGACCTCGGCGCCGAGGATAGCAGCCGCACGACGGATTTGGTCACGGTAATCCGGCCGAGCCAAAGCCACTGCGGCGTGTACGGAATCCCCGGCCCGGGCGTGCTTGACCAGCGTCCCTCCGCATTCCACGATCTCAAGCCCGTATGTCGCCAAAAGAAGAAGCGTCCGCATTTATGTCTCCCAGCCTATTTCAGGAAGGAGAGCTTGTGGATGATGCCCTCGCCGCGAAGGAAAACCCAGCGATCGTGGGCTGCAGGTCGCACGGCGAAGAGGAGGTCCGGGTAGAAAAGTGTCACGAAAGGGACATCCTGCGCAACGATTTCCTGGATGGCCCACAAGAGCTGTCGACGCTCCGCATGCGAGACTGCCCGGGCTTGAGCCTCAAGAAGTTGGTCCAGGGCGGGGTTAGCGTAGCCCACCACGTTGAGGCGCCCAAGCTCACAGTCGGAATGGAAAAGCCCCAACACATCCGCCTTCGTCATCACAGGCGCCGACCAACCCCAAATGGCCAGGTCGTAGTTCCGTCCCTTGCAAGTATTGAAGTCGGGCCACACCCACTGGTCCACGGTACCCGCTTCCAGAGCGCGCACCTCTAAAGAAATGCCCAAGGGTCGGACGGCCTGGGCGATGAGCTCAGCGGTGCGAATACGGATGGGATCCCCGCTGCGCGTGAGGAGCTCAAAACGCAGGGGACGACCATCGGGAAGGTCACGGATCCCGTCGCCATCCAGGTCCCGATAGCCGAGCTCCTCTAAAGCGCGGTTTGCTTCGTCCACTGAAAGGGTGGGGTATGCGCCCACGCCGGGGTTGTACCATGGTGAGTTGGGGTGGATGAACCCGGGGCTGCCCACAGTGGCATAGCCCAAAAGAACTGTGTTCACCAGGTCCTCCAGGTCCAGAGCACCGGCGAGGATGCGGCGCACACGGGGATCATCGAAGGGAGGACGCCCATGGTTGAAAAGGAGCAGGAAAGACGCGAACCCCGGCCCACCCATGACGCGCACATCCGAACGGGTTTGAAGCTGCGCCACAAGCTCAGGTGGAAGCAGGTGAGCTGCAACGTCGATCTGCCCAGCCAGGAGAGCGGAGAAGGCGGTCATGGCATCAGGAACGATATCAAGGATCAGAGTGGATACGGATGGTTTTCCTGCGAAGTAGTAAGGATTCGCCTCCAAGCGGTAGAACTGGTCGGGAACCACCTGCGCCAGGTAGTACGGCCCGGTGCCCACGGCGTTGCCAAACGTTCTGGGATCCTGAGCCTCCTCCCACAGGTGTTTGGGCACGATGGGAATGTCAGCCAGGGCAAGGTCGAAGGTGGGGTTGGGCTTATTCAGGATAAGGACCACAGTGCGATCGTCAGGTGCTTCCACAGCTACGTCGCGGAGGGGAGCAGAGAAGCGCGGATGGGGCACACGCTGGTAGAGCTCGAAGCTGAACTTCACATCAGCCGCGGTAAAGGGTTGCCCATCGTGCCAGCGCACGTCCGGTCGTACAGTGATCGTCCACACCAGTCCGTCCGGAGAGACCTCCACGGAATCCGCCAGCCATGGCCGCGGAACGCCGTCAAGATCCACGAGCATCAGAGTGTCATACACAAGCATGAGCAGGTACCAGCCGGGATATCCGCTGCGGTAAGTGTAGGGGGTAAGGTTGCCTTCGGAGCGGGGAATGGCCATGCGTAAGGGAGCCGCCTGGCCTAAGAGAGCCAGGATTGCACAAAATAGGAACATCTTCCGCATGCACACCTCCTTGGTAACACTTTTCTTAAAATGATAACACCAAGCGATGGGCGTTCAAGTTCTCAGATGAGCTTTGGGGAAGTGAAAACAGTCACCGAATGGGTCAGCGATTCCTCATGGCTTTCGTTGCCGAAAGTAAGTGCGAATCACCGTTGGAGGCCTCGATAAATGAGGCGTCGCACTGGGCGGGCTCCCTGTCCATGGTTACCCTTGAAACCGTGCGGCGGACGAAGATCGTGGCCACGATCGGGCCGGCTTCCTGGACGGAGGAGGCCCTGGCCGCCCTGGTGGAAGCGGGGGTTAATATCTTCCGCATCAACGCCGCCCACGGGACGCCCGAGCTTCATCGGGAGCTCATTTGGCGCGTTCGGAAGGCCACGAAAGGTCTGGCCGTGGGGATCCTCGTGGACTCCCGGGGACCGAAGGTCCGGGTGGGGCCCCTTCCCGAGCCGGTGGCGGTGGAAACAGGGGAGGAGGTGCTTTTGGGGGAGGGCGGCATCCCCATAACCCATCCGGAGGCGGTGGCCGCCGTGTCCCCGGGAGCCCATGTCCTCCTGTCCGATGGACTTTTGGAGCTGGAGGTCGTGGAAAGGCTCGGAAGGACCTTGCGGTGTCGGGCCCTGCGCCCTGGCGTTATCCAGGCCGGTAAAGGGGTGAACTTCCCAGGGGTGGTCCTCCCTATCCCCGTCCTCACCGAACAGGATCGGGAAACTCTGCGCTTGGCCAAGGAAGAGGGGGTGGACTACGTGGCCCTTTCCTTTGTGCAGCGGCCGGCGGATATTGAGGAGGCTAGGGAGATCTTGGGGCCGGATGGGCCGGCGGTTTTGGCCAAGGTGGAGCTGGCCGCGGCCGTGGCCCACATGAAGGAGCTTGTGGCCACTGCCGATGGGGCCATGGTGGCTCGCGGCGATCTCGGGGTGGAAATCGAGCCCTACCGCGTCCCCATCGTCCAGCGAAAACTTATAGAGCTTTGCAATTCCTGGGCGAAGCCGGTCATCGTGGCCACCCAAATGCTCCAGAGCATGGTGGCTTCGCCCGTCCCCACCCGGGCGGAGGTGGCCGACGTGGCCACCGCCGTCTGGGAGGGTGCCGATGCCCTCATGCTTTCCGATGAGACCGCGATAGGGAAACATCCGGTGGAGGCGGTGCGGGTCATGGCCAAAACCGCGGAGGCCGCGGAAGGAGGGGAGGTTCCCATCCGCGTTCCAGGCCTGGCCCCGGAACTCGTGGGCGAGGTTCCCGCGGCCATTGCCCAAAGCGCCTGCGCCGTTGCCCAGGAGGTGGGGGCCCAGCTCATCCTCTGCGCCACTTACTCCGGGTGGACCGCGCGGCTTGTGGCGGCCATGCGGCCCCCAGTCCCCATCGCCGCGGTGACCCCTCATGCGGGGGTTTGCCGGCGCCTGAGCTTGGTATGGGGGGTCATCCCCCTTCTCATCCCTTCCGCGGAAACGGTGGATGCGCTTCTCGATCACGCCGTGGCCGCGGCACAGGAGGCGGGCCTCATCGCTCCTGGGGAGCGGATCATCTTCACCGCGGGCCTCCCCTTCCAAAAGCCCGGGACCACGAACCTCGTCCGCGTGATCGAGCTCTAGAAGGGGACCTCTTCCTCCGGCCCGGCTCCCTCCGCGGGCGCTTCCCCCTCCCGCTCCAAGCGCTCGGCGATGGTTTTTATCTGCATTTCCGCGGCGGTGATCTTTTTGCGGAGAAGGGTCACCAGGTCCGCGGCTTCCGCCACAAGCTGGGAAAGCTCGTCGATATCCACGTCTCCCCGCTCGATCTTCTCCAAGATCTCGTCGAGCCTGGCCACCGCTTGGCCATAACTCGGCTCATGGCGCTCTTCCACGTTCCCCTCCTTGGGAGAGAAGGCGGAGGATCCCGGCCCGAAGCTCGGCGATGAGGGGCGTTCCGGGCGGGGCCTGGTCCGGATCGGTCACGGTTCGGCCGGAGGAAAGCCGCAGGATGGCGAACCCTCTCTCCACCACCCGCTTTGGGTCCAAAGCGCGGAGGCGATCGGCCCGGGCCTGAAGCCGCTCCTTGGCCTGATCCACCCGGGTTTGAACTAGGACAAAAAGCCTCCTCTTTTTGGCGAGCAAATCCTCCTTTGATTGCGCCAATTCCCGGGCTGTTCCGCGGCGCAGCCTCTCCACCGCCTCGCCCAGGAAGGACTTTTCCGCGCCCAAAATCTTCCCCACCGCCCGAGGCAGGGCTTGGGAAACGCGGCGCACGTGATCTTGGGCCCTCCACACCGTGGCCTTTGCCCCTTGGAGGAGCCGCCTCCTCCGCTCCCAAAGCCTCTCCGCCTCCTGTTCAAGCCTCCCTCTGCTTCCCCGGGCAAGCCTTTTGCACTTCCCATCGAGGTCGAGTCGCGCTTGAGACGCGGTTTTCTCCGCGCGCTGGAGGATCTCCCCGAGCTTCCTTTCCACCTCATCCAGGGTTTCTTGAACCCTTTGCACGAGGAATTTGGCGGCTCCGGAGGGGGTGGCGGGTTTCGGCCGCCAGCCGATCTCATCCAGCACGCAGCGATCCTCCTCGTGGCCGATCCCCACCACCACCGGGAGGGGGAAGAGGGCCACGGCCCGGGCCAGGGCCTCGGAATCGAACCAGGCCAAATCCGCCCGGGAGCCTCCCCCCCGGCAGATGAGGATCACGTCGAACTCACTAAGGTGCTCCCTGAACCAGTCCAGGGCGTTGAGGATGGAGGCCTCGGTGTGGTGGCCTTGGACCCGGGCCCCATGGACCGTGACCTGGAAGGCAAAACCCGAGGCCTTTAGGGTGTTTAAGACGTCGTTTTGGGCGTCGGAACCGAGGCTTGTGATGAGCCCGACCCGGAGGGGAAGAGGGGGGAAGGGGAGGGAGCGGTTTTGCTCGGCGATCCCCTCCTTCACGAGTTTGCGGAGGATCTCCTCCCTCCGGCGGGCGGCCTCGCCCAGGGTGTAGTTCACATCGAGGTCGCGGATCACCAGCCGGTAAACCCCTTCCCGGACCCAGAGGTCCACCTGGGCCAAAACCCGCACGGTGAGCTCGTCAGTGAGGGAGAAGGGCCTTCCGGCCCGCGCGAGCTTCGCCTCGATCCGGGCCCGTTCCTCAGGAAACAGGATCGCCTCCACCTGGGCGATGATCTTCTCCTCCCGCCGCTCCACGAGGTGGAACTCCACCCGGTCCTTGTGGGCGTTTTTGTCGTAACCCAGGATCTCCCCCACCACCCAGATCGGGCTGGGGAAGGCCTGGGCCAGGATGCCCTGGACCCGGGCATTGAGCTCGGAGACGGTGAGGTGCTGGAGGCCTTCCCTTCGGCGCTCGGCGTAGAGCTTTTGCGTGGCCTCGTCGAAGGAGAAACCCTCAGCCTCCAGAAGCTCCACCACCGAGACCACGTGGTCTTTAGGCACGCGCCAAAGCCTCTTTTCCCGGTCGAAACGACTCTCGGGGAGGGCCCGCACCAACTGCACAAGGCGGGCATTGTACTCGAATTGGATCAGAAGATGGTCTCCTCGGCATTCGACCTTCCGCATGACCACTCTTAACGTACCGGGCTATAATGCCAGCCGCAAGATGGGTGGCGATTGGGATCTAGTCGTGGTTGGGGCTGGGCCGGCTGGGCTTACGGCCGCCATCTACTCTTGCCGGGCGGGCCTGCGCACCCTGGTTTTGGAGAAGGCCGCCCCCGGAGGCCAGCTCCTGGAGACCCCGGTGATCGAGAACTTCCCGGGCTTTCCCGACCCCCTCCCCGGGATCGAGCTCATGGAAAGGATGGAAAGGCAAGCAAGGCGTTTGGGGGCGGAGTTGGTCTTGGCTGAGGCCACCGGTTTGGCCAAAGAAGGGGGGAGTTGGCTTGTACGGACGCGGGCCGGGGATTTCCGGGGCCGGGCGGTGGTGGTGGCCACCGGAGCCCATCCCCGGGAGCTTCCGGCCAAAGGGGCCAAGGAGTTCGTGGGCCGGGGGCTTTCCTACTGCGCCACCTGCGACGGTTTCTTCTTCCGCGATAAAAAGGTGCTCATGGTGGGCGCGGGCGACGCGGCCCTGACCGAGGCCCTTTTCCTCGCCGACCTCTGCCAAAAGGTCTACATCGTCGTTCGGCATCCTAAGGATGATCCCAAGGCCATCCGGGCGACAGCTACCCTCAAGGAGCGGGCCATGGCCCATCCCCGGATCGAGTTCCTCTGGAATTCCGTGGTGGATGAAGTTTTCGGCGATGGCAAGGTGGAGGGGGTGGTGTTGCGGGACCTTCAAACTGGGGAAAGGCGGGATTTCCCGGTGGACGGGGTTTTTGTGAAGATCGGATATGAGCCGGCCACCGCGTGGGTGCGGGGAGTGGTGGAGTTGACGGAGGCCGGGTACATTAGGACGGACCCATGGATGCGCACGGCGGTGCCCGGGGTATTTGCTGCGGGCGATGTGCGCGAGCCCGCTTGGCGGGTGGCCCAAGCGGTGGTGGCCGCGGCCGAAGGGGCCTTGGCCGCCCTCGCCGCCGAGCGCTTCCTCAAATTTGGGGAGGGATGGCATGAGCACGAATAAGCGGTACATCACCACCCCCATTCGGGGGGCTCGTCGTTATCCCACAATCCCGGCATTTCTCGCCCGGGCGGTGCGCACTTACGGGGATCGCGCGGCCCTGAGGCTCCCGGTGAGCAAGGAGGGCCGCTTATTCATCCAGGAGACCACCTATAAGGAGCTGTGGGAACTGGCGGGAAAATTGGCCACCTGGCTCTATCACCGCGGGGTACAAGAAGGCGATCGGGTGGCCATTTTAGCTAAGCCCTCTTTGGGCTGGGCCGTGGCCTTCGTGGCCACCCAGAGGTTGGGCGCGGTGGCCGTCCCCTTGGACGCCAGCCTCCAAGTCCCCGAGATCCGGCGCCTCCTCGCCGAGGCTGAGGTCTCCGTCCTTTTTTGTGCTCCCGACCGCTATTCTGAACTAGCTCCTTTAGCCAAAGAAATCCCGGGCCTGAAAGAAGTGGTGGCCATCGAGGAGGCGGTGGGGGCCCTTTCCCTTTGGGAGGTCCTCCCCGGAGAGCCCTCCTTCAAGGAAGCTCAGCCCGATCCCGAGGATTTGGCGGTGCTCATGTACACCTCCGGGACCACCGGGGACTCCAAAGGGGTTATGCTTTGCCACCGCAACATCACCGCCAACATCGAGGCCATGCTCAAAATGATCCGGGTGGGCCCGGAAGACCGCGCCCTCACCATCGTCCCCTGGTACCACATCTATGGCCTCACCGCGAGCCTCCTCGCCCCCCTTTGGGTGGGAGCCTCGGTGACCTATACAGATGATTACCGGAACCTCATCTCCATCGCTCAGAAGGTCGGAGTGACCATAATCATCGCTGTGCCCAAGCTTTACCATGCCCTTTGGCGCCGCCTTTCCGAGAACATCGAGGAGAGCCTGGTCAAGCGCGTTCTTCATCGGTTTTTCCCGCGCTTCTTGGGGAAACTCATCAAAAAGAAGCTCCTTGGGGAGCAGTTCCGCTTTTTTATCTCCGGCGGGGCTCCGCTTCATCCGGAGGTGGCCGGGGCTCTCCGCCGCTTGGGGCTGGGGGTGATGGAGGGCTATGGGCTCACCGAGACCTCCCCGGTTTTGACCCTTTCCGAGCCCTTCGATCCGCCGGGAACGGTGGGCCGGCCGCTACCCGGGGTGCAAATAAAGATCGATCGGCCGGATGCCGATGGCCTGGGCGAGGTTTTGGTCCGCGGCCCGAACGTCATGCTCGGTTACTACAAAAACCCCAAGCGCACGAGGGAAGCCTTCACCGAGGACGGCTGGTTCCGCACCGGTGACCTCGGGAAGCTCGATGAGCAGGGGCGCCTATATCTTGCCGGCCGAAAAAAGAACATGATCATGCTGGAATCGGGGAAGAAAATCTATCCTGAAGAGGTGGAATGGGAATTGGCCCGCATTCCGGAGATCGCCGAGGTTTTGGTGTACGAGGACACCTCGCGGGGGCAACCCATGGTGGCGGCCATGGTTTACCCTAACTGGGACCTGCTTCACCAGCAGGGCATCACTGATCCCGAACGGGCCAAAGAGGTGCTTTGGGAAAAGATCAAGGAGGCCCAACAGAACCTGGCCCAGTTCAAGCGCCTCAGGGACAAGGAGTGCCTCACCATTGTGGACAAACCCTTCGAAAAGAGCACGAAACAGGAGATCAAACGCCATCTTTACGTGAACAAACCCGTGCGCCTCTGAGTTTTTGGAGGGCGGGGAAAAGGGGCGAAAAAGCACGCGGACGCTCGTGACCCCAGTTTCCATCCGTTTCCACTACAC
>JAGDVW010000015.1:0-1365 GCA_023255835.1 Candidatus Acetothermia bacterium
CGATGAGGAAGACGGCGTTATTGATGAGGCTCAAAACCCCGCGGAAGAAATCCTTGGCCACCACGGGATCGCTCCGGACCCGCGCCATGAGGTACCCCACCTCCCGCTCCTGAAAGAACGCGGGGGGAAGGGTCAGAAGATGCCGGACCAATGTGTTCTCCACATCCGCCACCAAGGTCTCCTCGCTCACCACGGTGAGGTATTGCTCGAGGTAGGCAAAGAGTCCCTGCAGCGCGACAACGAGGACGAGAGCGAGCCCGATCCAGACGAGCTCGGCGAATCTCCCCTGGGGGATGAGTTCGTCGATGATGAGCCGGAAAAGGATGGGGATGGGGAAGGCGAGAGCGGTGGAAAGGAGCATCACACAAAGGAGCCCTAGCCCCAGCCTCCAGCGGGGGAGGATGAACTGGGCGAAGAACCGCCGTATTGGCGAGCTCATGGTCCCTCTCCTTTTTGTTCCTGAGGGAGCCCCTCGAGGGCTGGCCTTTCAGAATGCTTGCGGAGGAGGGAGCTTGCGGCGGCGAGGAAGGTGAAGAGGGAGGATACCCCATGGAGCGTGGTCTCATATTCATCGCGGGCCTTCTTCCGAACCAGTCCGCTTCCCTCAAGAATACGCAGATGGTGGTAGAACTGACCCTGGGTGAGCCCGGCCTGGGCCATGAGCTCGGCCGAGCCCGCCGGGCCCCTAACCAGAGCGAGCATCAACCGCAGGCGCTCCAGGCTTGATAAGGCCTCCAGGGAGCGGATGAGTTCGGGCGTGAGGATCCTTTCGATGTCCTCCTGGGAGAAGAGCTCATACCAGGTGCTCACCTGGCCTTTGGGAGAGCGGTGGACCCCGGTGATGAGGACCTGAACCCCTTCTTCTTTTAATTCCGAAGCCAAGGCCTGGAGGACCTGGAACAGGAGGGGCTGAAGAGCCGCCGGGGCGGTGGCGGCAAGGAGGGGTATGGCCCCTTCTCCCCTGGTTCCCTGACTCCTGAGGCGGGCCAGCCGGTCGGCCGCCTCCCGCAGGATCTGCTCCAGCCTGGCAATTTCTTCCATTTTACGTAACTCCGTTATTACGTAACATAATATCAAACTCCCAGGAAGGTGTCAAGGCGTGGGGCGGGGCGGGAAACGAGATATGCGCGATCCCAAAAGGAGCAGAGCAAATTCTTGGGCGAGCTCTGCGGTGGACGGCCGTACTAGCCATGAGCTCGCAGACAGGGCCCAGTGCCAAAAGGTTTGCTTTTTGAACGACGCAAGAGCTGAACAAATCTTGCGCCGTGATCTACACCGGACAGAGCGTCCAAAGCGCGGAAACGGTTTGTCTTGATCCGGCCCTATCCCAAAGCCCGCTGGGGTTCATCCGGAAAGTTCGGCAGG
>JAGDVW010000015.1:1465-3315 GCA_023255835.1 Candidatus Acetothermia bacterium
AAAAAACCAGACCCTGGAGGCTGAGGAGGTACTGGAAAAGATGTTCCAGGCCAACCGGCGACGGAGCAAAATTTTTAAAGTTGCTCGCACAATTTTGGTGAAACTGAAAGACCGATGGGCATCCCATTTTGCCAACCCGCTTTTTCTTGGTTTTGGGCCGATAGTATTTTTCCGGGGTAAACTTGGGGCCATGAAAGCCGTGGCGTTCATCGGGCACAAGGGTTCGGGGAAGACCACCTTCCTTTGCCGCTTGATTCCTGTCCTTTTGGCGCGGGGGTATCGCGTGGGAACGGCGAAGCACGTGGGTCCGGAGGTGGAGCCCGATAGCCCGGGAAAGGATACATTCCGCCACCGCGAGGCCGGCGCCGCGCGCGTCCTCCTCTACTCCGAAACCAGGGGTGCCCTCTTTTGGAACCATGAGGGTGTTCCCGTGGAGGAATACGTCGCCCGCTACATGGCCGACTTGGACCTCGTCCTCCTCGAGGGCTTCAAGGACTCGGGTTTCCCGAAGATCGAGATCTATCGGGCTGGCGAGCCCTTGGCCGGCCGGGTCCCGGTTTTGGCGGTGATAACGGACCGGCCAGCCCGCATCCCCGACGGCATCCCCACCCTTCCCCTCGATCCCGAAATAGTCGCGGATTTCCTGGAAACCGCTCTCCTCGCCGACTGATCCCCATGAGCTTTTCCCGCGACGCCCGGCTTTTCCTTTTAAGTTCAGCTTTGGGCAGTTTTGCCGGGAGCTTCAACGGGCTTTATTTCAACCTCTATCTCAACGGCTTGGGGTACGGCCAGGACTGGATCGGCCTTCTCACTTCCATTTCCTCCCTGGTGATCGTGGCCTCGGCCCTGCCCTTTGTGTTCCTCGCCGGATCTTTCGGTTACAAGCGCCTCCTCCTTTTGGGGATGGGGCTTCAAGGGGCGAGCATAATGCTACCGGCCCTTTGGCCGATGCGTGGCTGGTTGGTTTTGGCCGCGTTTTTGGGGGGCTTGGGCGGGGCCATGGGCGCGGTGGTGGGCGGCCCCCTTTTGGCGGAGCTCACCGACGAGCGCTCGCGGACCCAGCTCTTTGGGATCCAGTCGGGGATCGCGGTCCTCGCGGGGATGGCCGGCTCGGCCCTGGCCGGCCTCCTGCCCGGTCTATTCACAAGGCTTTTCCATTTGCCTCCCCAAGAACCCCAAACATATCGCGCGGTGATCCTCACGAGTTTCTTCCTTTACCTCTTTTCTTTCTTGCCCTTGTTGCGGCTGCGCTCCGGAGAGGCGAAGGTGCCCTTCCCCTTTACGGCTTTTCGCTCATATCGGCGCTTTGTCTGGGATCTCGCGCTGATCAACGGCTTGATCGGGCTTGGCGCGGGTTTACTCATCCCTTTTGTGAACATCTTTTTCCGCCTACGGTTTTCCATGCCCGATTACCTTTTGGGGCTGGTTTTCGCCTTGAACTCCTTGCTCATCGGCCTTGGGAATTTGGCCTCGCCCTTCTTGGGCCGGCGGTTCGGGCGCATTCGGGTGGTCGTCCTCTGCCAAGCCCTTTCCCTCCCGTTTTTCTTCCTTTGGGGCTATGTGCCGATCCTTTCCCTCTCCGTAGTGGGGTATTTGGTGCGGGCCACCCTCATGAACTTGGCCGGGCCCTTGTTCTCCGTGGTGGTGATGGAATCGGTCTCCCCCGGATTTCGCCCGAGCGCCAGCGCGGTGAACCTCATCTCTTGGCAGGGGGGTTGGGCCTTAGGGGCCCTCCTTTCCGGCTTCGTCCAGGTCAGGTTTGGTTTCGCTCCCCTTTTCCCCGCCACGGTGATCCTTTATTCCGTGGCCATCGCCCTCACTCACCAGGCCTTTCGGGGACGCTAAAATCC
>JAGDVW010000015.1:3415-8042 GCA_023255835.1 Candidatus Acetothermia bacterium
GGTATTTCCGCGATGCGGTCGGCTTTAAGGAGGGAGATTAAATGGGAAATGGCTTCCTCGACCTCGGGGCTTAGGCCCAGGCCCGAGCCGCGCTCCTTCGGTTCCACCCCGATCAGGATCACATCCTTGATCCCGGAGAGGGAAAGAAGGAGGGGGAGGGGGAGGCCGTGGGTGGAGCCGAGCATCCCAACGCTTTGGGAAAGGGGAAGCCGCCGGATCGTCCCCGGAGGAAGTCCCATCTCCGCGGCATCCACGATCACCAATTTCTCCGGTTTCTCCCTCTCCACCATGCCCAAAACGTTTTCCAAAGAGATCGCCGGGATGGAAAGCCATTCCGTTCCCCGCAAGGCTTCGGCCACCCGCAATCCCAAGGCGTCGTCGCGGCCAAGGGGATTCCCGAGGCCAAGGAGGATCTTCCTAGTCAAATCAGGTTTTCCCGGAGGAACGTTCTGAAGGGATGGGCCAGGGACTGCAGCTCCTCGGGCCTTAGGATCAGGATTCTTCGTCCGGGCAAGGCCAGGATCCCGCGATCCTTGAACTCGGAGAGGATGCGCACGGCGGTCTCCGTGGTCACCCCGGCCATCTCCGCGATCTCCGCCCTGGGGAGTTCCACCCCCAAATCCAGCCCTTCCGGGGTTTCCCGGCCGAAGGCCCGCGCCAGCTCCAAAAGGACCCGGGCCACCCGCTCCTTCGCCGAACGGGCGGAGATCTCCACGAGTTTGTCCCCAAAGGCCTTGAGCTCCCGGGAGAGTTTCTCGATGAGCCTGAAGGCCACGTCCGGGTATTTTCGCATGAACGCCAAGAAATCCGCGCGGGCGATGAACATGAGGCGGGAGGGCTCCAGGGCCTTGGCGTAGCAGGTATAGGTTTCCTGATCGAACAGGGTTTTTTCGCCCAAAACCTCACCCGGGGCCAAGAGTTTGAGGATTTGGGAGCGCCCGCCTTTGAGCCTTTTGGCCACTTTTATCTTTCCCTCGCAAAGGATGTAAAGCCCATGGGCCGGCAAACCCTCGTAAAAGACGAGCTCACCCGCGTCCAGCTCCAAAGGGCGCATCAAGGAGGCCAGCTCCAGGCGCGCCGCTTGGGGAAGGCCAGCGAAAAGGTAGGAACACTCGTGTTTACAAGCGCGGCAAAGCTCCTGGGCCCTAGTGGCCTGAGCCTGCACTTCCCACATGGCGATAGCGTTTGTACCGTAAACGGAGGAGCTCGTCCAGGGGTTTGGTGGAGAGCTCGCGGAGGTGGTGGAGGACGGCCTGGCGGACCGCCTCCACCGTGCCCAGGAAATCGGTGTGGGCTCCGCCCGGCGGCTCAGGGATGACCTCGTCCACCACCCCCAAAGCCCAAAGATCCTGGGCGGTGAGCTTCAAATTCTCCGCGGCTTTCTCCGCGAATTTGGCGTCCTTCCAGAGGATAGAGGCCGCGCCCTCCGGGGAGATCACGGAGTAGGTGGCGTTCTCCAGCATGAGGACGCGGTCGGCGGCGGCCAGGGCCACGGCCCCGCCCGAGCCGCCCTCCCCGAGGATCACCGCCACCGTGGGAGCCGGGTGTCTGAGCATCTGCCAAATGCAGGTGGCGATGGCTCCCGCGATGTTGTGGGCCTCAGCCTGGACCCCGGGATAAGCGCCGGGGGTGTTGATGAGGGTGAGGAGGGGGAGGCGCAGGCGGGCCGCCACCTCCATGATCCTCCGGGCCTTCCAGTACCCGTGAGCGGAGGCCATTCCAAACCGGCTTTGGCGCTGCTCCTCGGGGGTCGTCCCGCGCTGGTGGAAAAGGAGGGCCACCCTTGCCCCCCCAATTTTCCCGAACCCGCCCCGCAGGGCTGGGTCATCCCCCACGATTCGGTCCCCGCGGAGCTCGTAAAACCCCGCACACAAAGCTTGCACGAAGGGGAGGCCGCTTGGGCGGTCGGGCCGGCGGGCAAGCTGGACCCTCGCCCAGGGGGAAAGCTCGGCGTAAATGCTCCTCTTCAGGGCCGCGATCTTCTGTTCGAGGACCGCGAGCTCCGCGGAGAGATCCAGGTCGTGTTCCTGGGCCAGACGGCGAAGCTCCGCGGCCTTCTCCTCCAAAAGCCTCAGCCGCTCCTCCCCCGTCATCCCTCACCTGCTAGCACGGAAAGGGCCCGGACCAGCTCTTCTTTTAGCTTGGCCCGCGGCACCACCGCATCCACTATACCGTGTTCCAAAGCGAACTTCGCCGTTTGGAACCCCGGGGGCAACCTTTCGCCCGTGGTCTGTTCAATCACCCTGGGGCCGGCGAACCCGATGAGGGCCCCTTCCTCGGCGATGGTCACATCGGCAATACCCCCAATGGAGGCGAGGACCCCGCCGGTGGAGGGGTAAGTGAGGATGGCGATATAAGGGACCCCGGCCTGGGCCAGCGTTTCCCGGGCGGCCACCACTTTCACCATCTGGAGGAGGGAAAGCACACCCTCCTGGACCCGGGCCCCCCCGGAGGCGACCACGAGGACGAAGGGCTTCCTCTCCTCGGCCGCGCGCTCCATGGCCAAGGCGAGGATCTCCCCCACCCCTACCCCCATGCTTCCCCCGATGAACCGGAAATCCATCACGGCCAAGATCACAGGGATCCCTTGGACTTTCGCCCGCCCCGCCAAAACCGCCTCATTGAGGTTCGTCTCCACCCGGGCCCGGCTCAACCGCTCCTTATACGGGACCTGATCGCTGAAGCCCAAGGGATCCTCCTCGATCCTCGGGGGCGGGAGCTCCTCAAAGCTCCCTTCGTCCACCAAGGAGGCCACGCGTTCCGGAGCAGAGAGGAAGAAATAGGCACCGCAGCGGGGGCAGACGTATTGGTTTTCTTGGAGTTTTCGGCGGAAAATGAGCTCGCCGCAGGACTCGCAGCGCACCCAAAGGGGCTCAGCCGGAGCGCCAACCTCTATCTCCACATAGCGGTCCCGCTTATCCCGTCGAATCGGCACCCTCTTCCTCCTTCACCAAAAGGCCGCCGGAAAGGACCAGGGTGAGGCCCTCGTCCATGGTGAGGTCGGTGGGGGTGAGGCGCTCTTTGGGGAGGAAAAGCACCCAGCCGGTCAAGGGATTGGGCGCGGTGGGGATGTAAACGGCGGAGACCTCCCTTCCCAGGGCCTGGCCCACGGGCTTCACCTCCTCCGCGGTGAGCATGCCCAAAACGTAGCTTCCGGATCCGGGGAACTCCACCAGCACCACCCGGCCTTTGGGGGACTTGTTTGTCTGGAAAAGGTAGCGGCTAAGCTGCCTTCCGGTCCAATAGAGCTTGCGGATGAAGGGCACCCGAAGGAGCCCGCGTTCCACGGCGCCGAGGAGGGCTCGCCCAAGCCAATGTCTGGTTATAACCCCGGCGAGGAATATCACCAAAAGGCCAGCGATGATTTCCGTGCCGGGGATATAGATCCCGAGGGTGCGGCGCATGAAGGAGGCCAGGGCCGTATGCGGCCCAAAAAGCCCATAAGCTGCCCGATAAAGGAGCCAAAGGACAAAGGCGGTCAGGCCAAGGGGGAGGATGGCCACCAAGCCCGCAAGGAATGTTCTCCGCAACCAGCGAATCGCCCGCACGTTTTCATTCTCATTCTTATGGCGTTTCCTTTCAACCGGGGAGTGTGAGCTCGCCCCGATGGGTGAGACCATCCTCCTCGACCGAGAACTGAAAGCCCCGCCGTCTCAAAAGGTCCACAATCCGCGCGTTCTCCGGGACGATCTCCGTCAAAATCTTCTGCAGCCCCAAGGACTTGGCCAATTCCAGGGCGAAATCGATTAGGGCGCTTCCTAAACCCAGCCCCTGCCAGGGATCGGCCACAAGAACACAGAACTCCGCGGCCCTTCCGGGAAGAAGGCAAAGACGGGCCTCCCCCACCAAACGGCCCTCGAGCTCGGCCACGATCACCACTGAGCTTTCATCGAAAAGGTCGTCCTTGCGGGCCAATACGGTTTGCGTGGAGCGGCACTCGAACCGCCGCCAGAGGGTCTCCGGGCTACAGGCCAGAATCATCTTTTCCCAGGCGGGAAGGTCCTCAGGCCTTATTTCCCGAAGGAACACCGTCCTCCCGTCCCGCAGCGGGATGGCGCGACCAGGAAAACCAGGCATTCATCCCTCCGCCGGCTCCACCCGCACCGCACAGCACTTCAACGAGGGCATTTTGGCCAGAGGGTCAAGGGGCGAGGCCGGGGTGAGCACATTGGCCGCGGCCTCCCCAAAATGGAAGGGAATGAACACCAGACCTCTGGGAACCCTTTCCGTGATCTTTGCCCTTATCACGATGGATCCGCGGCGGGAGGACACCCGAACCTTTCTCCCTTCCTCGATCCCCAGGGCCTGGGCATCGGCGGGGTTGATCTCCACATAGGCCTTGGGCACAAGCTCCTGGAGTCCGTCCACCCTTCCCGTCATGGTGCGGGAATGGTAGTGCCAGAGGATCCGGCCGGTGGTGAGGATGAGGGGAAAATCGGAATCCGGCGGTTCCACAATTTCCCGGTGCTCCACAGGGTGGAACTTTCCCAGGCCCCTTGGGAAACGATCCCTGTGGAGGAACGGCGTTCCGGGGTGATCCGGAGTTGGACAAGGCCACTGGAGGCCTCCGCTCTCTAGCCGGCTATGGGAGATCCCGCCGTAGATGGGGACCAACGAGGCGATCTCC
>JAGDVW010000015.1:8142-9227 GCA_023255835.1 Candidatus Acetothermia bacterium
TAGCCCAAGCGGGTGGAAAGCTCACAAATTATTTGCCAGTCGGGTTTGGCTTCACCAGGGGGGTTGAGGGCTTTCCGCACCCTCTGCACCCTCCTTTCCGTGTTCGTGAACGTTCCGTCCTTTTCCGCAAAAGTTGCCGCCGGCAAAATCACATGGGCAAAGGCTGTGGTCTCGTTGGGGAAAATGTCCATCACCACCAAGAACTCCAATTTCCTCAAAGCTTCCGCCACATGAGGGATGTCGGGATCGGAGACCATGGGGTTTTCACCCATGATGATCATGGCCCTTATTTCCCCCTTCAAAGCGGCCTCGAACATTTCCACCACGGTGAGGCCAGGTTTTTCTGGGATGGATGCGGCCCAGGCGCGCTGGAACTTCTCGCGCACCGCCGGGTCGGTGAGGCGTTGATAGCCGGGAAGGCAGTCGGGAAGGGCGCCCATGTCGCAGGCCCCTTGGACGTTGTTCTGGCCGCGGAGGGGGTTCACGCCCGTTGCCGGCCGGCCTACGTTTCCCGTGAGCAGAGCCAAATTGGCGATGGCCAAGACGTTTTCCGTCCCAAAGGGATGCTGGGTGAGCCCCATGGCATAAAAGATCATGGCCCGTTCGGCCCGACCGAAGGCCCGCGCCGCAGCCGCCAAATCCTCCCCAGGTATTCCCGTGATCTTTTCCACCACTTCTGGCGTATACTTTTCCACTACGGCTGCGAACTCCTCGAAGCCTTCGCTGCGTTCCGCCACGAATTTTTTGTCCCAAAGGCCTTCTTTCAAAATGACGTGGCAGAACCCGTTGATCCAGGCCACGTCCGTCCCCGGCCGAGGCTGCAAGTAAAAATGGGCTTTCTCGGAAAGCTCGATTCTGCGGGGATCCACCACGATCAGGGTGGCCCCGTGCCGTACCGCCCGCAGGATCTCCTGAGCCACGATGGGATGAGCTTCGGTGGTGTTGGAACCCGTGACTAAAATGCAGTCAGCGTCAACGATCTCCGGGATGGAGTTGGTCATGGCCCCGGAACCGAAGGCCAGGGAGAGCCCGGCCACCGTGGGCGAATGGCAAAGGCGGGCGCAGTGGTCCACGTTGTTGGTGCC
>JAGDVW010000015.1:9327-13023 GCA_023255835.1 Candidatus Acetothermia bacterium
TTTTGGAAAAGATAGTTTTCCTCGTTGGTGCACTTGGCGGAGGCCAGGGCTCCGATGGAATCAGGTCCATACCGCCTTCTTATCTCCAAAAGCCTTTCGGCCACAAGTTCCAAGGCCTCTTCCCAGCTTGCCTCCCGGAAACCTTGGCCCTTCCGAATGAGGGGCTTTGTCAGCCGGTCCTCCCGGTGCACGAAGGAAAGCCCAAACCGCCCCTTGACGCACAGGCGGAACCCCTGGTAGCCGCCGGAGACGCGGATGAGGCGGTTGCCGCGGACATGAAGGGTGATGGGGCACCCGCAGCCACAGAACGGGCAGACGGTCTCCACCCTTTTCAGCTCCCATTCCCGACCCTGGAAGCGCCGGGCCTTCTCCGTGAGGGCGCCGGTGGGGCAGACGGCAACACATTGCCCGCAGAATTCGCAGTTGACCTCCCCCAAGGGCCGCTCCAGCCCCGTGGTCACCCGGGTGGAAAAACCGCGGAAGGCCCAATCCCAAACCCCCCTTCCCTGGATTTCCTGACAGGCCCGCACACATCTTCCGCACAAAATGCACTTTTCCGGCTCGTAGCGGATGAAGGGGTTGTCCTCCCGGGGCAAAAGCTTTCTTCTTTCATGCCCTTCGCCCACAAACCGGTTTTCCACGAGGCCAAATTCATAGGCGTAGCGTTGAAGCTCGCAGGCCCCGTTTTTCTCGCAGGTGAGGCAATCCTGAGGGTGATCGGAGAGAATGAGCTCGAGATTGAGCCGACGCAAACTCTTGAGCCTTTCCGTGTTGGTGAAGACCTCCATGCCCTCCTCAGCGAGGTGGTAGCAAGCGGTGAGGAGCTTTCCGCCGGCTTCCACCAGGCACAATCGGCAAATGCCCGCGGGCGAGAGGCCTGGGTGGTAACAGAGGTGGGGGATCTCAATGCCCGCGGCCGCTGCCGCCTGGAGGATGGTGGTCCCCTGAGGAACCTCCACCTCCTTCCCATCGATCTTGAGCCTCACGACGTTCATCTTTTGGCGATCGCCCCCTTTGGGCAGGCGGAAACGCAGGCCCCGCAGCGCGCACACAGTTTATGTTCGATGCGATGGGGTTTGCCTTTCTCCCCAAAGATGGCGCCTTGCGGGCAGGACCGGGCACAAAGCCCGCACCCGACGCAAAGCCCAGGATCGATCTCGAAGGTGAGGAGGGCCCGGCAAACTCCGGCCGGGCACCGCCCCTCAATATGGGCCTCGTATTCGGCGCGGAAATAGCGGAGGGTGGTGAGGACCGGATTGGGAGCGGTACGGCCCAAACCGCACAGGGAAGCCTCCTTCACCCCAAAAGCCAGTTCCTCCAGCAGCTTCAAATCCTCGGGCTTTCCTCGGCCCTGGGTGATTCGGGTGAGGATTTCCAGCATCCTTTTTGTCCCCAGCCGGCAGGGCGGGCACTGCCCGCAGGACTCGGCTTGGGTGAACTCCAGGAAGAATCTGGCCAGCTCCACCATGCAGGTGTCCTCATCCACCACCACCATGCCTCCCGAGCCCATCATGGCCCCGGCCTGGGTGAGGGATTCGTAGTCGATGGGGAGGTCCAGGAGCTCCTCAGGGAGGCATCCGCCCGATGGTCCACCGATCTGTACGGCTTTGAAGCGCTTTCCTTCGGGCGGTCCGCCCCCTATTTCAAAGATCAGCTCGCGCAAGGTGATCCCCATGGGGACTTCGACGAGGCCGGTGTTCTTCACCTTGCCGGTGAGGGAGAAGATCTTTGTTCCTGGGGAGCCTTTGGTGCCTAGGGAGCGAAACCAGTCTGCGCCGTACTTTATGATGAGAGGCACATTGGCCCAGGTTTCCACGTTGTTGATAAGTGTGGGTTTGCCGAAAAGGCCCTGTTCTACGGGGTAGGGCGGCCTGGGCCGTGGCTGCCCTCGCCTTCCTTCAATGGAGGCAAGAAGGGCCGTCTCCTCACCACACACAAACGCGCCTGCACCTTCAAAAACATGGAGTTTGAAGGAAAAACCGGTGCCGAGGATGTCCTCGCCCAAAAGACCCAATTCCTCGGCTTGAGCGACGGCGATGCGCAGGTGTTTTACGGCCAAGGGGTACTCGGCACGTACATAGATATAGCCCTCATCGGCCCCCACGGCGTAGGCTCCAATGATCATCCCCTCGATCACGGAGTGGGGGTCCCCTTCGAGAACGCTTCGGTCCATGTAGGCGCCAGGATCACCCTCATCGGCGTTGCAAATCACGTACTTTTTCGTTCCCGGGGCGCGGTGACAAAGTTCCCACTTTTTCCCTGTAGGGAAACCCGCTCCTCCTCTTCCCCGCAATCCTGAACGTTTAATTTCTTCGATTATCAATGAAGGCTTCAGGTGAAGAGCCTTGAAAAGTGAAAAATAGCCGCCACACGCGATGTACTCTTTGATGTTCAAGGGATCTATGAATCCGCAGTTTCTTAAGACCAGCTTTCGTTGTTTTTTGTAAAAGTCCAACTCGTAATCAATAGGGATCTGTGCGAGCTGAGGCGGAATAAAAGCTGATGAATCTTTTTCTCCGTGGATCCGACACAGGGCCCATTCTGGCTTGTGCTCGTCCTGGGCCAAAGCTGCTATCAGCTCCTCTGCTTTTCCCTCGTCCATTTCTTGGTAGACGACCCTCAGTCCATGAGGGTGGCGCACCTCCACCAGCGGCTCCCGGTTGCAAAACCCAAGGCAAGCCGTTTTCCCAACCATGAAATCTAGGCTGCGGCGGTGGACCTCCTCTACGATTTTGGCATAAACCTTCTCCGCCCCAGCGGCTAGTCCACACGAACCCAGGCCCACTAAAATCTTCCCTTCCTTCGGGAAAATCAATCTTTGGCCTTCCATTTTTATCTTTTCTAGATCCTCGCGGTTCCTAACTTTGCTCATAAAACTCCTCAATAAGTTGCAGGGCTTTTTCGGGGGTAAGACGGCCGAAAATTTTGTTTTCCAAAACCATCACCGGCGCAAGACTACAACAGCCAAGGCAACGAACAATTTCTAGACTGGCTTTGGGATTCTTGGCAATTTCTCCTGGGTGAAGACCGAATTTTCGCTGTATCTGCTCCACGATTTCCATGCCTCCCTTCACGTGGCAAGCTGTACCCAAGCAAACTTTTATGTGCCATCCCCCCCGGGGGGTTAACTTAAACTGGGCGTAAAAAGTGGCTACTCCATAGACCTGACTCAATGGGGCTTTGAGATGGTGAGCGGCTCTTTCCAGGGCCTCCTGGGGAACATAACCGAGCTTTTCCTGAACGGCTTGAAGAAGGGGGATGAGGGCCCGAGGTTCGCGCGGCCAAGAGATCAAAAGCTCCTCAAGCTCTGGAAAACCCTTGTTCTCCCGCACAAAATTGAAAGTATCACAAAGAACGGGAAAGGTCAAACACAAAATAATTTGTCTTGTAACCTGGGTCTTGGTAACCTAAATTCTCAAGCCGAAAGGAGGCCGGGTGTACGGAACCCTAGGGGTGGTGTGGTTTCAAGCGGCGGGCTGCACTGGCTGCTCCATCTCCCTCCTCAACGCCGATTACCCAGGCGTGAAAAACCTTCTTTTGGACGAGATTGTCCCAGGAAAAACCTTGGCATTGCGCTTCCATCTCACCATCATGGGCCCCACAGGCCAGCCAGCTTTGGCGGTCCTCGAGCGCATCCCCGAGGGTGAAGCTGAAAATTATCTTCTCGTGGTGGAGGGCGCCATTCCCACAGCTCAT
>JAGDVW010000015.1:13123-14573 GCA_023255835.1 Candidatus Acetothermia bacterium
GCCCTGGGAACTTGTGCCGCTTATGGCGGCATTCCTGCGGCCTCCCCCAATCCCACAGGGGCCATGGGCGTCAAGGCGTTTCTTGCCCAAAACGGTGGAAATACCCCGGTGATAAACGTTCCCGGTTGTCCTCCCCATCCCCGCTGGTTTGTGGAAACAGTGGTACACCTTTTGACCCAGGGCCTTCCGGAAGGAAAGGAGCTCGATGACGTGGGAAGGATCCGCTCCGTCTATCCCGGTCTTATCCATGAGAACTGCCCGCGGCGGGCAGATTTCGATGTGGGCCGCTTCGCTCGAACGTTCGGAGAAGAAGGCTGCTTATATGAGCTCGGTTGTAAGGGGCCCTATACGGAGGCCAACTGCCCATACCACGCCTGGAACAGCGGGGTGAACTGGTGCATCAAGGCCGGGCATCCCTGCATCGGTTGCACCGAGCCGGAATTTCCCGATTTTCCCAGCCCCCTTTTCCGCAAGGCCACAGAACTCAGGAGGGGAAAATGAGGGCCATCGCCATCGATCCCATAACCCGCATCGAGGGGCACCTTAAGGTGGAGATCACTGTGGAGAACGGGAAGATCGTGCATGCCCGTTCTTCTGGGGCTCTTTTCCGCGGCGTCGAGACGATTTTGATCGGGCGCCATCCCCTGGATGCCCAAAGGATCACAACGCGCATCTGTGGGGTATGTCCCTTGGCCCACTCCACTGCGGCCTCGCTCGCCCTGGATGAGGCCCTGGGGATTTCCGAAGCGATCCCTCAAAACGGAAGGCTTTTGCGCAACCTCATTTATGCAGCCAACTGGCTGCACAATCACATCCTTCACTTTTACCACCTCTCCCTTCCGGATTATGTGGTTTTTCGCGGTGCCCTTTCAGGGTTTTTAGCCTCAGGGGCGGAACGGGACGAACGCTTTTCCTCCGCGGAGAGCGAGGTCCTGGCCCGCCATTACTTGGAGGCCTTGGAGATTCGAAAAAAAGCTCATGAGCTTGTGGCCCTTTTCGGCGGGAAAATGCCCCACGACATGGCCATCGTGCCCGGGGGGGTGACCTTCTGCCCCGGTCCCGGCGACCTTGCGGCCTTCCGCTTCCGTCTTTCGGAGATCCGTGGGTTCTTGGAGAACGTGTACGTGCCGGATGTAATATCAGTTGCCCGGCGTTATGCCGATTACTTTGGGATGGGAAAAGTTGGGCGGCTCCTGTCCTTCGGCGCATTCCCCGAGGAAAACGGGGGGGCAATTGGACGCCTTGTTCCTGCCGGGCTTCTTAGGCATGGCGAGCCAGAGAAACTCGATCCCCGCGAGATTCGGGAGGAAGTAGTCAGCTCCTGGTATGAGGGAAGCGGAGGTCATCCTGGGGAGGCCAACCCCTGCCCGAGCCCGGAGAAACGGGAGGCCTATTCCTGGGTCAAGGCTCCGCGCTATAAAGGCGAGGCTTACGAGGTGGGCCCCGCGGC
>JAGDVW010000015.1:14673-16211 GCA_023255835.1 Candidatus Acetothermia bacterium
TTGGTTTTTGGTCCCCCAAGCCTTCAGGCGTTGGCCCGGGATCTCCTTGGGGAAGCGAAGGCGGGCCCGGAGGATCTGAGCTCCGTGATGGGCCGCCATATTTCCCGGGCCATTGAGGCCCTGTTTTTGGCGAAAGAGATGGAAAAATGGCTTTCGCAATTGGATTGGACACGGCCTGTAGCTGCACCTTTAGCTGTGCCTAAGGAGGGGGAAGGGCAGGGCCTCACCGAGGCGCCCCGCGGCGCCCTGGGGCATTGGCTGCGGATAAAGGACGGAAGAATCGCCCATTATCAGGTCGTTTCGCCCACCACCTGGAACGCCTCCCCCCGGGATGAGAAGGGCAAACCCGGTCCCATTGAAGAGGCATTGGAGGGAACGCCTGTGGGTGATGATGCGCTTCTTGTGGCGGGAAGGATCGTGCGCTCCTTCGATCCGTGTCTGGCCTGCGCTGTGCAGTAGGGGGTGACTATGCTGGTTTCCGAGCTCAAGCCCAAGGAGGAAATCCTCGGGTACCTGCGGGAGGGCGAGAGGATTTTTCTCGTCTCCTGCGGCGGTTGCGCCGACGTCTGCGAGGCCGGGGGGGAAAAGGCCCTGAGCTCGCTCCGAACCGTTTTGCAAGACGCTGGGCACCCCTGTGTTGGGGAGACAGTCATTCCTTTTCTTTGCAATAAGGTCCTGGTGGGGTTGAGGCTTTCCCGTCTGCAACAAAAGGTGGAGAGCGCGGACGCCGTGCTGGTGGCTTCCTGTGGGGTTGGGGTCCAGGCCGTAGCCGCAGTTCTGGAGAAACCAGTGTTTCCGGCCTCCAATACCATCACCTATGGGGCCTTTCAGGGCGTCTGGCCCTCGGAGGAGCGGTGTGCCCGCTGCGGCGATTGCGTTTTGGCCTATACCGGAGGCATTTGCCCCCTTACCGCTTGTCCCAAAGGCCTTTTGCATGGCCCATGCGGGGGCTCATACCAAGGGGAATGCGAAGTGGAACGCGGTCGGCCCTGTGCCTGGCAGAGGATTTATGACCGCCTTGAGGCCCTTGGCCGTCTTGATCTTTTTTTGCGCTATAAGCCCCCCAAGGATCGCCAAAAGGAGCGCGACGTCCCTCTTTCCCGGCGCAAAAGCCTCTTTTGGGCCTTGGAATATGTGGAGGGGGAATAGATGAGGCTTCGCGAAAGGCTGGAAAAGGGGGAATTCGTCATCACCTGCGAGGCTGCTCCGCCCAAGGGCACCGACGTCAAGGAAGCCTTGGAAAACGTGCGCCGGTTGGCCCCTCTGGTTCACGCTTTCAACGTTACCGACCTCCAGTCCTCAGTGGTGCGCATGAGCTCCTGGGCCCTCTGTGCCCTGATCCGCCAGGAGGGGTTTGAGCCCATTCTCCAGGTGACCTGTCGAGATCGGAACCGGCTGGCCCTTCAGGCCGATCTTCTTGGGGCTTGGGCCTTGGGAATCGAAAACGTTTTGGCCCTCACCGGGGATTACCCCACCTTTGGAGACCATCCCCAGGCCATGCCCGTTTTTGACCTCGATTCCGTACAACTTATCGCCCT
>JAGDVW010000062.1:0-1854 GCA_023255835.1 Candidatus Acetothermia bacterium
ATCCTTTCCGGCAAAGTTTTCGCCGACCTGAACGGGAACAGTGAGCTCGACCCCGGGGAAGAAGGTGTGCCCGGGGCCATTCTTGTCCTGGACGATGTCCAGGTGGCTTCCGGGAAGGATGGATCCTTCCGGTTTCCCGGGCGACCGCCCGGAGATTACACCTTGCGGCTAGCGCGAGTCCCGGAGGGATACGGCCGCGTAGTCCCGGGGCTCACCGTTTCCCTCGGGCTTGGGAAGGAAACCCAAGTTTTTGTGCCGCTCGTTCCGCTTGCGGGGATAACGGGGGCGGTGTTCCTCGATCTCGATGGGGATGGCTTGCGCTCGCAAGGGGAACGGGGTTTGAGCCGGGTCTACGTGCGCATCGTGCCCACGGAGGGCGAGGCCATCGAGGTCCTTTCCGACTCCCAAGGCCGGTTCGCTTGGCCGGGGCTTCTTCCTGGGGAATACCGGGTGGAATTGGTTTTGGAATCCCTCCCCCCGCGACATGAGCCCACAAGTTCGACCAGTTTGGAAGTGGTTTTGCGACCAGGGGAGAAAAAGGAAGTGATGTTCGGGGCGCGGGAGCGGCCGCGGCCGGTGGTGGTGGTCCAGCCCCCTTTGGCGGAGTTCACCTGGTCTCCCAGCGTTCCTAAGGCCGGCGAATCCGTGCTCTTCGATGGGACCCCTTCCCAAGCCTTCGGGGCGGAAATCGTGAGTTACGCTTGGGACTTCAACGACGACGGCGTCGTCGATGCCGAGGGAGCCCGGATAACTTGGACATTCCCTGAGCCCGGACTTTATCTTGTGACTTTGAGCGTCACCGACTCCTCTGGCCTCGCTGGGCGAACTCAATATTTGATCCAGGTGCGTCCCTGAACTTTAGCGCAAAAGGATGGCCAAAACGGCCTTCTGGGCGTGTAGACGGTTTTCGGCCTGATCGAAGATCACGGAGTTTTTGCTCCGCGCGGCCTCATAGGTGATCTCCTCCCCATAATGGGCGGGCAGGCAGTGCATGACCAAACAGTCGGGCTTGGCTAGGGAGAGGAGGTCCATGTCCACTGTGTAGCCCTGGAATTTTTTCCGCCGGATCTCGGCTTCGGCCTCCTGGCCCATGCTCGTCCAGACATCGGTGTACAGGATATCCGCGTTTTTCGCCGCTTCCTTTGGATCACGGAGGATCGCGACCTGCGCGCCCTGGGCTCGGGCCTCCTCCACGATCCTGGGGTTGGGCTCATGGCCCTCGGGGCAAGCGATGCGGAAATGAAGGCCCAGCTTGGCGCAGGCTTCGATGAGGGAATTGGCCACGTTATTTCCGTCCCCAATGAAGGCCAAGATCAGGCCCTCCAAGCGCCGCTTTTTCTCCCAGATGGTGAGCATGTCCGCCAGGGCTTGGCAGGGATGAAGGAGATCGGAAAGACCGTTTATCACGGGAACGGTGGCGAAGCGGGCCAATTCCTCCACCACCTCGTGGCCGAAGACGCGGGCCATGATCCCGTCCACGTAGCGGGAGAGGTTTAGGGCCACGTCTTCTACGCTTTCCCGTTTCCCAAGCTTGATGTCCTCCGGGCCGAGGTAAAGGGCGTAACCGCCCAATTGCCACATCCCCACCTCGAACGAGACGCGGGTGCGAAGGGAGGGCTTTTGGAAGATCATGGCCAAAGTTTTCCCCCGGAGGAGGTGGTCGTGGCGCGCGCCCGCGCGCTGTTCCCGCTTGAGGTGGGCCGCGAGCTCCAAAATCCCCCAGATCTCCTCCGCAGACCAATCAGCCAGGCTCACCAAATCCCGCTTCAATTAGCCCTCCTTTTTGGCCCCATCTTAGCCAAGGCGGACCCGAAGACAACCGGGATTGGGGGGAAAGGCGCGGCCGGCTAAAAT
>JAGDVW010000062.1:1954-6318 GCA_023255835.1 Candidatus Acetothermia bacterium
CATGGCGAAGGTCAGGGTACGTTTCGCCCCGAGCCCCACAGGCTACCTCCACGTGGGCGGAGCCCGCACCGCCCTTTTCAACTGGCTTTTCGCCCGCCACCACGGCGGGGCCTTCATCCTGCGCATCGAGGATACGGACCGCACTCGCTCCACCGATGAGGCCATTGAGCAGATCATCGCCTCCTTACGCTGGCTTGGTCTCGATTGGGACGAGTTCTATCGGCAGACCGAGCGGTTTCACCTTCACCGGCAATACGCGGAGGAGCTTTTGCGCCGGGGGGCGGCCTATGAGGCCGAGGGCGCCGTGTGGTTCCGCATGCCCAAGGAGGGCGTCACGGTGGTGGAGGACCTCATCGCCGGCCGGGTGGAGTTCCAAAACCGTGAATTCAAGGACCTCGTGATCCTCCGCTCCGACGGCACCCCCACTTACAACTTCGCCTGCGTGGTGGACGATACGGAAATGGGCATCACCCACGTGATCCGCGGGGACGAGCACCTTCCCAACACCCCAAAGCAGCTCCACATCTATCGGGCCTTGGATCTAACCCCTCCGAAATTCGCCCACATCCCCCTCATCCTCGGCCCGGACCGCACGAAGCTCTCCAAGCGCCACGGGGCCGTCTCCGTTTTGGAGTATCGAAGGAAGGGGATCCTTCCCGAGGCCATGGTGAACTTTTTGGCCCGCTTGGGCTGGTCCCACGGCGATCAGGAGATCTTTTCCCGGGAGGAGCTCATCCAATACTTCGATTTGGACGGCGTTGGGCAATCCCCCGCGGTTTTCGACGAACAGAAGCTTCTTTGGCTCAACCGGGAGTGGATGCGGCGGCTTCCCCTCGAAAACTTGGCGGATTTGGTCAAGGAGTTCTTGGTGATGGAGGGCGTGGCCGCCTCCGAAGAGGTGGAGGCCTTGCCCAAAGCGCGATTCTTCCGGGCGGTGGAGCTTTTGCGCGACCGCAGCCACACCCTGGTGGACCTCGCTCACAGCGCGCGCTTTCTCTTCCCCCGGGAAATTGAGATCCCTTCAGAGGCCCAGGAGCTCCTGAGGCCTGAGCTTTCCGAGCCGTTTTTGGCCATCGCCCAGGCCCTGGAGGGCCTTGCGGATGGAGGGCCGGGGGAGATCGAGGCCGTGGTGCGGGCGGTTTTGGAGAAACTCGGTCTTCCCCTCAAGGCCGTGGCCCTTCCCATGCGGGTGGTGGTCACCGGTTCCCGGGTAGGGCCGGGATTGTTCGAGGTTTTAGCCATGGCCGGGCCGCGCCTTGTGGCCCAAAGGCTGCGCCTCGCCGCTTCCCGGCTCCAGAAAGGATGACCTTTGCGCTACCTTCTCTTTCTTTTGGCGTTTGCGGCCGTCGGTGTAGCCCAGGGGATCGATCTTTCGCCCGCTGATCCCAAAGACTTGGGGGATTGGGCCCAGGTGGCTCAGCCCTTGCGCCTTTATCCCACTCTGTCCACGCCTGTCCGGTACGAGGGCCCAACCTTGGCCACAAGACTATTTGGGGAAATTTTCCTGGGCGAGGCCAAATACGCGATCCTCCTCGGCGTCAGCCCCCAAAATGAGGTGGCTTTGTGGGTGGATTTCGATGGCGATCTTCGCCTCACCTCCTCAGAAAAGCTGCAAGGGAACAGGATCAGCGGGGGATCATCTTGGTCCTTTGCCCTCAAGGCCCGGCCCAAAGGAGGCGAGGCTTACGACTATCCCCTTTCGGTGCTCTGGCCGGAGGGGCGGGGCTACGTCTTCCTGGTGGGCGGGGCCCCGCGTTCCTCCACTTTCCACGATCACCGGGTTGTCCTGGTGGATGGGGACCTCAACGGGGTTTTCGGCACAAAAGGCGATTTCTTGGGGGTGGATGTGGATGGGGATGGGAAAATCTATGCCGATCCCGATGGGCATGAATATTTCGCCCTCTCTGAGGCCTTCACCCTGGGCGACCGAAGCTTCAAGGTCCGGGAAATTTCCCCGGATGGGCGGAGGATCACGGTGGAGGAGACGGCTTACGTTCCCCCAAAAATCCCGCTTATCCCCGGTTCCCCTGCCCCGGATTTCTCCTTCCGGGAGTTCACTAGCGGCCAACTCCTCTCCCTGAGAAGTTTTCGGGGGAAGGTGGTGCTCCTCGATTTTTGGGCCACCTGGTGTCCGCCATGCATGGCTAGCCTCCCAGGTTTGCGCCAAATTTACGCCAAATTCCACGCCCAAGGATTCGAGATCGTCGGGGTGAGCTTGGACGAGAGCGAGTCCGATTTGCGGCGGGTCCTCGCGGACCAAGGCATAACTTGGCCGGTGGCCTTCGAGGGGAAGCGCTGGGACAACACCATCGCCGCCCTTTATCGGGTTTACCAAATCCCCACCTCCTACCTCCTCGATAAAAACGGGGCGATCCGCTACCGGGATTTGGAGGGGGAGGAATTGGAGAAAGCCGTGGCCGAGTTGCTGGCGGAGAAAACCGCTGAAACCCCATCCCTGGGAGCTTTGGCTTTGCCGGAGCTTCCCGCTAAAGCCGAACCCATTTTGGAGATCGCCCTTCCCAAGGAGATGCAGCTTCGCCCCGGGGAAGAGAGCGTCATAGCCCTGCGGGTGAGCAACACCTCGCCATACTTAGCTGAGGAGGTACGTTTTTCCGTGCAGGGCTTGCCCCCGGAAATAACCGCCAAGCTCCCCGAGGTTTTCAATCTTCCTGCCTTTGGGGAACGCACCGTTCGCCTAAGTTTTTCCGCGGAAAAATTGAATCCCGAGATTTTTCCCATCCCCATAAAACTGGGCGTGGAATATCACTACTGTATCGCCGACGCTTGTTTTCAAATGTCCCAGGCGGCTGAGAGCGCCTTGGTGTTGGGGGAGCGGGCGGGCGGTGGGTTCGTTTTCCCCTGGTGGATTTTGGTTTTATTGGCCTTGGGGGTTTTGGGGAGCTGGTTCCTTTGGGGGCGGGCTCTTTCCGGTTTTTCTATTTTCATTTTGGCCCTGGCCTTCGCGGCCTTGGGGTTCGGGATATATCTCGGACAGGCCCGCCAGGCCCAGCGCATCGCCGCTATCCTTTGCACCTCCTGCGTGGGGATCGAGGAAGAGCGGGTTCCCAAAGTTGAGCTTTCTTCCGAGCTTCGCGCGGCTTTCGCCTCCCTTCCCAAGGCCGGGCACCTCGTGCTCTTTTATACCCCTTGGTGCCGGGCTTGCCCTTACGCCAAAGCTTTGGTCGCCGAGATCACCAAGGTAAATCCGCGGATCACCGTGGAAATGATCGATGCCGACATCCAAAGGGAAAAGGCGGAAAGGGCCGGGGTGATCGTTAATGGGAAGGCGGTGGTTCCCGCAATCCTTGTGGAGGAGACGGGGAAGGTCCTTTTTGGCACCGGGGATTTGGCATCCCGTCTCCTTTCGGCCCTGAAGGAGCTCCCGTGAAGCTGAGGCACTTGCGGCGGGGCACGCAGGGGCTCGGCATTTTTCTCGGGATTTTAGGGATCACGGGGATAGGCATGACCCACATCATCTTCCCCGGCCTTCATTGCTACGCCTGCCCCCTTTCGGTGACGGTTTGTCCCATCGGGCTTTTGCAAAATTTGGTGATCGTTGGCTCTGTCCCGTTTTACCTCTTTGGAGTGCTTGCGGTTTACGGGCTCTTTTTGGGACGTGGTTGGTGTGGGTGGTTTTGCCCGTTTGGCACCGTGAACGACCTCCTTTCTTGGCGCAAAGCTCGGTTTCGCAAGGTCCTTTCGCCTTTCAAATTTTTGGTCCTTTTGGGGACGGTGGTCGCCGCTTGGCGGTTAGCCGATACTTGGTTTTGCAAACTTTGCCCGGCGGCTTCCCTCACCGCTTCATTGCCGTATTTCGCCATGGGGTTGGCCCAGCCTACCACGCCTTTTTTCATCCACATGGGAACGTTGGCAGCAACGATTCTGGGGATGGCATTGGTGGCAAGATTCTGGTGCCGTTATCTTTGTCCGATGGGAGCAATTTTGGCTCTTTTCAACCGCGCCAGTTTCCTTGGCCTCCATCTCGATCCCCAAAAATGCACAGGGTGTGGCCTATGTCAGAAAGCTTGCCCGATGGGGATCGATCCCCACTGGGAGGGCAATAGCACCAACTGCATAAAATGCGGGGAGTGCGTGAACGCTTGCAAGCAGCGTGCGCTCTCCTTGAGGTTCTCCCTTCCGGGAGCGCGAGGATATGCTCCGCTACGTATTCCTTGGCCTCGTTCAAGGGCTGACCGAGTTTTTTCCGGTAAGTAGCTCTGCCCATCTTCTGCTCCTCCAAAAGTGGCTGGGGGTTGGAGAGCCTGGGCCAATCCTTGTGGCCTTTTTGCACTTGGGGACGCTTTTAGCCCTGGTGATCTGGTTTTGGCGGGACCTCCTTTGGCTCTCTTCCGCCCTCACCCCCC
>JAGDVW010000062.1:6418-8102 GCA_023255835.1 Candidatus Acetothermia bacterium
TGGCCTTTGGCCGGGGCCTGGAGCGGATGTTTGACTCCCCCAAGTTGGCTGGAGGTCTTCTTTTTTTCACCGCCTTGCTCCTTCTTTCGGCCGATCGGGCGAAGATGGAGGAAAGAGTTCTCAAATCTGGAACGGCTTTCCTCATCGGGTTAGCCCAGGCCGCCGCAGTTTTGCCGGGCATTTCCCGTTCCGGCGCCACCGTCACCACCGGCCTTCTCCTTGGCCTGGAGCGAGATGAAGCCTTCCGCTTTTCTTTTCTCCTTGGGATCCCGACCTTCTTGGGCTCTGCCCTCTTTGCCTTAAGGGAGGGGGGGACAGCTGAAAGCTGGGCTGGCTTAGGCCTCGGTGCCCTCACCGCCTGCGCCTTCGGGTTCCTCAGCCTTGCCCTTTTTCGGAGGGTCGTCCTTCGCCGGAGCCTCTGGCCTTTTTCCCTCTATTGCCTCCTCCTCGGAATCGCTGGTCTGATCTGGGGTTGAGCGTTACGGACATTTGTCCCAAAACCTTGACGGGCAAAGGCACCCAGGACCGCCCTCAGCTCCGCCGGCCAGGGCCCAATCTCCCTCCGTGCAAGCCCAGCCCAGGGGCAAGCTTCCCTGGGCATGCGTGCGGCGTATCTGGCGCTTCTCGGCATGGTGGTGGGGTTGACCGGGGCTGGGGCCACCTTTTTCGCCCAGGGCCGTCTGGACTCCCAGGGCTGGCGTTGGCTTTCCGACCCCGCGGGACAGGCCTGGTGGAGGTTTTATGGCCTTTCTTGGGAGGGCCAGCACCTGAGCGTGGAAATCCTCGTCCAAACCCGCGGCTGGCGTACACCTCCCCCAACTTCCTTGTCCCTGACCTTTCGATTTTCCACTCTTTCTTCCTCGCTCACCCGCAGACTCCAGCTACAGCGGGTTACGGAGAAAGGCGAGCACGTAACTTATTTTGGGCAAGCGATTTTGGCCCGGCGGGACTTAAAACTCGGCTCGTATCTTGCGGTGGAACTGGTGGGCGGGCCGGTGGGGATAGAGATCGGAGTGCATGAGAATTCGGTGCGTGTTCAAGGGGAGTGGGTATTCACGGGCGAAGCCGGTGGCACAGGAGGTCCGCTTGTTCCTGCGCCGTCCGATCCCAAAGCTCGTTCTCCCTCATCCCCAGCCATTTCCCAGCTGAATCCGGGTTCAGCCCCTGAGGGAAAAACCGTTCGGGAATGCGCGGGAATGGAGGACGCCCCTTACGTGAGCCCTGGACATTATGTGTGCACCCTGGGTTGGCCCGGCCCTGGGGAAGCCTTGGATTCCCGCGATTGGTTCCGAGTGAACCTCGGCCTTGGCTATTTTTTGGAAGTGCAAATCAACTCTCCCCAGGCCATCCGCCTCTCCATCCTCGATCCATCCGGCCAAGAAGTGGGCTGGGTGGGAGGAGCGGGGAGGATCGGGTTAAGTTACCAAGCGCCCAAAGCTGGGGTTTATTGGATTTGCGTTTCCCTCATCGAGGGGATCCCGCTTTTCACCTACACCGTGGACCTCGCCATTCGCCGCTAAAATTTTGTTGTGGAATTCGAAAGCGTCCTTTTTGCCCTTCCCGAGGGCTTAGAGGGTTGGGAAGCTCTAAGCAAGCGCACCGGCCTTTCTCCAGCCGGCCTTCGGGAAGCCCTTTTGGCTTTGCAGGCCCAGGGTTTTCCCATCCTTCTGGAGGAGGGGGGAGC
>JAGDVW010000062.1:8202-11578 GCA_023255835.1 Candidatus Acetothermia bacterium
TTTTGCGCGGGAGTTTTGGTAGAGCCTATCGTTATTTCGGTGTGGTCACCAGTACCCAAGATCTCCTGCGGGCCTGGAGGGATGCGCCCAGCGGGGCCGTGGTCCTGGCGGAGGCCCAGCTCCGCGGGCGGGGAAGGCTCGGGCGAGTGTGGGAGAGCCCGCCCGGCAACCTTTATTTTTCGGTCCTCTTGAAAAACGCAGGGGATCCGCTTTTACCCTTCCGCGCGGGCTTGGCCCTGGCGGAGGCCGCCCAAGTAGGGAAACTCAAATGGCCCAATGATCTCCTCGCCCCCGATGGCCGAAAACTCGGGGGCATACTGGTGGAGGTCGAAAAGGAAAGGGTTTTTCTTGGGGTGGGATTGAACGTGAGCGTCGCCCCCATTCCTGAATCCGCGGCTTTGCAGGAATTCCGTAGGGCTTCCCGGGCCCAGCTTCTTGCGGATTTCCTTTGGTCCCTGGAAAGCTGGTTGGAAAAGGAGAACGAGGCGGTTCTTTGTGCCTGGTTGACAAAAAGCATGACCATCGGCCAAAAGGTGAGGGTGCAAACGGGGAAAGAGGCTTTCGTGGGGGTGGCCAGCGCTTTAGGGCCGCAAGGGGAGCTTCTTGTCCGCACTAAGGAGGGCACGCGTGCGGTTTTTGCGGGGGATGTGCGCCTATTACGCGTGCTTGAGGACATAGAAAATCCCAAGATAAGCGAGGGTCAGGCGTAGGGCGGAAGCCCCGGCCACAGCCAAAGTGAAAGCCCAAGGCTTGCGGGAGAAAAGGGCCAGCACATAGCTCATGGCGGTATCGGGGAAGCCGGGGATGAGGAGGAAGAAGAACAGGGCTGGCGCGCCCAGGCGATTGACCCATTTTTCCACGCGGGCGATCCAAATTTGTAATTGGGCCCTTTTGCCCCGCCAAGTTTGTATTTTTTGCCAACGTTTTACCCGGTCGCCCAGGGAAAAGAGGAGATAGGCCCCCAAAGCTCGCCCCAGGGCGGCCATGGCGATCACCGCCCAGCCTGGCGCCACCGCCGTCGCCCCAAGGACCAGTTCTTGCGGGCTTGGCAAAATGACAACCGTTCCTAAGGCGTATAGGAACGCCAAAAAGAGGGCGAGGGCCATGCTTCTCATTTACTCACAGGCTGGCCCACGTTTTGGCAATGAGGGCAAAAATTCGTGCGCTGGCCTTCAAAAAGGACCTCCCCGATGGGGGTCCCGCAGACGCGGCAGGGAGCTCCCGCCCGGCCATGCACGTAAAGGAAATCCCTGATTTCCTTGTCAAAGAGGTCTCCGCCAACGCGGGCCTTGATCTCAGCCACCGCCCACCGCAATGTCTCCGGGATGGCCCTCCACAACCGCTCGATTTCCTCCTCAGTCATGGTATGAATATAGCGGAAAGGGGAGAGTTTCGCCCAAAAAAGGATCTCATCGGCGTAGGCATTGCCGATTCCCGCCACGATGGCTTGATCAAGGAGGATCTTTTTCACTTGCCGACGTTTCCCCCGCAGGGCTTGGGAGAAATTCTCCAGGGTGAACTCCGGGGAGAACGGTTCAGGCCCAAGCTTTTTTAGGGGCTCGGCCTGGGATAAATCCGAATAAAGCCAAACCGCGGCGATTTGGGGGGTGCCCGGCTCGATGAGCCGAAGATCGGTCCCGTCATCGAAGGAAAGGGAAAGGGTCGTGGCTTTGGTGACCTCATAACGGGAGGGCCCATGCCAAAGCCAGCCAAAACGCATGAGGTGGACGATGAGGAAAAGATTTTCGTCGAAATGGAAAACGAGATGTTTTCCCCGACGGGAGACCTCTCTCACTGTTTTCCCCAAAAGGGGAAAAAGATCCGAGGGGCCGGCCTGGACTAAGCCAGGCCGGCGCACCTTGAGGGAAAGAACTGCCCGACCCAAAAGGCGGGCAGCCAAATTCTCACGAATTACTTCAAGGTCCGGGAGCTCCGGCACTTACGGCTCTTTTACTCCTAAATAAATCGTCACTCCACAGGGGCCCCAACACGAGGGTTCACAAGCAGGGCAGCGATAAACCTTCACATATGGCGAACACCATGAGATCCCACAGGGCTTGGAGACGGCCCCCCAGCAACCGAAAAAGAAGAACGGAAAACAACAGCAAGGCTGACACTCAGGCCTGGCCACGATCTTTATGGTGTTCTCGTACTCGCCGGTTGTGGTGGAGATGATGATCTTGTAATAGCCAGGCGCGGCAGGGTTGCCATTGGTGTCCACTTGCTTCCAAACCCATTTAGAGGGGGCTACCGGGCTTGGAAAAGTCTCCTGATACACGACGTTTCCGTCCAAAGTCGCCACCCGCCAGCCCGTCACCATCGGTTTGGGGTAGCAACAGGAGCAGTAGAAATACCAAGGAACCACGAGCTCAAAGCAGATATCCTCGCCTTGCCAGAAGGCCGTATAACAAGGGGGCTCCGTGGCAGGGCTGGCGCACGGAGCGCATGTCTCCCCAAACGCCAAAATCCCT
This sequence comes from Candidatus Acetothermia bacterium, assembly GCA_023255835.1. GTDB lineage: Bacteria > Bipolaricaulota > Bipolaricaulia > Bipolaricaulales > Bipolaricaulaceae > DTER01. The sequence continues at coordinate 10,674 of JAGDVW010000062.1, forward strand.
AGCCCACCTAAAGCTAAAAGCAATGCCAATATCCTTTTCATGCTTCACACCTCCTCACCAAAGTTTACACCCTGGGCCATCCGTAAGTTTCACCCTGCTCTCATGCTATGCGGCCATGTCTCAAAGTCAAGTAATGGCCATTACATGGAGGCGGATCATGAGGATTCCCAAGCTTTTGGATTAACCAAGGTGGGCGGGCGTTTCCCCTGAAGGGCGGCAAGAACGTTTTCCACCGCTAAGGAGGCCATCTTCCGACGGGTGGCCCAGGTGGCCGAGCCAATGTGCGGGGTCAGGACCACGTTCCGCAGCGCCAAAAGCCCCGGATGCACTTCCGGCTCGCGTTCGAACACGTCTAAACCCGCGCCGAGGATCCGGCGCTCCCGCAGGGCCCGCACCAGGGCTTCCTCGTCCACCACAGGGCCGCGGGCCACGTTCACCAAAATGGCCTCCTTTTTCATGAGGGAGAGTTCCCGTGCGCTGAGGAGATGCCGGGTTTCCGGGGTGAGGGGTACACAGAGGACCACGAAGTCGCTTTCCTGGAGAAGCTTTTCCAGGGGAGCGAACTGGGCGCCCAAAGCCCTTTCGGCCTCGGGTTTCCGGGAGCGGGCGAAGTAGAGGACCCGCATGCCGAAGCCTTGGGCCCTGCGGGCCACGGCCTGGCCGATCCGGCCGAAGCCCACGATCCCCAGGGTCTTCCCGTGCACGTCCACCCCGAGGTGTTTGGGGATGAACGTCCAGCCGGGGAAACCTTCGCGGCGCAGGTCTTGATCAGCTTCCACGATGCGGCGGGCCACGGCCAAAAGGAGGGCCCAGGCTAAATCCGCAGTGGCCTCGGTGAGCACCTCCGGGGTGTTGGTCACAAGGACCTTCCTTTCCGTAGCTGCTTCAACATCGATGTTGTCCAC
>JAGDVW010000062.1:11678-13589 GCA_023255835.1 Candidatus Acetothermia bacterium
TTGGAGCACTTCCTTGTCGATTCGATCGGCCAAGGAAATGATCAGGGCCTCCGCCTCCTTGGCGAAACCGAGGAGCTCGGCCTTTTTGAGGGGGCTTCCTTCGTGCACCGCAACCTCATGGCCCGCCCCGGTGAGCCGGGCGATTTCCTCGGGGAAAAACTTTGTGGTGATCGCCACTTTCGCCATTTTCCCTTCCTTTTCAGAGTCTACCCGAACCTGGCAAGGAGGAAGAGCACGAAGGAGAGGGTGCCCAAGGAAAGGATGGTGGAGAGGAGCAAAGCGGTGGCCGCCAGATCCGGCCGGCGCCGATATTGAGTGGCGAGGATGTAGGCGTTCACCGCGCTCGGGACGCTCCCTTCGATCACGAGGCTTCTGCGGGTGATGGGCTCTTGGGTGAAGAATGGGGCTAAAAGCCAGGCGAGGAGGGAGGCGAGGGTGAGGCGGCCGAAGGCTACAAGGACTGCGGGCTTGGCCAAAGCCTGGAAATCCACACTGGCTAGCTCCAACCCCAAAAGGAGGAGGAACACCGGGATTGCCGCCTGCGCAAGGAGCCCCGAGGCCCGCGCTAGGACCTCGGGCCAAGCGTTGGTGATGCGCATCGCCACCGCCAGGGCTACGGCATACGGCCAGGGGACGGCCAAGACATTCCGCAGAAGCGCTTTGAAATCAAACCCAGTCTGCCAAGTGGCGATACCCACCCCCAAAGTGGAGAGGAGAACGGTGTTCGTGGCCAAAAAGACCACCCCCACGTCCATGGCCCGCTGGCCATAAGCGAAAAGGAGGATGGGAAGCCCGAGGTTTCCGCAGTTTCCGAAGGTGAAAAGGAGGTTTGTGGCCCGGCGGGCGTCGGGGTCAGAGGGGAAAAGTTTGTTCCCAAAAGGGATGGAAAGGAGGAACATGGCCCCATAGTGGGCGAGGACGAACAGGGCCACGAGGCCCGCCTCCCTTAAAGGGAGCTGGGCAGTACGAAGGGTTTCGAAGATGAGGGCTGGGGAGAGGGCCCAAAAACTGACCTCGGCGAAGGGGCGGGCCGGGATCTTTCCCCAGCGGCCTAGCCCATAGCCCACGGCCACAAGCAAAAAAGTGGGCCCGATGGCCTCAAGGATCACGGTTCTAAGCCTACCCATTAGGGCTCAGCCTTTACAATTTCGCCGATGAAAGTGGGGATCACCGGGAACCCGGGGGTAGGGAAGACCACCCTGGTGAAACGGGTTTTGGCCACCCTGCCCCTCCGCGCTGGGGGAATGATCACCGAGGAGATCCGAAAGTGTGGATACCGCGTAGGCTTCCTCGTGCGAGATGTGGCCACAGGCAAAGAGGGTTTTTTGGCCCATCGGCATCTTTGTGACGGGCCGGGATTTGGTCGCTATCGCCTGTGTTTGAAGGACTTGGAGGAGATCGGGGCCGCGGCCATCGAGCGCGCCCTCGCCGAGGCGGAACTCATCGTGATCGACGAGGTGGGACCTATGGAGCTAAAATCCCCCCGATTCATCGCTGCTGTGGAAAGAGCCCTAGGATCAAATAAACATCTCCTGGTGACCGTGCACCGCGCCTCCAATCATCACTTGGCCTATCGCATCCGCCATGAGGTGGACCACCTCGTCCGCCTCACCAAGAGCAACCGCGAGGAGAAAATCCAGGAGGTCATCCGCCTCTTTTCGGGCTGAGCCAGACTGGGCCAGGAAGCCCGTAGAACCTTCCGAAGAACTCCCCGAAAGCTTGGGCGAGCTCCTTCATCATCCGATCCACGTCCTCGTCTTCCGGAAGGGAAGGATCGGGGAGGATCGGGTTCCCAAAGTGCACGGCTACCCAGCGCTTTTTCAACGTGCGCCAAAGGGCACGGGGAAACCCGCGCCAGAGGGGGAGCCCTTCTTCGCCCGGTTCGTAGACCAGCGCGTTTTCCAATCCCAC
>JAGDVW010000062.1:13689-15598 GCA_023255835.1 Candidatus Acetothermia bacterium
GCAGCTCCCCGATAAAGCTTTCGCTCCCAAAACTTGTCCCCTTCAGGGAAGACCATGAGCGAGCCACCCCGTTTGAGGTGTTGGACAGCCTCCTTTAAGGTCCTTTTGTTCACCGTGTTCTTCCTTTGCGGGTGTTGGGTGACCCCGAACCGCCAAAACGCTCGGCAGAGGAAGCGCACGAACGCCGTGGGGCGGTCCAGGGAATAGAGGGCCCACCCGCGCCAGTGGCCGCTGGCCCGGGTGACGAAAAGGGGCTCGAACCCGCCCAAGTGGGTCACGGCCAACACACAGGGCTTTTTTGGCCTTTCCCCTAGGGGCTTGGTGCGCACCAAGGTGGTGAGGATTAGGAGGAAGACCATATACCAAAGCCAGAAAAACTCGAGCCCAAGCCGAAGAATAACCCTGCGACCGCCCTCTATAATTGGCCGCCACACGCACTTTCCCTTATGCTCTCCTGGGGGGGCCCTCATGGATCGCCCCAAGGTGAGCGTGGTCATGCCGGTGCTGAACGAGGAGGAGTTCCTCGAGGAGACCCTGCGGACTCTGCGGGCCCAAACTTTCAAGGGCTTCGAGCTTTTGGTGGTGGACAATGGCAGCACTGACCGCAGCCCCGAGATCGCCGCTCGTTACGCCGACCGGGTGGTTCGGGAGCCCGTGCGGGGCTATGACCGGGCCCTTCATCGCGGGATCTGCGAGGCCCAGGGGGAGTTCATCGTCCAAGCCGATGCGGACACCCTCTATCCATCTGACTGGCTGGCCCGGATGGTGAAAGCCCTGGAGGAAGAAGGCGTAGTGTGCGCTTATGGGCCTTGGGCTTTTCGGGAAAGCCCTAGCTTTCGCCAACGCCTGGAGCTTTTTCTCAACACCCTCATCCAGTTCCTCACCCATCATCTGGGGTTCTGTCAGACCACGGGCTTGAACATGGGCTTTAGACGGGACGCGTATTTCCTGGTGGGCGGATATCCGGCGCTGGGAGGTCTGGCCGCAGCCGATATCCGTTTGGGCTTGCGCCTGCGCCGGGTGGGAAAAGTTCGGTTTGTTCCGCATATGTGTGTTTATACGTCGAACCGAGCTTTCCGCCGCCGCGGTGCCCTGCGGCATTGGCTTCTCATGATACGAAACTTCTGGGACATCGTCCTTCGCCGCGACCGCCTCACCCTGGAGGATTGGTACGCCTGGCGCCATAAATAGGCCTACTCCTGGTTTCTCTGGCGGACCGCAAGATAGTGGGCAGCGGGCACACGATTTTGTTCCCAAGCGATGTCCCACCAAATGCGCAAGGTGTGAGGGATGACCCGCCACGGACCCAGCTGGGCAAAGGTGCGGTTGGAGGTGTAAGCGCGCAGGCCGGGGAGGAAGAGCACTCGGCCCACTCGTGCCAGCCGCTTGACCAGGCGAAAATCAGCGTTGGCCAAATGGGCGATCGGAGGGAACCCACCCACCGCGAGGTACGCGGACTTGCGGCAGCCGAAATTGGAGGCTCCAGCCAGGGGAACGCCCAAGGGGTACATGCTCCAGGTGAGAAGCGCATAGCCCGCGAGCTCCAGCTCCCGCCGCCAGCGCGGGCTCTCCTTGAACGCCAAGGGCCCGAACACCGCCACCACGCCTTTCCTCGCCAAAGCCCTAACGAGGGTTGCTAGCCAATCCTCGGGATAGATGGTGTCGGCGTCGGCGCTAGCCAGAAGCTCCGTTTGCGCCTCCATAAACCCCCGGTGACGGGCCCAGTCCGGCCCCACGCGGGCCTCGTGGAGAACACGGTCGGCATAGCGCTGGGCGATGGCCAAACTCCCATCCGTGCTTCCGTTGTCCACCACGATAAGCTCATATTCTCGGAAGGATTGAGCTCGCAGGGAACGGAGACAAGCCTCGAGATGCTCCTCCTCGTTGAGCACCGGCACCACCACGGTGA
>JAGDVW010000022.1:0-8798 GCA_023255835.1 Candidatus Acetothermia bacterium
GGGGCCGGGCGAAGCCGCCAGGGTGGCCCTGCCGGGTTGGTGTTCTTCGGCGTCAAACCGTACCTTCCTGGCGAAGATCTCCGGCGTCTGAATTGGAAAGTCCTTGCCCGGCAGGGGCGATGGACCATGAACCTCTATGAGGAGGAACGGATGGCCTTGGTCACCGTGGTGGTGGATGCCCGGGCCCACGTGTATAGGGCGGCTTTGGCTTCCGCCGATCTCTTCGAGGCGGGGGTGAGGGCCAGCGCGAGCCTGGCGCGGGCCCTGCTCCAGCGGGGGCATCGAACCGGCCTCCTCGCGGTGGAGGAGAGGCTCCGTTGGGTCCCACCTGGAGTGGGCAGACGGCACTGGGAAAGGTTGGCCTTGGAGCTGGCCGCTGTGACTGTCAAAGAAAGCGAAGCTTTTCCCACCCTCAAGGAGATCCCCCTCGATTTTTTCCCGCGGGGCTCCGCGATCATCCTCGTCTCGCCCCTCAGCCTCGACGACGCCCGCGCCCTTTGGCTGTGGAAAGGGCAGGGCTACGAGGTTTTAGTCTTGGTGCTCAGCCCGCCACGTCCTGCGCCCTCTGACCCTCATCTTCGCCTGTCTTTCCGCATCTTGGCCCTCGAGGAACGCTTGAAAATCTTGGAACTTATGGCCTCTGGGATTCGCGTGGCCCTTTGGGATGGAGAGGCCCCGCTGGCCGCGGTCCTCCGGAGAAGCTCATGGCCTTAGCGCTGAGTCTTTTGCTGTACAGCGCAGCCCTTTTCGTTCTGCTTCCTCCAAAATGGCTCTGGGCAATTGCTTTTGGGGCCATCTGGCTTTTGGGCCTTTGGGCGAGGATTCCCAACCTCTTCGTGGTGGGGCTATACGGCCTTGCCGCCCTGGCGATGTTTTCTCCGTTCCCTTCCGGCCTGATAGCCCTGGGTCTTGGCCTGATCGCCTGGGATTTGGGAACTTTTTCCCTGTGGTGGGGCAAAAACGCGGCTCTTCGGCCCTGCTGGGCTTGCCTGCGGGTCCTGGGCCCAGCCACGGGGCTTGTGATCCTTGGGATGGTGAGCGCCTGGCTCTTCGCTTCTCTTCGGCTTTCTTTGCCTTTCGGCATTTTGGTGTTTCTTGGGGTTTTTCTTTGGGCTGTTTTGGGATGGGTGACCCGGGCCATTGGCCTTCGGAGGAGCAAGGAGAAGAAGGGGCCTGCGCTTGCCCAGGGAAAAAGCGCTCATTATCATTGAAAGGGGCCCGTAGCTCAGGGGTAGAGCAGCCGGCTCATAACCGGTCGGTCGCAGGTTCGAGCCCTGCCGGGCCCAAAGCATGCGAAAGCTCGTCCTCACCGCAAGCGGGATCGCCCGTGGGGAACCAGCCCAGGCGGCCGTCGGCGTTGTCCTCACCGACGGTCAGGGGAAAAACCTCGTCCAGCTTGGAAAAACCCTGGGCAGGTCTTCCAAAGAGGCGGCGGAGTACAAGGCCCTGTTGGAAGGGTTGCGCGTGGCCAGCCAGTATCAGCCCGAGGAGCTCCTGGTCTTCGTGGAAAACCAGCAGCTTGCCAACCAAGTCCTCGGGGTCCTGCCGCCGCGGGAGCCCACCCTTCAGCATCTCAACCGCCAAGTTCAAGAGCTCCTCCACCAATTCCCGCGCTGGCGCGTGGCCTACGTGGATGAGGACGTTTGTCGACAGGCCCGAAGGCTGGCGGAACAGGCCCTCTATAGGGAGCGCCAGGCCGAGCGCGAGCGGGAGGCGGTCCGCCAAGAAATCCTTTCCGCTTTGGATCTCCTTCCCTTAGAGGATCTCCGCAAGACCCTGAGCTTTCTGCAGAGTCTACAGGCCACGAGAGGCTGATGAGGATCGTCCTCCAGAGGGTGCGGGAGGCTTGGGTTCGCGTGGGCGAGGAGGAAATCGCCCGCATTGGTCTGGGTTTTCTCCTCCTTGTGGGCATAGGGAGGGAAGACAGCGAGGAGGAGGCCGTCTTTTGGGCCAAAAGGATCCCGGAAATGCGGGTTTTCCCGGATGGGGCGGGGAAGCTCAACCTTTCCCTGCGAGAGGTGGGGGGCGAAATCCTCTGTGTATCGCAATTCACTTTGTATGGCGACCCTTTGGCTGGCCGCCGGCCCAGTTTCGATCGGGCTGCTCCTGGAGAAATGGCCCGTAGCCTCTACGACTTTTTCGTGCGGGCCCTCAAGGCCGAAGGGATCCCTGTGAAAACCGGAATTTTTGGGGCCCATATGGAAGTGGGGCTTGTGAACGATGGGCCAGTCACCTTGATTCTCGAGCGCCCCCAAGGAAAATAGCGCACCACAAAGGAGGAAAGCATGGCTGCTGTTCCCAAGTCTCGGCGGTCCCATCGGGAGGTACGGCTTCGCCGCACCCATTGGCGGGCTAAGCTCCTCGCGGCCACCGAATGCCCCCAGTGCCACGAATTTCGGCTCCCTCACCGCGTTTGCCCCCATTGCGGCTACTACAACGGGATGCGCATCCTCGAGGTGAAGGAAAAGGAGTGAACCTAAGCTTGGGGGCGGCCCTCCACAAGGAGGATGGGCAAGGTGATCAAAAGGAGGGCTGCTCCCGAAAGAAACGGGGCGGAAAAGCCAAAGCCATCGGCCAGAAACCCGCCGAGGATCGCTCCCGCAACGTTCCCTAGCCCAGAAACCGCGTTATAAATCCCCAAAGCTTGGCCGCGCATGTGTTCGGGGGAGAGGCGCGAGACCAAGGCGGTGGTGGCGAGCTGGAAAAAGGACCAGCTTAGGCCCGCCAGGGCAAAGAACAGGGGGAGAAGGCCAGTGGGCGCGCCCCTTCCCACGGCGGCGAAGCCCGCGAAGATCCCGATGCGGATGAAAAGGGAGATGCCCAAAGCCAACCTATGACCAAAAGCTTTGATGGCCCTCTGGGCAAAGCGGTAGGAGAAGACGCTTGTGGCGTTATGTGCCACATACAGGGCGAAGACAAGTTCGTTGGGCCACCCCAAAGCTTGCCGCAAAAACACCGGGAACGGCGCGAAAACCAAGGAAAAGGCGAGGAAAGAAAGGAACTCCCCGTAATAACAAAGGGCTAGCTCCGGGCCGAAAGCCGAGCGTCCCTGAAGAAAACGCAGGAGTTGGGCAGGGTTCAGCGCTTCCAGGAGGTGCAGGGGCCCATAGCGTCGCACCTCGGCCACGAAGTTCCCCATGAAGCTGGCCGCGGTTTGTGCTGGAGATTTATTGAACCGGCCGGCGGGCTCGGGAACGGCCCTTAGGCTGAGAAAGCCGGAGGCAAGGGCGATCAAGGCCACCACCAACCCCAAAGAGCGAAGCCCCCAACCCTCCCCGAAGAACCGGGTGAGGAGCATGGTCCAGGCCGCGCCGAGGAGAAGGCCGCTTGTCCAGCCCACCCCGGAGATGGCGTTGAATCGCCCAAGCTCCCTTTCCCAGTCCGCCCGCGCGGCTTCCGCCAAAACCAAAAGCGTGGCGGCGGTGCCGGCGGCCATCCAGACGAACGTCACCCCGGCGTTTAAGGCAAAAAGCGCTCCCACACTGGTAAGAAAGGCAAGAAGCGCATAACCCGTAGCCAAGCCGAAGAAACCAAAGAGCACAAGGGGACGGCGGCGAGGGCTAGCGTCCGCAAGTTTTCCCCAAAAGAGGCTGGCCACAATGGTTGTAGCGCTGCCCACCGCGGAAAGGATGCCGACCTGGCTCGCCTTGGCCCCAAGGAAATAGGCGTAAAGGGGGAGGAGCTGGGAAAAGGCTCCCAAGGCCACATTTATCACGCAAAAAGCAAAATACCAGCGCGGGATTCTTCTCATCTGCTTAGGATCTTTTGGACGCTCAGTCGGAGGCCCCAGGGATCGGGGATTTCCAGGATGATCCGCCCCGAAAACCCTTTTTCCTCAAGGGAAGCCAAGGTTTCCCGCCATGGGGCGCTGCCCTGGCCCAAGGGGAGATGGGCATCCCAATCGCCGCGGTTATCGTGGAGGTGGACATGGATGAGCCTTGCGGAGAGGGCCCGGATGTATTCCCTGGGCGAACCGCCCAAGGTGTGGAAATGCCCGAGGTCGAAACAAGCCCAGAGCTCTGGGAATTCGGAAAGGATGGCGAGGTGCTCCTCAGCGGTCTGGACTAGGCCGCGATCCCGGCCATTGCCGAGGTTTTCCAAAGCCAGTTTCACCTGAAGTTTTTCCGCGCGGGGAAGGAGAAGGCCCAAAGCGAAGCGCAAAAGATCGCGGCTGCGCTCCAGCCACTTTGAGAAGGGAAGGTATTCCTCCGGAAGGCGGCCGGGATGGATGACCACCACATCCGCGCCGATCTCGGCGGCCAGCTCCAGGCTGCGGATCACCTCCCCAAGGGAGGCCGCGGCCACCGAGCGCACCGGCCAGGTCAGGTTCACCCCGTGGATGGGCATATGCAGGGAAACCCTCAGCCCATCAGCGCTGAGCTTGCGAAGTTTTTGGCGATCCCAAGGGGAAAGCTCGTCTGGATGAGCAATCCCCGGGTCAGCCCGGAGCTCCACCCCTCCTAGCCCGAGCTCCTGGGCCAGTTCCACCCACGACCAAACATCCATCCCCGGCCGATGGAAAGCGGCCAAACCGAGTTGAGCCCGTTCCATATCAGTCCATGCGGAGGCCACCGTTGATGGAGAAAGTGGCCCCGGTGATGTACCCCGCTTCCTCCGAGCAGAGGAAACCGATCAGGGCAGCCACCTCCGTGGGCTCAGCCACCCGCCCCAACGGGATCTGTTTCAGGATCTCTACCCCGTGCTTCTCCAGCTGCTCTTTGTTGATGTCCGTGTTCACGAAGCCCGGGCAGACGGCGTTCACGGTGATCCCAAAGGGGGCGAGGGCCAAGGCGAAGGACTTGGTGAGCCCCAAAAGCCCGGCTTTTGCCGCGGAATAGTGGACTCCATGCGCCGATCCAGTGAGGGCTCGCAAAGAGGAGACGTTCACGATCCGCCCAAAACCTGCCTTCTTCATATATGGCACCGCGGCCTGAATGAAAAGGAAGGGAGCGGTGAGGGAAACGCGGATCATCCTCTCCCAGTCCTCAAGGGAAAGGTTTTCAGGGGCTATCCTCTGCACATAGCCGGCGTTATTCACCAAGATCACCGGTTCCCCAAGATCATGAGCCACCCGGTCCACAACCCCTTTGATCTCGGCAAGTTCCGCCAAATCCAGCTGGATGGGGAGGGCCCGGCGGCCAAGCTCCTCCACCTTTTTCGCCAAAGCCAAGGCTTTTTCCGCCTCAACGCGGTAAGTGAAGGCTAAGTCGTAGCCCATTTGGGCCAGGCGCAGGACGGTGGCCGCGCCGATCCCCCGGGAGCCGCCAGTGACAAGGGCTACGCGGTTCATGTGCCGAAAAGGCGATCGCCAGCGTCGCCCAGGCCAGGCCGGATGTAGCCATGGCTATCCAGCTCACGATCCAGGGCCGCGGCGTAGACGGGAACATCCGGATGGGCCTCGGCCATGGCCCGCACGCCCTCCGGAGCAGCTACAAGGCACAAGAACCGGATATCCTTCCCCCCGCGTTCCTTCACCAGTTTCACCGCATGCACTGCCGAACCACCTGTGGCCAACATGGGATCCACCACGATCACCAGGGCTTCCCCAAGGTTTGGCGGAAGTTTGACGAAGTACTGTACGGGCTTCAACGTAGCTGGGTCGCGGTAAAGGCCGATGTGGCCAACCCGGGCGCTGGGGATGAGGGAGAGGACCCCATCCAACATGACGATCCCCGCCCGGAGGATCGGCACGAGGACCACTGGCCGCGCGAGCTCCACCCCCTGCGTGCGTTCAAACGGAGTCTCCACTTCCACTGGCCGCACCGGGAAATCCCGGGTGATTTCGTAAACCATGAGGGCGGTGAGCTCCTCCAGGATCTCCCTGAACTGTAAACGGTCGGTGCGTTTGTCCCGAAGTTTTGTGAGCTTGGCCTGGATCAAAGGATGGTTCACCAAAATCAAGTTTTTCATGATCTTCGAAGATTATCCGGGGGAGCCAAGCCTGCCAAGCTAAATGAGGGAGGGCAACCGCCGATCCCTGCCATGTAGCGCGTCGAGGTAAGCCTGCCAAATCTTCAAAGTTTTATAAAGGGAGGCCACAAGCCATTCCCGCACGGGATCGCGGGGGCCAAGCACGGTATGGATATGGGCTTGAACTCCGTCCTTGGGGGGCTTCCTTTTCAGCCAGCGGGAGAGGGCGTCGAGAACGAGGAAAAGCTGGGCCAATCGTTCCGGGGCGAGCTCGGGCATTTCCACCAAAGCCTCGCGGCAGACCCGGACCTCCGGGGGTTGCCCGGCTTTGATCCCTTCGGCCAGGCGGCGGATATTCACGAAAACGTTGTAGGAGCAGGCGTGGCGGAGGAGCCTGGGAAGCGGACCTTCTTCCCCACCCACCAGGGCCTGAGTGAGGGGGAACTTTGCCTGGTCGGCCCAGGTTTCCAACACGGCGTCGGTGGCGACCCAACCGTGGCCCATGGCCAAAAGGGCCTCGCCCACCGCCCGCGCCGCCTCCGCCTTTTCCAGATCAGGCCTGCCAAGGTATTTCCCCATTTCCCCCGCCTCTTTCCCCTCCGCCCAAGACAAAAATTCCTGGCCGGAAGCCTGCAGGCGTTGATAAACGGAAAGCGGGATATCGCCGCAGCCGCCCAAGTGCGGCCCGGGGCGGGCCGAGCCGATCATGGCTAACACTTGCTCCAGTCCATCGAAGAACCGATGGGCACAGGGCTCAAAGCCCCAGCGCGGGAAAAGATCGCGCACCAAAAGGGCCCAACGCGGGAGATCCCCATTCTCCGCGAACTCGTTCAAAAACAAAATCTCTTCATCGAAATCCTCCCGGCCATCGATCCCAGGGAGCTCCCACCACTCCAGGACCCTTTTTTCCGAGATTTTCACCTGAGCCCTCCACCTGTGGAAAAGAGTGTTACTTACGCAACAATAAACAAGGCCCCGCCGTTTTGCTATTCTACTGCGTTATGCTCCCCCGACAAAATCGGTTCCGGCCAGGGTTAGACGGCCTCGGGCTCCACCGCGGAACCTGGAAACGGGGTGGGGTGTAATTTAAGCGAGGTGGTGGAAATGAGGAGCCTCTTGGTCTTGGTGGGATTAGGAGCGTTGGCCCTCGGCGGGCTTGTCCAGGCCCAGCCCCCACCCTTGGGGATCGTGCCCCAGCCGGTGCCAGGGCTTTCCGTATCCATCTGGATGGAGAAGGCTCAATATTATGTGGGGGAGAGCGCCCGGTTTTTCGTGTATCTCTCACAACCCGCTTACCTCTACGTTTTTGATATTGAACCCAGCGGATACATCCGCCTGATCTTCCCCAATTACTACTCCCCAAACCCTTGGAAGCCGGCGGGAACCCATGTTTTTCCCGACGGGAATTATGTATTTCGGGTACAGCCCCCAAGCGGTACGGAAACCCTGCAGGCCGTGGCCTGCCTCCAGCCCCTTCCCGTGCCTTTGGGAGATCAAGATGATCCTTATCCCCTCCTTGGCCCTGATCCCCAATCCTGCCGGACCACGGTCCTCGGCCTCATCCCGCAGCAGAACTGTGCGACAGCTTGGGCGACTTTCCAAATTTTGCCGGCAGCCATGGGCTATCCTTGCCCCCCTTGTGTGATAGGGCCTTGCCCCCCTTGCTTTGGGATCTGGCCGGGCATGTGTTGGTACTACGACCCGAACACCAATTCCTGGCAAGTGGTGATCGGCGAATGCGCAAAGCCCGGGTGGTGTTGGTGCCTGGGCGCCGACGGAAAATGGCACTTCCAAATCAACATCTGCTTTGGAAATTGTCCATAGGGAGCAGGGTGGGCTTCCCTAGCCCTGACACGCCCTTTTGAGGGCCAAAAGGGAGGCCCACCATCCTCCCAAATATTTTTCTTCTTCCGCTACAAGGATTTTCCCGGCGCTCCGCGCTAAATAAATGGTCAAGAGCCATCGGGCTGGTTCCACTCCCACTTTCTGGAAAAGGAGACCGGGGGAGAGCACCGCTTGAGGAGGGAAGGGCTCGATCCCTTCAATTTGCTCCAAATGTTGGCCATGGACCCTCTTTAGCTCGAGTTTTCCGGGCATGGAGCTAGTGGCCTGAAGGAGGGCCTCTAAAAGCTCGGGCAGGGCATCGGCCCCGAAATCCGGGCCGATCGTCCAGGAGAGCCACCAGGGTGGCCCTTCCCGCGCGGGCGTAATGCGCAGGAACACCGGCGGCTGATACGGGGGGAGTCCCCTCACCTTTTGCCAGCGCCGCCGCCCTTCCCTAACCCAAAGGCCCATCCCCCGATCATCCTCCCTTTTCCCCTGATCCCCAAGGGGACGGAAAGCCTTTGGTGGTCCGATTTCCCGGCTTTCCTGGGGTTAAGGTTGACATTTTCCGTCAGAAATTAAGATAATTGCGAGTGCTGGAGGGGGTGGCTGATGGGAAACCGCTTCAGAGCGGGCTGGCTTGGCCTGGTAGTTTTCGTGAGCCTCCTTGGAGTTGCAGCGGAAAGGTCTTTTCTTTTTTACACCGAATATCCAACCGTCGTCATCTCCCCCGAGCGGGACCTCTCTTTGGAGATGGTTTTGCAAAACCTCGGCCCAGGTCCCGAGACCGTCCTCCTAAAAGTGGATGGACCATCGGGATGGAACACCTGGTTTGAGACGAGCTCTTACCCCACTTTGCAGATCGGCGCGGTCTACCTCCTTCCTGATCCGGAGAAGAAGACCACCATCAAATTCCGGGCCCGACCGCCGAGCGGGGCCAAGGCCGGCTCCTATACCTTCACCCTCACCGCTTCCACCGCGGACAACAAGCTCTCCCAAACTGTGAGCGTTCAGGTTTTGCTCCAAAGCGCCGGGACCCCTGAGACCCCGAAGGAGACGAAACT
>JAGDVW010000022.1:8898-10214 GCA_023255835.1 Candidatus Acetothermia bacterium
TTCAGGTTTTGCTCCAAAGCGCCGGGACCCCTGAGACCCCGAAGGAGACGAAACTCACGCTTTCCGTGACTTATCCCTCGGTGGAGAACCCGGCGGGCAAGGATTTCACTTACGACATCACCATCCGCAACGAGGCCGATACGGAGAGGGTGGTGAATTTGCGGGCCCAAATCCCGCCCCTTTGGCGGGCTTACTTTACCCCGCGCTGGCAAACGGATACCCGCATCACCTCCCTCAAAATCGGGGCGAACTCCAGTGATACCGTGCGGTTCGTGGTCACCCCTCCGGTGGGGGTGGACCAGGGGGAATACCCCTTGGTGTTCACCGCTCAGGCGGATAGCGATTTTGCCAGCCTGAGTTTGAAGGCCGTGGTCACTGGGACTTATGATCTGCGGCTTGCCGCCGAGGCGGAGGTGAGTGGGCAGGGCGACACCCGGAACATCCGGGCGGTGGCAGGAAAGGAACGGGTTTTCACCCTCTATCTTTGGAACGCTGGCACCGCCCCCCTCACGAACCTCTCGTTTTACGCCACCAAACCCGCGGGCTGGGAGGTCACCTTTGAGCCCGACAAAATGGAGGAGCTGCAGCCCTTGAGCCTCACCCTGAAGCCGGAGAAGGTCACGGTGAAGATAAAACCAGCGGCCCGGGCCATCCCCGGCGATTACACTGTGACCCTTACCGCCGCCGCCCCTCAGGATCGAAAGCAAATGGATCTGCGGGTGACCGTGGGCGCCAGCATGGGTTGGGGTTGGGTCGGGGTGGGGGTAGTGGTTGTGGTGGTGGCCGGCTTAACCGGGATCTTCGTGCGGCTTGGCCGGCGCTGAGCCCATGATCGTCGAGGCCAAAGGTCTCCGCAAACGCTACAAAGACGTGTGGGCCTTGGACGGTTTGGATTTGACCGTTCAGGAAGGCGAAATTTATGGGCTCCTTGGCCCAAACGGTTCAGGGAAAACCACGACCATCCTCATCCTCCTCGGCCTGACCGAGCCCACCGCGGGCACAGTGCGGGTTTGCGGGCACGACCCGGCCCGCGAGCCTTTGGCGGTCAAGCGCTTGGTCGGTTATCTCCCGGAGAAGGTGGGCTTTTACGAGGAGCTCTCGGCCTGGGAAAACCTCCGTCTCATCACCAGCCTAAACGGCATCCCCGAGCCGGAGGCCAAAAGGCGCATCGCCGAAGCCCTGGAGCAGGTGGGGCTCAAAGAGATGGCCAGGCGCCCCGTGGCCACCTTCTCCCATGGTATGCGGCAAAGATTGGGAATCGCTGATGTGCTTGTGAAAAAACCGAAGCTAGCCATTTTGGACGAACCCACCTCGGG
>JAGDVW010000022.1:10314-15506 GCA_023255835.1 Candidatus Acetothermia bacterium
CTGATGTGCTTGTGAAAAAACCGAAGCTAGCCATTTTGGACGAACCCACCTCGGGGATCGACCCCGAAGGAGCGGTGCAAATTCTGGAATTGATTAGGCAGCTCAAGGATGAGGTGGGGATGACCGTCATCCTTTCCTCCCACCTCCTCTATCAAGTCCAGCGCGTTTGCAACCGCGTGGGGATTTTGCACAAAGGGCGGATGGTGGCGGAAGGGACGGTGGCGGAGCTCACGGATTCCGGTGGCGGCCTTTTGGCCATAGTGGAAGGGACCACCCCGAAGCTCCGCGCCCGCCTGGAAGGGGAGGAATGGACCATAAGCGTGGAGGATCTGGGCGGAGGGAGGGTACAAGTGATCTTGGAAGAGGGAGCGCGGGAGAACCTTTTGCAAGCTTTAGTCGAAGAGAAGGCTACTCTCGTGGAGCTTCGCCCGCGGACCCGGACCCTCGAGGAGATCTACCTCCGGTATTTCCAAGAGTGAGTTATGGCCACGATTTTTTGGAAGGAGTTGGCGGACCATCTGGGGAGCAAGCGGTTTTTCATCCTGAGCTTGATCATCCTCGTTGTGGCCGGAACCTCCGTGTATTTAGGGGTGCAAGCCTTCCGGGAGAACCCGGAGAACGTCGGGGAAAACGCGTATCTTTTGCTATTTACCACGGCTCAAAGCGGCCTCCCCTCTTTCCTCTCCTTTTTGGCCTTTTTTGGTCCGCTTTTGGCCGTCCTCCTTGGTTTCGACGCGATAAATTCGGAGTTCACCAAGGGCACGGTGAGCCGGATCCTCTCGCAGCCCATATACCGCGATGCCTGGATCAATGGGAAATTCCTGGCGGGGATGGCCACCCTCGGCCTCACGGTTTTGAGCATCGTCCTCCTCATCTTCGGCCTCGGCCTCTTTGCCCTGGGTTTTCCTCCGGATATCGGGGAGTTCGCAAGACTCATCCTTTTTGTGGTGGTGGCCATCATCTACCTCGGGTTTTGGTTGGCTTTGGGGCTTCTTTATTCCGTGCTCTTTCGGCAAACTGCAAGCTCAGCGTTGGCGGCGGTGGCAACCTGGCTTTTCTTCACCCTTTTCCTCTACATGATCGCCGGGGTCATCGCTGATCAATTGGCCCCGATCCGCTCCGATTCCACCGCCTCCGATCTTTTGCGCAACCAAAGTGTCCGGGATTTCGTCCTGCGTTTCTCACCCGTAGCCCTCTTTGAGGAGGCCACCCTTCCCATCCTCGTTCCGACCTACCGAGGGTTAAGCCTCCTCGCCTTGCTCACCAGGACCGATATGCCCACAAGTCCGCTTTCTTTGGGCCAAAGCCTCCTTATAGGTTGGCCTCAGCTCGTGGGCCTTTTGGCCTTGACCTCGGTGTGCTTCGCCGTGGCTTATCTCGTGTTCATGCGGCGGGAGATCCGCACCACCTAAGCCTAGCGTAGCCGGACCCCAAGGTAATAGGGCCAGATCACAAGGGCCAAGATCGCCTGCCACCAAAGAAGCTTGGCGAAGGCCAAGGTGAAAAGCCAGCCAGCGAACCAAAACATCCCCGCAAAGCTCGAGGAGTGCACGCGGAAGCGCCGCTCATAGGCCATGTTTCCTCCTTAAGCTCATTCTAATGATCCAGGGATTTCGCGGCGAATGAGCTTTGGAGCCGAATCAGGCTTGGGGCAGACGTCGAACGCGCAGGCGCCGCCCCTCCTGGGCCACCACCTGCACCTGTTCCCCGCGGGATACCGGCGGATCCTCCGCTTTGGCCCACCAGTACTCACCGCGCACCAAAACCCAGCCCTCGGGGTTGAGATCATCTTTGGCTTCGCCCACCAACCCCACCAGAGTCGTGAGAGGATGGGGTTTTTTCCTTTGGGCAGAGAGGCCTTTGGTGAGGATGAAAAGGAGGATGGCCGTTAGGCTTCCCAGTGTTGCCGCCACCGTGGTCCAAGAGAGGCGCACCGCCGGCGATTCTATTTCAAAGAGGGAGAGGGAGCCCAAAACGAGGCTGGTCAAACCTCCCACGGTGAGGAGCCCATGGGAAGGAGCAAACACGTCCAAAACGATGAGGACGAAGCCGAGAAGCACCAACCCCACCCCCACAAAGCTTATGGGCAAGATGTGGAGGCCGAAGATGGCCAAAAGGAGGGAGATGCTCCCCACCACAAAACCCAGACCGATCCCCGGGGTGAGGAATTCGTAGATGAGGCCATATATCCCAAGCATGAGGAGGATGTAGACCAAGTTTGGATCGGCCAAATAGGCGAAGAACTGTTCCTTAAAGGTCATGGGGATCTCGCGGAGGGGGAGACCCTCGGTGGTGAGGATCCGCCCATCCCGCAGCGGGAAACCCTCGAGCTTTTGAAGGAGCTCTGGGAGGGAATCGGCGATGAGGTCGATCACGCCGAGCTCCAGGGCCTCGGTGGCCGTGGCGGTGGCGGACTCTCGCACCGCTTTTTCGGCCCAATCGGCGTTCCGGCCGCGAACCTCGGCGATGGCCCGGATCCGGGAGACCGCGTCGTTCACGATCTTTTGCACAGCGGGATCGTTTTCGGCAGGGGTTTCGCCCCCCAAGCCCACGGGATGGGCCGCGCCGAGGGAGGTCCCGTGGGCCATGGCGGCCACGTGGGCCGCAAGGAGGATGAAGGTACCCGCGGAGGCCGCGCGGGCCCCGGCTGGCCCAACCCAAACCACCACCGGGACTTCCGATCCCATGATGGCCTCGACGATCTCCTTCATGGATGTATCCAAGCCGCCAGGCGTATCCAGCTCCAAAATCACCAGGGAAGCCGCGCTTTTCTTGGCCTCTTTTATGCCGCGCACTACATAGGCGCTGGTGGCCGGGTTTATGGTGCCGTCCAGGGTGAGCCGCAGGATCTCCCCGGCCCAGCCGGCCATGGACCAAATGCAAAGCGAGGCCAAAACAAGGCCAAGCCTTTTCATCAAAGAAATTGTAACCCCGTGAGGGGTGCGGCGTGCAAAACCGAGCTAGTTCGATCATTCCTCGCCCCGAAAGAACGTAAGGACGAGCTCGCAGAGGATGCGCACAAAAAGGGGACCGAAGAAGAGACTCACCAAGCCCAGGAAGACGAGGCGGGCGCTCCCAACCAAGGCGCCCTCCACAACGGTGATGATCCCCATGATCACGGCGATGCCCACCCCGATCCAAAAAACCACCGGCATCACTTTGGGAGTGATCACCGTTCTAAACGAGCGAAACTCGCGCCACCACTGGTCCATATTTCCTCCTTTACTTTCAGCTCAACGGAAACTACCCCCAACAGGCGTCCTGAGTCAAGCCGCCCCATCTGGTAAACTGCCAACCGCTATGGTTCAGGTTCTGGCGGCCTTCGCCATAGGTGGCCTTCTTTGGGGCCTGTGGATCCTTCTTTGGCGGGTTCCCCATTGGTTGGTGGTCGCCAGCGGAGCGATATTTCCCGCGGGTCTCCTTTTGCTTTTCCACGCGAAACGCATCACTTTGGCCCTTCCTCCCAGTGTTTTTCGCGTGGATCTTTGGCTTGCGTTCCTCAGCCTTGTGGTGGGCCGCGTGATTTATGCGGTTGTCAAAACGAGCTGGGCGGTGATCTTGGGCCGTGCCTCCCCAGCCATCGTGGCTGTACCCACCCCGCTGCGCTCGGAGATGGGTCAACTCCTTCTCCTTTGGGCCATCACCATCACCCCGGGGACCATCGCTCTCCTGGTGGAAGGGGAGACCGTCTATGTTCATTGCCTCCATCGGCCAGGTGATCCCCAGGATTTAGGGCTTTCCCGCCTAATCGGGCTTTTGGAAAGGCTTTGGGGATGAGCGTTTATGTGGAGGTTCTTTTAGGCTTGAGCGCGATCCCGCCGCTTTTGGTGCTTTGGCGGGGCCCAAGCCTTTGGGACCGACTGACCGGCGCGGCCTCCCTTAACCTGCGGGTGACCCTCTTCCTGGCCGCCCACGCCGCCTTCTCCGGCCATGGACTTCTGTTGGACGTGGCTTTGGCCTATGCCATCCTCGGTTTTTTGGGCACAGTGTTGCTCGCCCGTTTTGGCGAAAGGGGGGAACGTTGATCAGCGGCGTCCCCCTCTTTGTCGGGCTTTTCTTTCTTTGGCTTGGGGCGCTGGGCATGCTGCGTTTTCGTTCCCCCTATTGCCGCCTGCAGGCCGCCGGCGTAGCAGACATCGGTGGGGTTACGCTCTTTCTTTTGGGGCTCATCCTCCATTCCGGCTGGGAAGCAACGGGCGGCATCATGATCGCCCTGATTCTTTTCCTCCTTTTTACCACTCCTTTGGGAACCCATGCCATCGCCAAATCCGCTTTTGTGCGGCGGGTGCGGGAACGAAAATGACCACGGTGGTGCTCTCCGCACTGGCCTTCGGCCTGGCGTTGTTCGCCTTGACTCAGCGGCGGCTCCTTTGGGGTGTTTTAGGTGTGGGAGCCCATTCCTTGGCCCTGGCCGGCCTCTATCTTTCCCTTTCCGCACCAGATGTGGCCCTTACTGAGGCCGCCGTGGGGTTTGGGCTGGTGACCATGATCTACCTTTTGGCCATTCGCCGCACGGGCAAGCTGGTGGTCGCCGCTTGCCCCATCTACCCCCTTCTCTATCAAGAAGGAGACCGCATCGCCGGCTTGGAATGGGAGATCCTAGAAGGGTTTGCCCGCTGGTGTCACCTGGATTTGGAGGTCCTGTGGGTTTCGCGGCAAGAAATCTTTGAGCTCCTGCGGGCCGGCGAGGCTCATCTGGGTGCAGGTGGGTTCCTTCCAAACTCGGAAAGCAGGGTGCGCTTTACCCGGCCCATTTTGCCCACAAAACTCGTGCATGTCCGGTGCCAGGACGGCCCGGCCGGGGTGGTCGCGGGAGAACCCGGCGAAGCCCTTGTTCCGCACTCCATTGTCGCCTATGAAGACGCGGAGGAACTGGCCCAAGCCTTGGACCGCGGTGAGGTCGGCCAAGCCGTCGTGGATCTCTTGCGCTATCGGGAATGGCAACTCAAGCGAGCCATCCCGGATGCCTCCTTTACCGTTCTGCCCGAGGAAAGATGGTACTCCTTCGCCGTGGCCCCGGGCGAGGAGGAGCTTTGGGCAAGCTTGGAGAAGTTCTTGGAAGAGCTCCAAGCCCGGGGGGAGCTTGGGGAACTCGTACGGAGGTATTTGGGATGAGATGGGCTTTAACATTTGGGCTTTTGGGCCTCACCGGTCTTTTGGGTTTGGGGATCTTTGAAATATGGCCAAGGCCA
>JAGDVW010000056.1:0-5511 GCA_023255835.1 Candidatus Acetothermia bacterium
ATGGAAGGGTTGGAGATCGCCAAGGCCCTGGAAGAAGCGCAGGAGCTGGTGGGAGCAAGGCTGAGCAAGGTCCACCAGATCGGGGAAGTTTTCTTTCTGCGCTTCTTCGATCCCCCTGGGGCCTTGGCCCTCGATCCCAAGGGGAAGGCCTTCCATCGCACAGAGCTTCGGCCGCTTGCCCCGCCCAAGCCGCCCGCCTTCTGCCAGCTTTTGCGCGCCCTCGTGGGCCAACCCCTTCTGGCCCTGGAGCAAGCCGGGTTCGATCGGGTCGTGCGCCTTCGCTTCCCCGAGGCCGATTTGATCTTGGACCTCCGCCCCCGGGCGGGGAACCTTTTTTTCTTCGGAAGGGATGGGAAAAGGGAAGCCCTGCGGGAGGGGGCGTTTCAGGAAATCCCTTTTGGTCCAGGGGATCCCGTAGCGGGGTTGGGGCCGGGACTTCGTCGGGCCCTTTTTGCCCGCCTTGGACAAGAACCAAGTGAAACGGAGCTCCGGGAATTTGCGGAGGAGCTCCTCCGCCTTCCCCCAAAAGGTTTCCTTTACCGCGCGGGGAAAGGGCTAAAAGCCTCGTTTTTCCCGGGGCCGGATTTTGGCGAACCCCTTCAAGAATTTCCCGCCTTTTGGGAGGCCCTGGACCGCGTTTTGGAGGAGCGGGTTTGCGAGGATTTGGCAAAAGCGCGGATTGAAGAGCTTGAGCGGGAGCTTGAGCGGAAAAAGCGGGCCCTTTCCGCTTTAGCCAGGGCCGAGGAGGAGGCCCAAGGCTGGCGCGCCCTGCAAGAGAAGGCGGATTTGATCCTCGCGAGGCTTTTGGAGATCCCGCGGGGCGCGCCCCGTGCGGTGGTGGAGGGGTTCGACGGGAATCCCGTGGAGATCGAGCTCGATCCCGCATTCTCCCCTCAGGAGTATGCCCAAGTTTTGTATCGGCAGGCCCAGAAAATGCGGCGCACCCTGGCGGCTGTGCCTGCCCGGCGGGCGGCGCTGGAGGGCGAGACCGCCCGCATCGCTGAGGAGATAGAACTCCTCCGGGCGCGGCCGGATCTCGCGCCTTTTTTAGTTTTTCGCAAAGAGGAGCCGGAAAAGGCCAAAGAAAAAGAACCACCTGCGCAACCGCGGCAATATCGCATTGGGGGATTCACCGTGCTCGTGGGCCGCTCCGCCAAGGAGAACGACTGGATCGTGCGCCGGGCGAGCCCCAACGATATTTGGCTTCACGCCCGCGGCGTTCCCGGGGCCCACGTCCTCATCAGGAGCGGGGGACGGCGTGTGCCCGAGGAAGTTCTCATTCAGGCCGCGAAACTCGCCGCCTGGCACTCCAAGGCCCGGGGTGAACGAAAAGTGGAGGTGAGCTACACTGAGGCCCGGTACGTCAAAAAGCCGAAAGGTAGCCCGCCAGGCATGGTGACACTTTTGCGCGAGGAGGTTTTGGTGGTGTCGGGAGAGGAGGCCCCTTGAGCCTTTTTCTGCAAATTGTTTTTGCGATCCTCGCTCTTTTCCTTTGTGTCATCCCCCATGAGCTCGCCCACGGTCTTGTGGCCCTTTGGCTTGGGGATCCCACGGCCAAGCGGGCCGGCCGGCTCTCCCTCAATCCCCTGCGCCACCTGGACCCCATCGGTTCGGTGCTCCTCCCCTTGGCCTTGATCCTCATCCGCCGGTTCACGGGTGTGCCCCTTGTGGTCTTCGGTTGGGCCAAACCAGTCCCCATCAATCCCTATTACTTTCGGGACCCCTGGCGGGGAATGGTTTGGGTGGGCTTGGCTGGGCCAGCGGTGAACATCGCCCTTGCCGGCTTTACCGCGGCCGTGGCCAGGCTCCTTTATCTTGCCGGGGTACGGAGTGCCTCGGTGTACATGTTCCTCGCCCTCTTCACGGTGATTTCCCTTCTCATCGCCTTTTTCAACCTCGTGCCCATCCCGCCCCTCGATGGTTCCCGCATCCTCACCTACTTCCTTCCCCAGGGCTGGCGGCTTGGGGTGGTGCGATTGGAGCAATTTGGCATCATCATTGTGGTCGTGCTCATGCTTTTGGGCCTCCTCGATGTGGTCCTCCGCGGGGCCGAGGCCGTGGCGGTGTACATGCTGGGCGTGGATGTGGCCCGTTTTTCTGGGCTTTGGTGGTAGGCAGGTATAATGCCCAACGCGGTGCCCACGGAAAACATTCAGGTGAAGCGCGAGGGGACCCAGGTCAGCCTGGAGATCCGCGTCCCCAAAGAGGCCGTTCGCCAAAAGGAGGAGGAGCTCCTGCGGGTTTTGGCCCAAGAGCTCCACGTCCCGGGGTTCCGGCCGGGCAAAGCTCCCAGGGATCTTCTGCTTCGCCGTTACGGGGTGGAGAACTTCTGGGAGGAGGTCCGGGAAAACCTCATCCAGGACTGGCTGGATAGGGCCCTGAAGGAGTTTTCCCTCCATCCCCTTACCACCCCCAAAGTGAAGACCCTGGAGTTCGTGAAGGGGGAAAGCCTTGCTTTCCAGGCGGAATTCGAGGTCCTGCCGGAGTTCACTTTGCCTACGGATTTGCAATTGACCGTGGAGGAGCCGCCAGCGGCGGAGGTGCGGGAGGAGGAGGTGGAAGCGGTTTTGGCCGATCTTCGGCGCGAGGCCGCGACCCTGGAGCCGAAGGATGCGCCAGCGGAGGAGGGCGATGTGGTGCACATCCGCCGCGGCGAGCACGTCTGGGAGGGAACAGCCACGAACGCGCGCCCGCTCGGCCGACAGCTCCTCGGGGCCAAAGCGGGGACCCGGGTGATCCTCACCGACGAGGAAGGGCACGCCGAGGAATTCGAGGTGGTCGGGGTTTATCGGCTTATCCTCCCCAGCCCGGAGGAAACCGCGCGCCATTATGGCAAGGAGACCTGGGAAGAACTCAAGGAGGAGGTGCGGCGGGAGCTTTTGGCCCGGGCGGAGGCCAGGCGCCGGGATGAGCTCCGCCGCCGGGCCCTGGATGCCCTGGCTGAGGCCTTGAACATCCCCGTTCCCGCGGGTTTTTTGGCCGAGGCGGTGGAGGAGGAGATGAAAAAATTTCCCAAAAATCCGGAGGTCCGGGCGGAGGTGGAGAAGGCCGTGGCCCGCCGCCTACGCCGGGAAATCCTCATCCATCGTTTGTCTGAGGAAAAGGGGCTTACGCCCGATCCGGAGGAGGTGCGGCGCATCGCCGCCGCAGAGGGGGAGGACGAGGAAATCGTGCACAATCGCCTGCTTTTCGAGCGCACCGCCGATTGGGTGTTGGAGAACCTGAGGAGGTCGCAATGAGACTGCAATACTTCGAGGAAGAGGAATTGCGCATGATGCGCTACTGGGAGCGGGCTTTCGCCCGCCTTTTCAAGGACCGGATCATCTTCCTTTCCGGGGAGATCGTCTCCAGCGCTGGGGGTTACCCCCATTCCGGGGCCGCCGACAACATCATCGCCCAGCTCCTTTGTCTTGAGGCGGAGGACCCGGAGAAGGACATCCAGCTTTACATAAACAGTCCCGGCGGGGACCTCCAGGCGGCGCTGGCCATCTACGATGCCATGCAGTATGTGCGTTGTCCGGTGCGGACGATCTGTGTGGGGATCGCTGCTTCCGCCGCGGCCCTGATCCTCGCCGGCGGGGCCAAGGGGAAACGCTATGCCCTCCCCAATTCCCGCATCATGATCCACCAGCCCTGGGGCATGGTGGGCGGCCAGGCGGTGGACATCAAGATCGAGGCCGATGAGATCCTTAAACTCCGGGACCGGGTTAACGAGATCCTCGCCCACCACACCGGCCAGCCCAAGGAGAAGATCGAGCGGGACACGGATCGGAACTTTTGGATGAGTGCGGAGGAGGCCAAGGCCTACGGGATCGTGGACGAGGTGATTCAACCGCGCAAAAAATAAATGCGCCCGGCAGGATTTGAACCTGCGGCCTCCGGCTCCGCAGGCCGGCACTCTATCCGCTGAGCTACGGGCGCTGGCGGAGGGACGGGGACTCGAACCCCGAAGGCCAAAAGGCCCTACCGGTTTTCGAGACCGGCTCCTTGCCGTTCGGACATCCCTCCCGGCTCAACGATTATCCGGGCCTTTCTTCCCTGGGTCAACGGCGCTCACCACGAAAATCCCGGAAAGGACGAGCAGCGCTCCCCCAAGTTGGAGGGAGGAGAGCGTTTCCCCAAGCAAAAGCCAGCCGAAGAACGCGGCGAACACCGGCTCCATGGCCAAGATCACCGCAGTCTTTGTGGCGCTGGCCCGGCTCTCCGCCCAGGCCAAAACGTAATAGGCCAAGGCGGAAGCGAGGATCCCTGTGATCACCAGAGCTTTCCATGCTTGCGAAGAAAGGGGCCAGCGCACCTCCCCAAAAAGGCCGGCCCCCAAGAACGAGAGGACGGCCACCACGGCGAGTTGCAGGGGGAGAAGGGGGCCGATCCCGGTGGACCTGGCGTAGCGGGCCAAGAAGGCAATGTACAAGGCGAAGGAAACGGCACAGATCACGGTGAGGAGGTCGCCAAAGAGGCTCCCCTCCCCGCCGGTTTCCGCACCCAGGGACAAAAAGGCCACGCCCAGGCCAGCCAGGACCACCCCCAGGGCCGCGCGCCGGGAAACCCTTTCCCCCAAAAAGCGGGCCACGATCGGTACGAGGACCACGGAAAGCCCGGTTATGAGCCCAGATTTTTGCGCGGTGGTGTAACGCAGCCCCCAAGTCTGGAAGAAATAGCCGCCGAAAAGGAAGGCCCCCAAAAGGAGGGCTTCCCGCCAGGGAAGGGGGCCGCGGCGCAAAAAGGGAATGGTGCAGAGGAAAGCCAAGGAGAACCGGAGGGCCAAAAACCAAAAGGGGCCGACTTCCGCCACCGCCTCCTTCACCGGCACGAAAGTCCAGCCCCAGATCGCGGTGACGATGATTAAGGCGAGGGTGGCCATCAGGCGACGATGAAGTGGATTACGTCCCCATCCTGAACAACGTAATCCCGGCCCGCTCGCAAAATCTTCCCCGCCTCCCGCAAGGCCTTGTCCGAGCGGTATTGCTCGAGGTCCTCCAGGCGCATGATCTCCGCCAAAACGAAGCGGTCGCGGAAATCCGTGTGGATTACGGCGCCGGCCTCAGGGGCTTTTGTCCCTGCGGGCACCGTCCAGGCCCGCACCTCCGGGCCCACGAAGGTGTAAAAAGTGATCACGGAGAGGAGACGATAGGCCTCGCGCACGAGCCGCTCCACCGCAAGCTCCCCAATCCCGTACTCCCGGAGGAATTCCCGCCTCTCCTCCTCCGCCAGCTCAGAGAGTTCCATCTCCAGGCGGCCGCGGATCACCACCATGCCGGCCCCCCGCTCCCGGGCCAGCTCCGCAACTTTTCGGGAATGCTCGTTCTCTCCGGAATCGCCCACGTTGGCCACAAAAAGCACGGGTTTCAGGGTGAGGGGGGCAAGGCCTTTTAGCTTTTCCTTCTCCTCGGCGGTGAGGGAAGCGTTTCGGATGGGAACGCCCCGCTTGAGGGCATCGATGAGGCGATCCAAAAGGGCCAGCTCTTCCCGGGCCTGTTTGTCGCCGATGCGCGCAGTTTTGGCGATCCT
>JAGDVW010000056.1:5611-14869 GCA_023255835.1 Candidatus Acetothermia bacterium
TCGGTCTCCACGACCTCGATATCCCTTTTCACGTCGAGCTCCCCCATGGGGTGGGCCACATCCTCGGCCTCGAAACAGCGCACCACGTGGAGGATGGCCTCCACATTGCGGATGTCCGCGAGGAATTGGTTCCCTAGGCCCTCGCCGCGGGAAGCCCCTTCCACAAGGCCAGCGATGTCCACCACCTCGATGGTGGTGGGAACTTTTTTCTTTTCGGGGAAAAGGGCGTGGAGGCGGTCGAGCCGGGGATCGGGGACGGGAGCGATGCCCTTTTGCGCTTGGAGGGTGCAAAAAGGATAGGGTTCCACCCGGGCGCCGGCGGCGGTGAGGGCGTTGAAAATGGTGGACTTCCCGGCGTTGGGGAGGCCCACAAGCCCGAAGGTCCGGCTCACTTGAGGACCTCCTCCACCAAGGACGCCACCTCCGCAGGGGTGCGGGCCACCGGAACGCCGAGCTTTTCCAAGCGCTGGGCCTTGGCCTGAGCTGTGTCTTCCCCGCCGGTGACGATGGCGCCGGCGTGGCCCATGCGCTTCCCCGGCGGGGCGGAGAAGCCAGCGATATATGCCACGAGCGGCTTTTTCATGTGCTTTTTCGCGTACTCCGCTGCCTCCTCCTCCGCGGCGCCGCCGATCTCGCCCACCATAACCACCGCCTCCGTTTCCGGGTCCTCCTCGAAAAGCGGGAGGAGCTCAACAAAGGTCGTGCCCACGATGGGGTCGCCGCCGATCCCCACCACCGTGGACTGGCCTAGCCCCCGCTGGGAAAGATGGGAGGCGATCTCGTAGGTGAGGGTTCCCGAGCGGGAGACGATCCCCACCGGCCCAGGGGTGAAAGGGTTATGGGGGATGACCCCCACTTTGGCCCTCCCCGGGGAGATGATCCCTGGGCAATTTGGGCCGATGAGCCGCCCGGGATAGCTTCGCAGGAGATGATAAGTGCGGAGCATGGCATGGAGGGGGATCCCTTCGGTTATGCAGACGATGAGGGGTATTCCAGCGTCGGCGGCCTCCAAGATGGCCTCGGGGGCGAAGGCCGCCGGCACGAAGATCACGGAGGCCTCGATCTCATGATGTTCACAGGCCTCAAGCACCGTGTCGTAAACGGGGATCCCATCGAGGCTTTGCCCGCCTTTGCCGGGGGTGACCCCGGCCACCACCTTCGTGCCGTAGGCCACCATCTGCCGGGTGTGGAAGGAGCCCTCCGTCCCGGTGATGCCCTGCACCAAAACCCTCGTATGCTCGTGGATGAGGATGGCCACGGGGTCAAGGATAGGGGAAATCCGCGACTTCGGGCAAGCTTTTCGGGCTTACACGGGTTTTGGGGCCTAAAAGGCTTGGGGATCGAGCTTTTTCCCGAGGGCTTTGAACTTCTCTTCCAAGGCGCGTTCCACGCAGCGCGGGACGAATTTGGAGACGTCGCCGCCGTAAAGCTTCACTTCCTTCACGATGGAGGAGGAGAGGAAGGAATATTGGCCGGCGGTCATGAGGAAGACCGTCTCGATGTCGCTATCCAGGTCCCGGTTGGTGAGGGCGAGCTGAAACTCGTAATCGAAGTCGGAGGTGGCCCTAAGCCCGCGCACCACCGCCACCGCCCCCACCTTCTTTGCGCACTCAATGAGGAGGCCGGAATAAGTGATCACTTCCACCCCGCAAATCCCTTCCTCATTGAGGGCCTCTTCCACGAGCCTCTTCCTCTCCTCAGCGGTGAAAAGCGGGGTTTTCCGGGGGTTTTCCACCACGGCGACAATGAGCTTATCGAAGAGCCTCTTGGCCCGGCGCAGGACATCGATGTGTCCATAAGTGATGGGGTCGAAGCTCCCCGGATAAAGGGCGATCCTCACACCTTCACCTCCACCACCCCCTTCAGGGCTTTGCGAATGCGCTCCGCGGAGGGGCCCACCGCGGCCACCGCGGCTTTTTCCAGGCGCAGGAATTTCTTGGCCAGCTCCTGTACGTCCTCCGGGGTTACCGCGGCGAATCTCCGAAGAACTTCCTCCGAGGAGATCGGTTTCCGCCCCAAGGAAGCCACTGTCCCCAAGCGCACCATCCGCCCGCTTGGGTCATCCAAATTGAGGAGGAAAGCGTTGGAAAGGCGCTGGATGGCCCGCTCCACCTCGTTCTTTGGGAGGGGATGGCGGGACAGATCCGCGATCTCCCGCTGCACCACCTCCATCACCCGCAGGAGGTTTCTCTCCTCGGCCGCGGCGTAAACGGAGAGGACCCCGGCGTCGGAGAAATAGGCGGTGGCTGAAAAGATGGTGTAGGCTAACCCCAGCTCCTCCCGCACCCGCTGGAAAAGGCGGGAGCTCACACCCCCTCCCAGGATGGAATTCAAAACTTCCAAAGCGTAGCGTTCCGGGGCGGAGGCGGGTACCGTGGGAAAACCCAAAGCCACATGCACCTGCTGGATCCCCTTTTCCGCCAAAGCTAACCCCGAGCCGGGGACCGGCGGAGTTCGGGGATTATCGGAATCCCCTTTTCCCTTTTCGGTGAATCTCTGGGCCAGGGCAAAAAAATCCTGCGGTTCCACACCACCACAGGCCACAAGGATCATCCTTTTGGAGTGATAATGCTCCTCGAAGAAGGCCCAAAGATCGGGAAGCTCGATGCGGGAGACGGAGTCCAGCCGGCCGATGACCGGTTTTCCCAAAGGATGGCCCCCAGACCAAAGCGTCTCCCCAAGGAGCCGGAAGGCCACATCCTCCGGATCGTCCTCGGCTGTGCGGATCTCTTCGGAGATCACCACCCGCTCCCTCGGCAGATCCTCGGGGGAGAAGCGGGGCATGGTCACAAGCTCTTGCAAAATTTCCAGGGCTTCTGGGACGTGAGTGCTGAGGACTTCCGTGTAGTAGAAGGTGTATTCGGCGGTGGTGGCGGCATTGAGGTGGCCGCCCAAAGCGTCGATGCTCTGAGCCAATTCCAGGGCGGAACGCCGCTTGGTCCCTTTGAAGGTCATGTGCTCGACGAAGTGGGCCAAGCCCTCTTTTCCCGGCGGGTCCTCCCGGCTCCCCGCCTTGATCCAAAGGCCCAGGGCCACGCCCCGAAAGCCCGGCATGGGCTCGACCAAAATTTGTAAGCCCGAAGGAGTGGTGGCGGAAAAGCACCCGGGGTAAAGCTCGATCATTGCTTGGAATCCAGGCGTATCGCGCCCTTTGGGACCACCCGGCGTAGTTTGTACCGGCCTTCCTCATCGATCTCCACGATCTCCACCAATATCTTGTCGCCTTTTTTGGCGACCTTGGCCGGCTCCTCGTTGGTGCCCAGGCGCGAGCGGTGCACCAAACCCCGCACCCCTGGCGCGATCTCCACGAATATCCCGTAATCCACGACGTTGGTGACCCTTCCGGGGACGATATCCCCCACCTTCAGGGTCGGCTTTTCCTGCACGAGTTTGAACCGCGGGCGGCCGAGCTCGTCGGTCCCCACCACCTCCACCGTGACCTCGTCGCCCACCTTCACCACGTCCTCAACCTTTTTCACATAACCTTCGCCAAGTTGAGAGATGTGGATCAGTCCGTCCACGCCGGGGCGGATCTCCACGATGGCCCCAAACGGGACGATCCTGGTCACCCGGCCGCGGAAGGTCATCCCCACCTCGATCTCCTCGGTGAGCTCCTCGATCATTTCTTTGGCCCTCTGCACCCCAGCTTGCCCTTCGCCCACGATCTTCACGGTGCCATCGTCCTCAATCTCGATTTGGGTCTTCGTTTCATCTTGGATCTTGCGGATCGTCCGGCCGCCTGGACCGATGACGATCCCGATTTTTTCAGGATTGATCTTGATTACGTCGAGGTAAGGGGCGTAAGGGGAGAGGGCCGGCCGCGGCGCGGGCAAGGCTTTCTCCATGAGATCGAGGATGTACATACGGGCCGCGCGGGCTTGGGCCAAGGCCTCCCGCATGAGTTCGGGGGTGAGCCCGCCCGTTTTCACGTCCAGCTGGAAGGCCGTTACCCCTTTTCTCGTCCCGGCCACCTTGAAGTCCATATCCCCAAAGTGGTCCTCAAGCCCGATGATGTCCGTGAGGATCCGGTACCTCCCCGTGGTGGGGTCGGTGACGAGGCCCATGGCCACCCCGGCCACGTGGGCTTTTAAGGGCACCCCAGCATCCATCATCGCCAAACAGCCCGAGCAGACCGAGGCCATGGAGGAAGAACCGTTGGATTCAAGGATCTCCGAGACCACCCGGATGATGTAGGGGAATTCCTCCTCGGAGGGGATCACCGCGGAAAGGGCGTTCTCCGCGAGCTTCCCGTGGCCGATCTCCCGGCGGGAGGGCGCGCCGATCCGGCCCGCTTCTCCCGTGCAGAAGGGCGGAAAATTGTAGTGGAACATGAAGCGCTTGAGACCCTCCTCCATCATGAGGTCGATGATCTGCGCGTCCTTTCTGGTGGCCCCGAGGGTACAGGTCCCCAAGGACTGGGTCTCCCCGCGGGTGAAGAGGGCCGAGCCGTGCACGCGGGGAAGGAGCCCCACCTGAATGGAGATGGGCCGGATCTCTTCGGGGCGCCTTCCGTCCATGCGCTCCCCAAGCTCCAGAATGGACCAGCGCACGTATTCCCGGTAAACATCGTCGAAGAGGGCCTTGGCCAAAGCCTTTATCCTCTCCTGGTCCGCTTCGGGATAGCCCTGAGCCACAGCAGAAGAGGCCTCCTCGGCCAAGGCCTCGGCCATCTCGTCCCGGGCCTTCTTCCCCGGGGCGCGCTTGAGCTCATGGAGCCGGTCCCAAACGTAAGCCTTCACCTTCTCCCGCACCTCCGCTTCCAGGGGATCGGGCGGGGGAACCTCCTTTTTCCTCACGGGAACGAGGCGGACGAGCTCCTCTTGGAGGGCGATCAATTTCTGGATCTCCCCGTGGGCCAGGGAGATGGCCCGCACCACATCCTCCTCGTCCACCTCCTTCATCAGGCCCTCCACCATGGTCACCGTCTCCTTGGTCCCGGCCACGACGATGTCCATGAACCCCGTTTCCCGATCGTGATCGGAAGGGTGGAGGATGAATTGCCCGTCTTTCAGGCCCACCCGGACCCCGGCCACCGGGCCCAAAAAGGGCGCGGGTGAAAGCATGAGGGCCGCAGAAGCCCCCAAAAGCCCGACCACATCGGGTGGAGCGTCCTTCTCCGCAGAGAGCACGGTGGCCACCACGTGGACCTCCTCCTTATAGCCCTTGGGGAAGAGGGGGCGGATGGGTCGGTCGATGAGGCGGGCGGCGAGGATGGCCTCGTCAGAAGGCTTCCCCTCCCGTTTGAAGAACCCGCCGGGA
The DNA here is from genome assembly GCA_023255835.1 of Candidatus Acetothermia bacterium. Lineage (GTDB taxonomy): Bacteria > Bipolaricaulota > Bipolaricaulia > Bipolaricaulales > Bipolaricaulaceae > DTER01. The sequence continues at coordinate 10,871 of JAGDVW010000056.1, forward strand.
ATTTTCCCGCCGGCGTAGAACCTCTCCTCGAAATCCACGCGGAGCGGGAAGTAACCGGGGTCCTGTTGGAGGGGCTGGCAGACCACGGTGACCAGGACCATGGTGTCGCCCCAGGTGACCAAGACCGCGGCGCTGGCCTGGCGCGCCAGCCCGCCCGTCTCCAGTTTTACGATTTTTCCGCCGACCTCGGTTTGCACTTCCGGCATTTCAGATCCCTCGGAGATTCAAGGTCTCCACAAGGCGGCGGTAGCGGGCCGGGTCCTTCTTTTGAAGGTACCGCAAAAGGCGGCGCCGCCGGCCCACCAAGATGTACAAACCCCGCCGAGAATGAAAGTCCTTCTTGTGGACCTTGAGGTGCTCGGTGAGCCTCTCGATCCGGGCCGTGAGCAAAGCCACTTGAACCTCCACCGATCCTGTATCGTTGGGATCCTGGGCGAATTTGGCCACGATCCTCTGCTTCTCTTCCTTGGAAAGCGCCACGTTCTCACCCCCAATCGCCCCCTCCCCGGCGCAAGGAAGGGGGTTCAAATTTCAGCGAAACTTCTTGGCCAGCTCCCGACAACGGGCGAGCACCTCCTCCTCATCCAGGGTCTGAAGCTCCCCCGCAAGGAGGAGGAAGCGGCCGTCCACGAACACGGAATCCACCTCCGAGCCTTTGGCGGCGTACACCAAGTTCGCCAAAAGATCATGGTCGGGAAAAAGATGTGCCTGATCCAATCTGATCATGACGCCATCAGCTCGCCGGCCGGGCTCAATTGTACCTAAATCCTTTCCCCAGCCAAGGGCCACAGCGCCTCGCCAGGTGGCCAAACCCAGGGCCTCCGGCGCGGAAAGGGCCTGGGGATCCCCGGTCTTCACCTTGGCCAAAAGGGCGGCAAGCCTCATCTCCTCCACCATGTTCAAATCCCCGGCGGAGCCCGCACCGTCGGTGCCAAGGCACACGTTCACCCCGCCTTTCAGCATCTCCACCACCGGGGCGATCCCGCAGGCGAGCTTCAGGTTCGAGGTGGGGCAGTGGGCGACGTGGACCCCGTGGGCGGCGAGGATCTCGATGTCCTTCTCCGAAAGATGCACTCCATGGGCAGCAAGGGTGGGAACGCCGAAGACCCCGAGCTCCTCCAGCCACTCCACCGGCGACCGGCCGGTTTGGGCCTGGAACCTCTCCACCTCCTCCTTCGTCTCCGCAAGATGGGTGTGAATGGGGATGCGCAGCTCCTTGGCCAGGCCCACCGCTTTCTTCCACACCTCCGGGCCGCAGGTGTAGGGGGCATGAGGGGAGAGAGCTGTGCGGATACGGCCTTCCGCCTTTCCCTCCCATTCCCGGGCGAAGGCTTCGGCCTTTTTAAGCTCGGGCTCGATCCGCTCCGGGGTGGGAGCGATGATCCCGTAGGAGAGGAGGGCCCGCACCCCCGCTTTTTCCACGGCCTCGGCCACCTCCTCCATGAAGAAGTACATGTCGGCGAAGGCCGTGGTCCCCGCGCGGATCATCTCCACAAGGCCCAGGAGGGAAAACCAGTGCACGATCTCCCCGGTGAGCCTTTTTTCCCGGGGCCAGACCTCTTTTTCCAGCCAGTCCATGAGGGGCCGGTCCTGGGCTAGGCCGCGGAAGAGGGTCATGGCCAAATGGGTGTGGGCGTTCACCAGCCCCGGGATGAGGAGCTTTCCCTCCCCCTCCACGATCCTATCGAATGGGCCGGAAACCTCTTCCCCCACGGCGACCGCCGCGAACCGCCGCCCCTCGATCACCACGTCGGCCTTGGGGATCACCCCCGTTTCCGGCCGGGGAATGACCGCGACCCCGCGGATGAGGATCCGCATGACCTTCGCAGTATACGCGCAAGGCTCCATTCCCGGCCAACTGGGCGGGTAAGATGGGGGCGTGGAGGGGAAGAGGGCGGAGGAGTTGGCGGCTGAGCATTTGCGGGCCCAAGGGATGCGCATCGTGGCCCGCAACTGGCGTTGGCGCGGCGGGGAAGTGGATATCATCGCCAAAGACGGGGATGTTTTGGTCTTCGTCGAGGTCAAGGGCCGGGAAAATTCGAATTTTATGAGGCCGGAAGAGGCGGTGGACCAGCGGAAGCGCTTGCACCTTTGGCAATCGGCCCAAGCTTATCTTCAGGGCAAACCCTGGGTTCCCGTGCGGTTCGATGTGGTGGCCATAACCCCGGAGGGGATCCGCCACATCCGCGGTGCGTTCGGGGAGGAGGATGTTCGCCCAAGTCCTTAGCGGGACGCCCTACGGGGTGGAAGCGAAGCTTGTAGAGGTCCAGTGCGATGTGGGGCCGGGGATGCCCGGGTTCACCATCGTGGGCCTCCCGGAGAAGGAGGTTTCCGAGGCCCGGGATCGGGTGCGCTCGGCCATCCGCAACCTCGGCCTGGAATTTCCCCAGCTGCGCATCACCGCGAACCTCGCCCCGGCTGATCTGCGAAAGGAGGGGGCTGGCTTCGATTTGGCCCTCGCCGTGGCCCTCCTTTTGGCCACAGGGCAGATCCCTAAAAATCGGGCCGCGGACAGCGTTTTCCTCGGGGAGCTTTCCCTGGACGGCGGGGTGCGGCCGGTGCGGGGTGTTTTGGCCGTGGCCTTGGCCGCCAAGGAGGCGGGGGTCCCCAGGATGGTGGTGGCCCAGGATTCCGCGCCCGAAGCAGCCCTGGTCGAAGGGCTTCAGGTCTTTCCGGTCGCGGATTTGGGTGAGGCCGTGGCCTTCCTGCGAGGGGAGAAGGAGATCCCGCCAGCGCCGCGGGTCATCCCCGAGGCGCCTCCGCCTGATTGGATCGATCTTGCGCTGGTGAAGGGCCAGGAGCATGCTCGCAGGGCCCTGGAGATCGCGGCCGCCGGCGGCCACCACCTCCTCATGATCGGCCCGCCCGGCGCCGGCAAATCCCTCCTCGCCCGCTGCCTCCCCGGGATCCTCCCGCCCCTTTCCTTTGAGGAGGCCTTGGAGGTGAGCCGCATCCACTCCGTGGCTGGCCTCCTTTCGCCCAAATACCCCCTCATGCGGTGGCGGCCATTCCGCGCCCCTCATCACACCATCTCTTACGTGGGCATGGTGGGCGGCGGCCACGGCATCCCCGTCCCGGGCGAAATCAGCCTCGCCCACCATGGGGTTCTTTTCCTGGATGAGCTTCCCGAGTTCGATCGCAAGGTCCTTGAGGCCCTGCGCCAGCCCCTGGAGGACCGACAGATCACGGTGGTGCGGGCCGGGGTGAGCGTGACCTTCCCTGCCTCCTTTACCCTGGTTGGGGCCATGAATCCCTGCCCATGCGGATACTACGGCGACCCCTTGCGGCCCTGCCGCTGCCGCCCCCACGAGATCGTGCAGTACCGAAAGAAGCTTTCCGGTCCCTTTTTGGATCGTATCGACCTCTTCGTGCATGTTCCCCGCCTCACCAAGGAGGAGCTCCTCGGCGAAGGCGGGGGAGAACCTTCCGAAGCCGTGAGGAGGAGGGTGGCGGAGGCGCGGGAGATCCAGTCCCGCAGGTTCTCCGGGAAAATTCACGCCAACGCCGAGATGGGCGCGCGAGAGGTGAAAAAACACTGCGTTCTCTCCCCGGAGGCCAAAGGCCTCCTCGCCCGGGCCATCGACCGCTTCGCCCTCACGGGAAGGGGCTATGTGCGGACCCTCAAGGTGGCTCGGACCATTGCGGATCTTGCTGGTTCCGATACCATCGAGGCCGAGCACGTGGCCGAGGCTTTGCAGTACCGGGCATTTCCGGAGGGGGATGCGCTGTGAGAAAGGTTTTAGTTTTTGTGGCGTTCCTGGGTTTTATGGTCTGGGCCCAGACTTTCCCCGTGGATCGCCTGGAGATCGTGGGGAACCAAAACGTTTCCACGGCCGAGATCCTGGCCAAGCTCCCCTTCAAGGTCGGCGACACGGTGGACCGGGATAAGGTCTTGGCCGGGGCCAAAGCCCTCGAGGAAATGGGGTATTTCTCCCAGGTCACCCCCGAGGTCACTGTGGAAGATAGTCGTGTGGTGGTGCGCTATCGGGTGGTGGAATA
>JAGDVW010000072.1:0-2661 GCA_023255835.1 Candidatus Acetothermia bacterium
GCGGTGTTGAGGTCCCCGGGGTTGGGGCCATAGGGCACAGGATGGCCAAAGAGCCCGCCCGAGCCGGCCAAAACGTTGGCGAAAAAGGTCACCCCGAGCCCCAGAAAACCGAGGGCCGCGAAGGCCACCCCGCCCAAGCTCTCCAAAACCGAAAGGAGCCCCTTCTTTCCGGCCAAGCGCTCCACCCCAAAGGCCACGAGCACCAGGGCCAATCCCGAGGCAGCCACCGCCCCGCCCTGAAACCCCCCGCCCGGGGTGAGGTGCCCGTGCATGATCACATACCCCCCGAATACCAAGGAGATCGGCAGGAGGACCCGGGTGATGGTCCGGACGACGACGGTCATTTGCGCACCCTCCTCAGGATCAGGGCCACCCCGGTCACGGCGGTGAAAAGGACGGTGGCCTCGCCCAGGGTGTCGTAACCGCGGTAGTCAAAAACGATGGCGGTCACGGCGTTGTTGGCCGCCACCTCCGGCTGGGAATAGCGGTTGAAGTAATCGTCCATTTCCGTTCGAGCGGGCTGGCCGAAGGGGCGCAGGGCCACCGCCCCAAGGATCAAAAAAGCCGCGGCTATACAAAATGCCCCTGTGGCTAGCCAACGGTTCATTCCTCTTCCTTTCTTCTCGTCTTCCAGATGGCCAAAAGGAAGATGGCGGTGGTGAGGGCCGCGCCCACCCCCGCCTGGGCGATGGCCACGTCCGGGGCCTGCAAAAGGTAAAAGGCCAGGGCCAAAAGGAGGCCTTGGGCACCCAAAGCCAGGGAAGCGGCCAAAAGATCCCGCAACACCACGGACAAAACGGAGGAAATCACCGTCATGACCAGGGTGGCGGTGAGCATGGCCGCCCAGAGGGTCACTTGCCCACCTCCTCCAGCCGGTCCACCACCGCTTTGAAGGGCTTTATCCCCGCGCGGTGGGCGGCCCGGGCCAAAGCATGGGACCCGGTGGGGTTGGTGAGAAGGAGGAAAACCAAGGCCAAGGCGGCCCGGATGACCATGTTCATCCCCACCGGCCCGCCCCGCATCGCCCCATACACCACCACCGCGAGCACGGAGAAGATCGAACCGAAGGTGGTGCACTTCGTGGCCCCATGGAGCCTGGTGTACACATCGGGAAAACGGTGGAGGGCCACGGCGCCGAGGCCGTTAAAGACAGCGCCGATGGCCAAAAAAACGTACATGAGGATCGTCACTTAAGCCCCTCCTCAAGGTAGCGGGCCACATATAGCGTCCCCACGAAGGAAAGGAGGGCATAGACCAGGGCCACATCCATGATGACCACAAGATCGAAAGCGGCCCCAACGAGGATCATGATGGCCACGATCAAGGTGTTGATGGTGTCCACAGCTACGGCCCGATCGGCCACGGTCGGCCCGATGGCCAGCCGCAAAGCACACACCAAAACGTAGGCCAAAAGGACCGCCGCCGCCACCGCAAGGGAAATCTCCACGATCATTCCGCCACCACCTTGGCCCAGTTGGGGAAGGCCCCGCAGACCTCCTCGGGCTTGGGATCAACGTTGCGCACGTTAATCCAGTGCACATAGAAGTCGCCAGTTTCATCGTCCACCTCAACGGTCAAAGTGCCCGGGGTGAGGGTGATGGAGTTGGCCAGCATGGTTCTTCCCGCATCGGTCCTGAGGCCGGGGTTGAAGCGGACGATCCCCGGGTTGATCCGGCCAGTGATCACCCGGTAAGCCACATCCAGATTGGCCTTGGCCATGGCCAAAAGGAACGGCCCCAAAAGGTAAACGAGGAAGACGAACCAACGGATGGGGTTGAGGAGGCGCCACCCTCCCCGCTCCCAAAGGAGGCGGCGGGAGGCGAGGGCCACAAGGAAGGAAACCACGGCCCCGCCGATGAGCTCCTCCAGGGACCAAAGGCCAATCCCCCCGCTGAACGCGGTGAGGACGAGATAAACGGAAAAAGCGATCGCGAACGTAGCCGCTACTTCTGCGACCCGCCGCACAGCGCGGAAAGTATACAGGGAACGAGCGAAACAGGCAAGCAAGAGGAGACTCAGCTAGACCCCATCGCCATTGCGCGCGGAATGGGCTGGGCGTAGGATTGGGGGCCATGCACGATATCACCGGCTCTTTCGGCGATGTTATACAAAAGCAATTGGAGCTTGCCGCCCAAAACTACGAGCTTTTGAAGAAGAGGGGGATCCGGGCGGTGAACGTGATGGGGGCCATCGGCTCGGGAAAAACCGAGCTCATCATCCGCATGGCCGAGAAGCTCCGGGAGCGGGGCCTCAAAGTAGGGGCCATCGCTGGCGATGTGGCCGGCGACGACGATTACCAACGCTTCCGGGCCGCGGGGCTCCCAGCCCTGCAAATCAACACCGGCGACCAATGCCACCTGGATGCCCACCAGGTGGGCCACGCCCTGGAGGACTTTCCCCTCGATCAGGTGAACGTCCTTTTCATCGAAAACGTGGGAAACCTCGTGTGTCCCGCGGACTTCCCCTTGGGAACGGATTTGGACTTGGTGGTGATCTCCGTGACCGAGGGCGACGATATGGTCCGAAAACACCCCAAGATGTTCGCCCAAACGGATGTGGTGGCCATAAACAAGGTGGATCTGGCGGCGTTCGTGGGGGTTGATCCCGAGAGGATCGCCGCGGACTACAAAAAGGTGAACCCCCATGGAAAGGTGGTGTTCA
>JAGDVW010000072.1:2761-6405 GCA_023255835.1 Candidatus Acetothermia bacterium
GAGAGGATCGCCGCGGACTACAAAAAGGTGAACCCCCATGGAAAGGTGGTGTTCACCTCGGCCAAAAGCGGGAAAGGGGTGGAGGAGCTCCTCTCCGCCCTGGGGTTCTGATGCACGAGTATTCCCTGGCCCAGTCCCTCCTTTTGGGGCTTCAGGAATATCTTCAAAAGAACTCCCTTCCCGGGCGGGTGGTGAAGGTGCACGTACAGAAAGGGGAGCTTCTCACCCTTTCTGAGTGGGCCCTGAAGGAGGCCTGGCGAATCCTTACAGAAGAAACGGAGCTATCCGGGTCCGAGCTGGTTTTGGAGAGCGTTCCCGTGCGGGTTCGCTGCCCATCCTGTGGATACGAAGGCCAGGCCCGTTACCTTGTGGAGGAGGGCTGGCATATCTCCATCCCGGTCCTTTCCTGTCCGCGCTGCGGCTCCCCCGTGGAGATCGTCTCCGGAAAGGAACTGGCCATCGTGGGCCTAAGCATCGAGGAAACCCCAACCCCCGCATAACCCCCTCGATCTTCCCCACCGACCTCCACGCGGCTAGAGCGCAAAATATTGTTTGAACACCTTCCCCTTCCGCGGGGGAGACAGGGACTCCCCGAAAACCACCCAATATCCGGGAAGAAAGAGGACTCGAACGTTTTTGGGAAAAAGGACGATCCGCGCGGACGGGACGAGATAAGACCCGGCCACCACAAGACCAGCCAGACCAAAAACGCCGAGGAGCGCGGCCCGCTCCGGAAAAAGCAAGATCCCAAGGCCAGGAGGAAGAAGAGCGAGCAAAGTTCCCAAGGCCACGCGGCGAAGGGGCAGCCCTTTGGGAAGCAAAAGCGGAGCGTTCCTGGAGCGACGAGGAAGAACAAGCCTCATGAGGAGTTGCGTAACAATCATCCAGGCCGCAGGGAGTAGCTCCACCCACCAGAGGGAACCATCCCCTTCCCCTTTCAAAACGCGTGAGGCAAAGGCGAATCCAAGCGCAAGCAAAAAGTAGGTGAGGAAACCACCGGATAGCGGCAAAGAGCAAAGGGGTTGGAAATTGGGTGGAAGCCCATGGGCCCGGAGGAACTCCAGCCACGCCTCGTGGAGCAAGGTGTGCGCCGCCTCTGTCAGATCTCGAACGTGAAAAACCTCGGCTTTGACCTTGGGGGAATGCGTGAGTTTGGCGAGCCTGCCCCGGACTGCCTCCAGTTTTCCCAAGGCCCAAAAAAGGAGGGCCTCAGGCCAAGGGTGCCGGAACTGCGGCGCTTTTACGGGCTTGGAGCGCGGGTTGATCGCCAGCCATTGCCGGGCCTCCTCGAGAAGGCCCAAAACTTTTCTGGCCTTTTCCGCACCCGGCCCCAGACTGCCCAGAGCTCGCTCCACCGTGCGACTCACCAGGACAAGATCTTTGCGAATCCCCTCCGCTTCGCTCATCCGCCAGGTCTTTGAGCACTTGCGTCACACTCCATTTACCACTGGTAAAAACCAATCCATGCTTCTCCTTCCCATTCGTAATAATGCAGTTCTAGCTCGTGTTCCCCCGCCGCAAGAAGGGATTCAAAAACCTTTTCCTCGGGGGACAGAGCTTCCCCCATTCCCCAGTGGTCCAAAGCTTTTTTGCCGTCAATGTACAGGGCGAAACAATTGTTGGCGAACACTTTAAACCGGCAGACGGTATCCGCGGGCAGGTAAATTTTGGCATAGGCTTTGAAGCCCACGTGATCGTGAAGGTTCTGAAACACTGTGCCATATCCCCAATTGAAGAAAAAGTTCAGCGGGAAAAAGCTGGACCCCAACGCCTTACCAAATACTCCTGGTGCAACCATCTCGTACCAGTACACCACCCAAGAATCCCGCGCGACCAAAAGCTCCGTCTTTATGACCTGGGTCAGTTTTCCGAGTTGGTTTTCCAGTTCGCTAATTTTGGTGGCCATGTAAAGTTGCTTTTCCTCCAAATTTTGGAATTGTTGCAAAACATTATCTGCCATTGTCTGCACCTCTTTCTCCAGGTCCTCAAGCTCCTTTTGCAGGGCCTCCACCTGGGTTTTTAACGCCAGCAATTGCTGAAGTTTGTTTATGACATCGTTTATGTCCGACCGCTGCTCCGACAGCTGTTTCGCCACTTTCTGTATGGCCGACTGGATGGCACCTTGCAGCTCAACCAAAAGTCGTGTCAAATTCTCAATTTTGCCCTCAATGACCGCACTCTGAAAACTTTGCAAATCGGTATAAAATCTGACTTTAGCCACCCCAGTCCACTCAAAATAATGTAGCTCAAGCCTATGCCTGCCGACGCTAAAAGAATATAACCGTGCAAATTCGCGATAGCTGCCGCGCTCCCACGAATCTATGACTAATTGGCCATCGATGTACAGTCGTATACCGTCATCAGCTCCCACCACGAAGCGAAGCTTGACAGGAGCAGGGATCTCTAGATCCAAAAAAGCTTTGAAGCCAATATAATCGGCATAATCATTGTAGACTTCCCTGTACCCCCAGTCGCGTTCGAAAACAAAAGGAAAAGAACCTATCCCGATTTTGTCGCCGAAGACACCGGGTTGCTTCATGCGATACCAGTGGACTTCCCATTCCGGAAGCACAGCCGGTTGCGCCACACCAACGGGCATAAACCCGAACACCATCAACCATAAGATGCCAAAGGAAAACCGACGCATACACACCTCCTTTTCAACTGAGAGGTGAAAGGCGACGGAGTTTGTAGCGCTCGTAGATGAGCTCCGTCTCCTTCCCTTTCAACCGGAAGATCACCGGCAGGGTGCGGTCGCCAAAAATCGCGCGGAAACGCGCTTCCCCTCCGGAAAACCCCTCGAAATCCAAGACCACGATCAGCGGCGCTTCCCGGTCCTCCACGCAAAGCTCCAGGGCGCCGCCCCGCGGCCGAACCAAAACCCGCATCGTGTCCCGATAAGTTGCATAAACCCCGAGGATCCTCTCCGCCAAACCCTCAAGTTGCACGAAGGGGAGCTTTTCCCAGGGTTCGCCCAAAACGAAAGCCAAGGCAGCTTGGGCGAATTGGGCCATGGGATAACCTGAGCCATTGGCCAAAACAGCCACGCCCACGCCCTCTTCGGGGATGAACCCGACGTGGGCGGTGTAGACGAGGACGCTTCCACCGTGGCCGATCAAGGTCCTTCCCAGGAATTTTTGCACGGAAAGGCCTAGGGCGTAGGAAGCTGGGCCCACGGGTTCGGGGAAGCGGGGCTCCGCGGGCATCTGAACCCGCGGCTGGACAAGCTCCGCATAGCTTTCCGGCTTCACCAAGGGTGCACCGCGGCGAAGCCACATCCCCAGGTACTTGGCCAGATCCAAAGCGGTGCTCACCAAGGCTCCGTCGCTTCCGATCGGGATGGGCCGGATCTTCCCCGGCTTGGGCTGGCCCTCCTGGGGCACCACATAGGGCGTGGCCAGCTCCAAAAACTCCTCGCCCAAAAACCCGGTGTTCTCCATCCCAAGCGGCTCGAGGATCCGTCTCCGCACGTACTCGGCATAAGGAAGCCCGGAGAGCTTCTCGATGATCCCGCCAAGGAGGATGTAGCCCTCGTTGAGGTAGAACCAGCGCTCGCCAGGCCTTGCTTCCACCCAGTCCCCAGCACCGTTCAGCCAGGCCACGAAATCCTCCACCGTGGCCAGGCTCAAGGGTCTCCCGCCGGT
>JAGDVW010000072.1:6505-8753 GCA_023255835.1 Candidatus Acetothermia bacterium
ATCCCTGAAGTGTGGGAAAGAAGGTGCCAAATCCGAACGGGCTCGCCAAAAGGTCTTATCTTGAGGGGCAAAAATTCCTCCACCGGGGCGTCCAAAGAAAGTCTCCCCTCCTCGCAGAGCTGGAGGATGGCGAGAGCAGTGAAGGATTTGGTGATGCTCCCGATCCCGTAAGCGGTGGAGGGGGTAGCGGGAAGCCTCCGCTCTAGATCCCGAAACCCAAATCCCCGGGCATAAAGGACCTCATCGCCCCGCACCAGGGCCAAGCTCAGCCCGGGAAGCCTCGTCCTCCGCATCCTTTCCCGCACGAATTCTTCAAGGCTTTCGAACTCCATCCCTCACTCTCCTCGCCTCATTTTTTCGCCCAAAGCGTAGGTACGCCCAGGCTTAAGCCATTCTCTGCGGATCTCCAGGAAACCGAAGCCCGGGGCCTCCGGGTCGGCCAGGACTTGGAGCCCGTTTCGGATGGCCGAACCCCCGCGGGAGACGAGCTTCGCCTCCGGCCGCTCGCCCAAATCGAGATCGCGGAAGACCACGTTGGCTTCGGACATGGCGAAGTGCACCGCTGCCGTGGCGGAGAGGTTTGATTCCACCATCCCCCCGATCATGTTCAGAACCCCAGCGTTTTTGCAGATGGTGGCGATCTCCTTGGCCCGAAGGAGGCCACCGGCCTTCATGAGTTTTATGTTCACGTAGTCGCAGGCGCCAAGGCGTATTGCCCGCAGGGCATCCTGGGGGGAATGGACGCTCTCATCGGCCATGACCGGGATGGGCGAGCGCCGCCTCACCCAGGCCATCCCCTCCAAATCCCAGGCGGGGATAGGCTGCTCCACGAACTCCACCCCGTATTCGGCCAGGCGCGAAAGAGCCCAAACGGCTTGGGTCCTGGTCCAGCCTTGGTTGGCGTCGATCCACATTTTCGTCCCCTCGCCGATGGCTTCCCGTACCGCCCGCACCCTTGCCACATCCTTTTTAGGATCCTCGCCCACCTTCACCTTGATGGCCCGAAAGCCCGCCTCCACCAGGGCCTTGGCCTCCGCGGCCATCTTTTCGGGCTCATCGATCCCCACGGTGAAATCGGTTTCCACCGGCTCAGCAAAACTTCCGCCCAAAAGGCGCCACACGGGCTCGCCGTAGATCTGCCCGACAAGATCGTGGAGGGCCAGATCCAGGGCGGCCTTGGCCGCGGCATTCCCCAGGAGAACCCGGTCCAGCCTGTCCACGAGGTGACGAAGGCGGCGGGGATCCTCGCCCAAAATGGCGGGGATGAGGAGATCCAGGGCCGCAAGAACGGAATCGGGCGGGCAGCCCAAAATGAGGGCGCTTGGGGAAGCCTCACCCCAGCCCACCCTTCCGTGGTTATCGTGCAGGGCCACGATGATCTCCGTCTTTTCCGTGGTCGTCCCCAAAGCGATCCGGAAGGGCTTTTCCAGCTGAAAACGAAAGAGGAAAACTTCCGCTTTTTCCACCCACACCTTAGGCATAGGCCACCGAGGTGCAGGATACCGGGGAAAGAGGGGTTTGGGCTAGAGGGGGGTACGGCCCCGGATGGCCCGGCCCAGGGTGAGCTCGTCCGCGCTCTCCAAATCCCTTCCCACCGGAATCCCCTGGGCAATCTGCGAGACCTTCACCCCAAGGGGCTTCAAAATCCGGAGGATGTGCATGGCCGTGAGATCCCCTTCGAGCTTGGGCTCCAGGGCCAGGATCACTTCCTCCGTCCCCTCCTCCTTCACCCGCCTGGCGAGGTGGTCGATGGTGAGATCCTCCGGCCGGATCCCCGCGGCGGGCGAGATGAGCCCGCCCAAAACGTGGTAGAGGCCGTGGTACTCGCCGGTGCGTTCGATCTGCTCTATTTCCCAAGGCCGGGCCACCACACAGATCGTCTTTTGATCGCGGGAGGGATCGCGGCAGATCGGGCAAAGCTCGCCCTCGGAAAACCCGTGGCAGCGGGCACAGCGGCCGATCTGGGAAAGCCCAGCCAAAGCGCGGAGGAGCCGCTCAGCCTCCGCGGGTTTGGTGAGGAGGAAGAAGGCGATGCGCTCGGCGGAACGGCGGCCGATCCCAGGAAGCCGGGAAAGGGCGGAAAGGAGTTCCTCAACGGCGGGGATCATGGCTCGATGATCTCCCCTTCCAGGCTCTCCGCCAACAGGCGGGCCGCCTCCTCCAAGGTCAGGGCCTTCGGCCCATCGTTCCCGGCATAGCGGACCTCCACAGCCAAAAGGGGATCGTAAAACTCCCGGGCCACTTCCTC
>JAGDVW010000072.1:8853-14599 GCA_023255835.1 Candidatus Acetothermia bacterium
GGGGAGAACGATGCGCAGTACCCCGTCGGCGTAAGCCGCCTGGGCGGGAGCCAGGAAAACCCCAAGGTCCGCGCGCCTCTCCCAGGCCGCCCGGAGAACTTTTTCCCAAAGGTCTTCCTCCCCAGCTCCCTCCCCCTTTTTCGGTTCAACGTCGGGTTCATCCGCGGGCGGAGAGGACAGCTCCGGAGCAGGCGCCGTTAAAGCCGCTGATCCCGGCGCGCCGGAAGCCTGGACTTCCGCGGGCGCGGAGCCCTCCTCGGGGGGACGTTTGGGTGGCCCGCATTTCTCCAAAACAAAAAGCTCCAGATGGAGCTTTCGGGAGAAGGCCCGGGGGAGCTGGGCCCGCAGCTCCACGAGATCCGAAAGGAAGGGCAGAAGATCCGCTTCCCCATTCACCACTCGGTCCCGGGCCCGGGCCAGGACCTCCTCCACGAACAGGGCAAGATCCCGGCCGCGGCGGGAAAGGTCGGCCACGATCCCGAGAGCTGTATCCGCGTCCTTTCCCAAAAGGGCGGCGAGGAAGGAATCGATCTGGGCCTGAGGGGGAAGACCCAGGTAGTTTTCGATCCGCTCCCGGGTGATGGGGCCGGCCCGGCCGAGCTGCTCCAAAAGGACGAGGGCATCGCGGAGCGACCCCCCGGCGCGGCGGGCCAAAAAAGCCGCCGCCCCTTCCCCAAGAACAAAACCCTCGGCCCGCCCGATCTCCTCCACCTTCTTGGCGATGAGCTCCTCGGGGATGGGCTGAAGCCAAAAGGCCTGGCAGCGGGAAAGGACCGTGGGCGGGACTTTGTGGGGCTCGGTGGTGGCGAACATGAAGATCACGTGGGGCGGCGGCTCCTCCAAGGTTTTGAGGAGGGCATTGAAGGCCTCCTGGGTGAGCATATGGACCTCGTCGATGATGTAGACCTTGTAGCGGCTTCCCGCGGGGAGGAAGGCCACCTCCTCCCGAAGCTGCCGCACCTGATCTATCCCGCGGTGGGAAGCACCGTCGATTTCCACCACATCCAGGGATTGTCCGGAGAGGATCCGGAGACAGTTGGCGCAGCGGTTGCAGGGCTCGCCGTCCTCGGGGGAAAGGCAATTGGCGGCCCGGGCGAGGATGCGGGCCAACGTGGTCTTTCCCACGCCCCGCTGCCCGGCGAAAAGATAGGCGTGGTGGAGCTTCCCCAGGGCCACGGCCCGCCGGAGGGTGGCCACCACCAGGTCCTGGCCCACCACCTCGGAAAACCGCTTGGGACGCCACCGCCGGTAGAGGGAGAGCTCCTCCGCCATGGCCAAAGAAGCTTAGTCCATGGGGCTCCGCGGGGCCACGCTCCCTTTGCCCCGCCGGCGGGAAACGCCTTACCTCCAAAGCAGCTCAGGGTTTGGCGATCTCCATCTTCATGGCCACAAGGCCCGAGAGGAGCTTCGGGTAAAAATCCGTGGATTTTTGGGGCATGGGCTCAGCGGCGTCGGCCACGGCCAAAACGTCCTCCACCCGCGTGGGATTGAGGAGGAAGGCGATCTGGCCCTTGCCCTCATCCATGAGTTTTACGGCCTCCTCGGCGGTGTGGGTGTATTCCACGTTTGTCCCGCGGGCGAGGGCCTCCTCGTCGATCCCGAGGATCTTCTCCAGGATGGCCTTGTGGAGGATGGCCACGTCCAGGCGCTTCCAGGCCGGGGCATGTTCGCCCGGCACCACCTCTTCCGGCTTCTTTTTGAGCCTGAGCCCGTAAAACTTCCCCTCTGCATAGGCCACGAACACCTTTTCGCCCCGGTCCACCCCCAGGGCCAGGTGCTCTTTGGCGGCAGAAAAGCTGGGAAGCTCCTCCACTTCGAAATCCTCGCGGGCCTGCCGAAGGAACTCGGTGAGGGAAAAGCGCGGGAGATCATGCACCACCCGCGGGGTCGGCCGGATGACACAGCCCGGCTCGGCCACGTTCACCAAGGTCACGGGGATGGAGGTGAAGCTTTCTGGCCCAAGGGGCTTCCACCCTTTTTGGAAACACTCCTCCATGAAGATCCCGGCCGTCTCGAAGCGATGGTGGCCATCGGCGATGTAAACGGGAAGGGGGCCCAAGGCCTCTTGCACGGCCTCGATGGCCCCGGGCTCGGAAACATGCCACATCTCGTGGGTATTCCCGAAGTCGTCCTTGGCCCGCATCCCCGGGGCCTGGCCCCCCACCGCGGAAAGAAGGGCCTGGGTGGCCTTCCTCTCCGGATCCCGATAGAGGAGGAAAATGTGCTCCAAATGGGCTTCGGTGGCGCGGAAAAGTTTTAGCCGATCCTCTTTGGGGCCACGCAGGGTCCGCTCGTGCTTCCGCACCTGGCTTTCCCGAAGATCGAGGAGGGCCACAAATCCCAAGCGCTCAAAACTTTTTCCCTCGTGGGTGAAACGCACGCGGTAGAGGTAGAGCCCGGGCTCCTCGTCGCGCACAAGCACCCCTTGGGCGAGCCATTCCCGGAAAAGCTCGGCCCTCTTTTGGTATTCGGCCTCGTCCTTTGGCGGGTTTTTCGTGCCGATCAGGCGCACGAAGTTGTAGGGGGAACGCTTAAGGTACCCCGCCTCCTCCTTGGGGCCGATGCGATCGTAGGGCTGGGTCACCACCAGGCTTAGGTCGCCCACCACCTTTAGGTTGTAACGAACCCCCCGAAACGGATAGATCTTGGCCATCCCTCGCTCCTTTTCGTCCCCTCACCCAACCCCCTCCCCGCCCGAAAAAGCCGGGGGAAAGGATCAGCGTTTGGCCCAGGAGAGGAGGATTTCCACGATCTCGTCGCCGATGCGGGCTTGGGCCTCGTGGGTTTGGGCGCCGATGTGGGGGGTGAGGGTCACCTTGGGGTGGCGAAGGAGCTCCATATTTTTGGGCGGCTCCTCCTCGAAGACATCGAGGCCAGCCCCTCCGAGCTTCCCGGAATTCAGGGCCTCAAGGAGGGCCTTTTCGTCCACCACCCCGCCGCGGGCGCAGTTGATGAGAAATGCCCCGTCCTTCATCATGGCGATCTCCCGCGCCCCGATCACCGGGCCCGCGGGATCCGGCGGGATGTGGAGGGTCACAAAATCGCTCTCCCTTAGGAGCTCCTCCAGAGGGACCATCCGGACCCCGGGGATGGGCGACTCCTTCAGGAATTTGTCGTAGGCGAGGACTTTCATCCCCAGGCAGAGGGCGCGGCGGGCCACGGCCTGGCCAATCCGCCCGATCCCGATCACCCCCAAGGTCTTCCCCTGGAGCTCGATCCCGTGGAAGGCCTTCTTCTCCCACTTGCCCTCGCGCATGGTCTCCGTGGCCCTAACCAGCGAGCGGGCCAGGGCGAACATGTGGGCCAGGGTCAATTCCGCCACGGAATCCGTGCTGGCTTTGGGGGTGTTGAGGACCTCGATCCCCTTCTCTTTAGCGTAGTCGGCGTCGATGTTATCGAGGCCGACTCCAGCGCGGATGATGAGCCGAAGGCCCGGCGCGGCGTCGATGGCGGCCTTGCGGACCTTCGTGGCCGAGCGCACCACGATGGCCTCGTAGCCCTTTTTGAGCTCCTCAGAAAGCTCGGCCTCGCTCATCCCCGTCTTAACCGTTACGGAAAGCCCGGCCTCCCTAAGCCGGGCCACCGCCCTCTCATCGATCGGATCGCAAACGAGGACCTTCATCCCTCCCTCCTAGCCCAAATGGAGGATCTCCTCGATGGCCCGCAGGACCCCAAAGATATCGGCCGGGGTGAGGTCGCCCATATGGGCAATGCGGAACGTCTTTTCCCGCAGGTCCCCGTAGCCGTTGGAGATGCGCATCCCATACTCGCGGATGAGGGTTTTGTTGAGCTCGTCCACGGAGATCCCCCGGGTGTTCTTGATGCAGGTCACGGTCTTGGACCAATAGCCCTCCTCGGGGTAGATGTCGAAGTACTTCTTGGCCCAGGTCTGCACAATTTTCGCCATCTCCTCGTGCCGGGCGAACCTCCGCTCCAAGCCCTCCTCGAAGAAGTAATCGAGCTGCATGTTGAGGGCGAACATGTGGGGGATAGAGGGCGTGGCCGGGGTCTCGTTCTTCTGATGAGATTTGAGCATGACCAGGAAGTTGAAGTAGTAGGTTTTGGGCTTCACCTCCTCGGCCCGCTTCAAGGCCCGCTCGGAAACAGCGCACACGGTGAGGCCCGGCGGAAGGCCAAAGCACTTCTGCACCCCGGCCAAACACACGTCCAGGCCGAGTTTGTCGAACTCGATCTTCACCCCGCCCATGGCGGTGACCGCATCCACAAGGAGGAGGACATCGGGGAACTTCCGCACCACCTCGGCGATCTCCGCAAGCGGATTCATGAGGCCAGTGGAGGTCTCGTTGAACACGAGGGTCACCGCGTCGAACTCCCCGGTTTTGAGTTTGGCCTCCACCTGCTCGGGCCGAATGGCCTTATCCCAGGGGACCTCCAGGGCCTCGCAGGGGATGCCGCATTCTTTGGTGATCTCGTGCCAGCGCTTGGCGAAGGCCCCGTTCACGAGATTCAGGACCTTTTTTCGCACACAATTGCGCACTGCGGCCTCCATGGCCCCGGTGGAGGACGAAGTGAATAGGAAAACGGTCTGCTCGGTGTAGAGGAATTTCTTGAGCTTCGTCTGAAGCTCGGCGTAGAGCTCGCGGAACTCCGGGGTGCGGTGGTAGATCTGTGGGGTAGCCATGGCCTGGAGGACCTCCGGCCGGACTTCGATGGGCCCGGGCACGAAAAGCTTCACATGGGATTTGCGCATTCTCCCTCCTTCCCTTCTCGTTCTGATTTTGCCCTGGGCGGTTAGGTCGTCAAGCAACAACAGCCTGCGGAGAACTCCAGTAACCGAAGCCCATGCATTAGGGCTTCGCCTTGCCCGAAGACACTTCCACCTCGAACCGCACCGGAAGATCGCGCTTAGAAAGCTTTATGATGTGGAAAGGTTGAGTCAAAACCTGCAAGAGGGGGATGCCGGGTGGCGGTGTGGTCACCCGTATCCGCACAAGCATCTCTCCCTCCATCTCCCGCAACTCAAAAATCTCTACTGTGTACCCAGAGGTTTTCTGCTCGCCCAAGAAGTAGGCGATCACCATTTCTTCGGCAAAATTGACATACGGAAGAGGTAGCGGGAACAAACGATCTTTTGTGTGTTCGCGCCAAAAAGCTTCCCAATCCGCGGGATTTTTGATCACCAACCTGCGGGCCTCACGGATCCCGCTGTGGACGCCCTGATCCACCGTTTCAAAAGCCACAGCGCTCGTGCCTTTCTCCTCCACCCAGGAAGGGCAACTGGAGCATCCGCCCGTCTCGGTCTCCTTGAGGAAACAGCCCGTGAGAAGGAGCAAAAAGGCACAAAGAAAACATGCTTTTAGCCTTTTCACCCCGTTCACCCCCGTAAAAACAGGGGGAGGCCTTCCAGCCTCCCCCTTACCTTCACCTCGGTTGGTACTCGTATTCGCCCTGCGGGATATTGGGCCCAGGCACCGCCGGCTTCCGCTGGGACGCCGAGATGAAATACTCCTCTCCATACGGCCCTGGGAACTCCGAGGTGAGCTGGTTGATCGGCGTCACGGTGGTTCCCGAGACTTGGAACACCTTCCACCACACAACTCCTTCGCCTTCTTCTTCACCGCCCGCCTCGCAAACCTTGTACGTCCCCACCAGGGTGCTCCCCCGGTAGAGCCGGACCACGGCATCCGAGCAACACCAGTTCCCGTAACCATTGAAGTCATGGACGGCGAAGGTGTAAGTACCCGTGTACCGGGTGCGGAAGGTGAGGGCCTCCACGTAGAGAGGC
>JAGDVW010000089.1:0-11209 GCA_023255835.1 Candidatus Acetothermia bacterium
GTGGACGGGAAAGGGGATCCCGAGGAAGTGGCCAAACGGGTGCTCTCCGCAATCGAGGGCTATTTTAGGGAAGCGCCCACGAGCTCTTGAACCACCTGGAGGTCGGAGAAAGCCTCGCGCCGGTCGGCCCAATGCTGGTAGCGCTCATGCCCCTTCCCCGCGATGACCACGCAATCCCCCGCTTCGGCGCACCGCAAGGCCCAGCGGATGGCCTCGCCCCGCTCGAGGATCACCGCCCAAGTTCCGCCCACCTTCGCCACGCCCGCGGCGATCTCCGCCGCGATCCTTCGGGGATCCTCGGATTTCGGGTTGTCGGTGGTGATGAACACCAGGTCCGCAAGCCTTCCGGCTATTTCTCCCATGAGGAAGCGCTTTCCTCGATCGGCTTCGCCCGGGCACCCGAAGACCAAGATGAGCCTCTTGGCTTTGGGGCGAAGCCCGGCCAAAATGGTCCGCAAGGCCTCGGGATTGTGGGCGAAGTCCACCACGATCCTCGCTCCAGAGGGGCTGAGGAATTGGGCCAAGCGGCCCGGCGGAAGCCCCGCCTCCGCCAGCCGGGCCAACAGTTCCCCCAGGGGAAAGCCAAGGCCCAGGCCCACTGTTACCGCGGCCAGGGCGTTCTCCACATTGTGCACCCCCAAAAAAGGCAGAAAACCTCGGCCCCATCCGAATTTCCCTGAGATCCTGAATGATGTCCCTTCGGGGCGGAAGCGGATATCCGTGGCGAAAACATCCCCTTTCCCAAGGCCATAGGTCAAAAGGCGCGCCTTTGGAGCGGCCTTGGCCACAGCGGAAACCGGGGCCCGCGCGCAAACCACCGCTAGGCCTCCTTCGGGAAGAAGACGGAAAAGCTGGAGTTTTGCGGAAAGGTAAGCCTCCATCGAGCCATGGAAATCCAAATGATCGCGGGAAAAGCTCGTGAAGACCCCACAGGAAAGATGGACGCCATCCACCCGATGCTGGGCAAGGCCGATGGAAGAGGCCTCGAAAGCGAAGAATCTCCTCCCCTGGGCCAGGGCCCCCGCCGCGAGCCTCTGCAGGTCCGGGGCCTCCGGGGTGGTCACGCAGGAAAGCCCTTCCTCCTCCACCCGCACCGTGGTGACCGTCTCACAATCGGGGAGGAGCTGGCCAAGGAGGTGTACTACAGTGGTTTTGCCGTTTGTGCCGGTGACCCCGATGGTCACCAATTTTTTTGTGGGGTGGCCGTAAAAGGCGCAGGCCGCCTGGGCCATGGCTTTTCGGGCGTTTTCCACGCGGACATAGGGAACGGGAAGGCCGGAGAGCTCCCGCTCGCCCACCACGGCAACCGCGCCGTTTTTTATGGCTTCCGAGATGAAGGAATGTCCGTCGACCTTTGTTCCGGAGAGGGCGAAAAAAATGTGCCCAGGTTGAACTTTCCGGGAATCCCAGCTCAGACCGCTGACCCAAACGCGGGGAAGTCCCCCTCCCAGGAGATCCGAAAGCCAAGGCACATCGCCAATTTAGCTCAGCCCCCAAAAAGAGCAGGGACAAATGGGGCCGAAGGTGGTTCAGTTTGACCTAGGTGTGTTTGTCGGCGACCACCGAGGCCGCGTAGGCCTCGGGTTTGGTGCGCACGAAGAACCCGCTCCCCCGGATGGCTCCCACCACCTCCTCCACGAGCTCGCGGGTCCGGCCGCCGCGGCCGATGTCCACGTGGATCTCCAGACGACAGTCGAAGATCCCCCGGTCCTTGAAGGCCTCGATCAGGGCCTGGGCGGTCTCGTAGGAAAGCCAGGCCTCCCGCCAAATCCGGTCCCGCAGGGTCTTGGGCTTCCTTTCCACCACCCTCCGCCAAAAATACCGGCCGCCCTTCCCCACCCGGTGCACCACGATGGCCGTCACATACTCCGCCTCACCATAGTAAGTCTGGGAATCTGTTCCCACCACGATGGAAAAGAGATCAGCGGGAGCGGAGGCCATCATGGCCACGATCTCCCCGATCACCTCGGGGAAAGTCAAGCGGCCCAAGGTCGGGCTGTGATATATCGCGTCCTTTCCGCGCATACGGGCGAAATTTTAAACTTTTCCGAAGGCAAGGCAACTAAAAGAGGGCTAGGGAAGGGCTCAACTTTTTGTGATCAAAGGAAGGCTAAAAGTGAAGCGCGCGCCGTTTCGATTCTCGGCCCAAATGCGGCCACCGTGGGCCTGCACAATCTCCTTGGCAATGGCCAGGCCCAATCCCGTCCCCCCTTCTGAGCGGGATTTATCCGCCTTGTAGAAGCGCTCAAAGATGTGGGGGAAATCCTCCTCAGGGATCCCCGGGCCCTGGTCCTGCACGCTCACCCAGGCTTCTGCACCTTGACGGATGGCGGAGACCGTGATGGTGGAACCCTGGGGGGAGAAGCGCAACGCGTTGGAGAGGAGGTTTCCCAGGACCTGGCGGATCCGGCGGGGGTCGGCGAGGACAAAAAGGTTCGGTTCCCGTTCGAGGGCGATTTTGATTCCTTCCTCCGCGGCCACCGGACGCACCGCCTCCACCACCTCCGCCACCAACTCCCCGATCTCCATCTCCTCCTTCTCCAAGGGGAGGTGTCCGGTGTCGGCGAGGGTCAGGGTCCGCAGGTCCTCCACCAATTCCCCAAGATGCAGGGTTTCCTCATAAACGGGGGCCAAGGATTCCGGGGTTAGGGGGAAGGCCCCGTCCAGGAGGGCCTCGAGGTTCCCGCGGATCACAGAAAGCGGGGTGCGGAGCTCATGGGCCACATCGGCCAGGAACTGGCGCCGCGCGGCCTCCAAACGCTGGAGGGCCTCAGCCATGCGGTTGAAGGCCTCGGCGAGCTTGCCGATCTCATCTTTGGTGCGCACAACTACCCGATGGGCAAGATCACCTTTGGCGATGCGCTCCGTGGCCTGGATGAGGCGCTCAAGGGGGGCGCAGAGCTCCGCGGCCAGGAAGGTCCCAAGGAGGAGGGCGATGGCCAAGGCCACCGCCCCGCCGGCCAGGGCCGCCCGCCGCACGGAGGAAAGGAAATCCTCCTCCAGGGGGCTTAGCACGGCAGGATCGATGGGAACAAGGGTCCCCACTTGCCTCCCTCCCGAAACGACGGGGATCCCGTAGCGCTGAACCTTCTCGCGGAGGGAAGGGTCGAGGGAGGAATCGCGGCCCAGAAGGGAGGGCTCACCGCTGGCCACCACCCGGCCTTCCCGGTCCAAAAGGAGGTACCGTCCCATCTGGCCGGTGAGGGAGACCGCGCGCCCCTGGCGGAAGAGATAGACCTCCACCCGGGCCCGGAAAAGCTGATCCACGCCGGCCCAACTCCCCCGCGTCTCCCAAAACTGCCCAAGGAGCTGGGCCAGCTCCTGGCCGGCGATCTCCCGCTCCTGCTGGCGGTAGGCTTGGAAACGATCGCCCAGGGCTTTGGCCGCCAAAAAATATGTGCCCACCGCGGCCAACACCGCCACCAAGGCCAGCGCCCCCGTGAGCTTCCATCGGAAGGACATCATCCACCTCCCGCCGGATTGAACTTATAGCCCACCCCGTGCACGGTGAGGATGTACACGGGATTATCTGGGTCCGGCTCGATCTTCCTCCGCAAGTTTTTGATGTGGGAATCCACGGTGCGGGGGATGGTGGCGTAGGTGCGGTCCCGCAGGGCCGAGATGAGCTCCCTCCTTGTGAACACCCGGTTTGGATAGCGGGCAAGGAAGGCGAGGAGCTCGAACTCCGTGGGGGTGAGATCCAAAACTTTTTCGCCGAGCTTGGCCTCATGGGCGGCGAGGTCCAGGGTGAAGGGGCCGGCGTGGATCACCTCCGCGGGCAGGGCGCCCTCGGCCCGGCGCAGGACAGCCCGCACCCGCGCGGCAAGCTCCCTCAGGCTGAAGGGTTTCACCACGTAATCGTCGGCCCCCATCTCCAGGCCGGCCACGCGATCGGCCTCCTCCGCCCGGGCAGTGAGCATGATGATGGGCACCGTGGACTCCCGCCTGATCCTCTGCGCGAGCTCCAACCCGTTCATCCCGGGAAGCATGATGTCCAAAATGACCAAATCCGGTTTGAGCTCCCGAAACTTTAGCCAGCCCGCTTCCCCGTCGAAGGCCACCTCCACCCGGTAGCCTTCGCGCAGAAGATAGGCCTGGACCATCCGGGCGATCTCTCGCTCGTCCTCCACCACCAGGATCGTGCGCATCTCCATAAAAGGGTACCTCCGAAGGGGGCAGGGGCCAAAAGCCCCTGCCCGGAGGGAAGCGGGCTCTCGCTTCATCCCAAATTTTCGCGGAGGTTTATTGGAAAAACCTCGCAAGGTTTGTGCAAGTTCTGTGAACGTCGGCTACGATCGAGGGCCATGAGGCGAAACTTAGAGGGGCTTCTTTTCCCGCGCTCAGTGGCGGTGGTGGGGGCCTCCGCTACCCCTGGAAAATTGGGGCATGCCCTTTTCGCCAACGTCGTAGGTTTCCCCGGCCCGGTTTACGCCGTGAACCCCAAATACCAGGAAATCATGGGAAGGCCCTGTGTTCCCACGATCTCCGCCCTTCCCGAGCCGGTGGATTTGGCGGTCATCATCATCCCCGCCGATGAGGTGGTGAAGGTCCTGCGGGAGTGCGGGGAAAAGGGGATAAAGAACGCGGTGGTCATCAGCGCAGGGTTCAAGGAATGCGGGGCAGAGGGAGCAAAAAGGGAGCAGGAGCTTGTGCGGGTCGCGGAGGAGTATGGCCTAAATGTGCTGGGACCCAACGCTTTGGGGATCATCTCCACCAGGGCCGGACTGAACGCGACCTTTGCTCCCCGGGGGGCCTTGCCCGGCCACATCGCCTTCATGTCCCAATCCGGGGCCTTCTGCACCTCAGTTTTGGACTGGGCTTGGAAGGAAAAGCTCGGCTTTTCCCATTTCGTCTCGTTGGGAAACAAGGCCGTTTTGGACGAGTGCGATTTCCTCCAGGCCTTCGCCGAGGATCCGGAGACAAGGGTTATCGTGGCCTACCTCGAAGGCATTCGCGACGGCCCCCGGTTCATGGAGATCGCCCGGGAGGTGACCCGGGAGAAACCCATTGTGGTTTTGAAGGCCGGCCGGGCGGAGGCCGGGGCGCGCGCGGTGTCCTCCCACACTGGAACCATGGCTGGAGCAGACCATGCCTACGACGCCGCTTTCCGCCAATGTGGGGTGATCCGGGCCCGCACCGTGGAGGAGCTCTTCGACTTCGCCTACATCCTCGCCCGCCAACCCCTGCCCAAAGGCAAAAGGATTGGGATCATGACCAACGCCGGGGGAGCGGGGGTGATGGCCACCGATGCGGCCGAATGGGAGGGCCTGACCGTGGCCCGGTTGAGCGAGTCCACCGTGCGGGCCCTGGCGTCTCGCCTCCCACCCGCGGCCGCCCTGTACAACCCGGTGGACATCCTGGGCGACGCCAACGCCCAAAGATATCGGGAAGCCCTGGAGCTGGTCCTGAGCGACCCCGGCGTGGACATGGTCACTGCCCTCTCCGCCCCGGTGGCCATCCTCCGGTTCGCGGAGTTGGCGGAGATCGTGGCGGAGGCCAAGGAGCGCTTTGGCAAACCCGTGGCCGTGAGCTTCATGGCCGGGGAACTCGGGGAGGAGGCCGAGGAGATCCTGCGCCGCGCGGGCATCCCCTCCTTTTTCGATCCGGCCCGGGCGGTGCGGGCATTGGCCGTCTTGGCCAAATACGCAGAAATTCGCACAAGGCCAAGACAAGAGCCGCCAAAGTTCCCCGTGGACCGCGAGAAAGCTCGAAAAATCCTGGCCGAGGCCCGGGCCAAAGGGCGGGTCCGCCTAGGCCTTGAGGCCGCGGAGATCCTTTCCGCTTACGGCATCCCCTTCGCCAAGGGGGGTTTAGCTGAAAATGCGGAGGAGGCCGGCCGCATCGCCCAAGAACTTGGAACTCCGGTGGCTTTGAAGATCGTGTCCCCCGAGATCACCCATAAGACGGAACTGGGAGGGGTGCGCCTGAACGTCTCCCCCAAGGAGGCAGACCGTGTGGCTTGGGAGCTTTTGAACTCCGTCCATCACCGCTTCCCCGAGGCGGAAATCGAGGGGGTCTATGTGCAGGAGATGCTCCCCCCGGGGAGGGAGGTCATTTTGGGGATGGTTCGCGACCCCACCTTCGGCCCCCTCCTCATGTTCGGGCTGGGCGGGGTTTACGTGGAGGTCCTGAGGGATGTGGCCTTCGGGGTGGCCCCCCTTTCCCGCGCGGAGGCCCAGGAGCTTTTGGACCTCATCCGCGGGAAAAAAATCCTCTATGGGGTGCGGGGACAACCCCCTGTGGATTTGCCCGGGCTTTTGGACGTGATCCTGCGCGTCGGGCAATTGGCTGCGGAAAACCCGGAGATTTTGGAGCTCGATCTGAACCCAATTCTTTGCTATCCAGAGCGGGTGGTGGCGGTGGACCTGCGGCTGACCATCGCCGAGGAGGGGATATGAAAAAGCTCTATGTGGGGAGCGTGGAGGAGAAGGCGGGGAAGACCGTGGTCATCCTGGGATTGGCCCAGGTCCTGCGAGCGCGGGGGTTTCAGGTGGCATATCGAAAGCCGGTGGGCCTGGCCCGGGCCTATCGTCACGGCCGGCCGGCGGATCCGGATGGGGAGCTGGTGGCCGAGGCTTTGGGCTTGGAAAAGACCGAGGATTTGGTCCCCGTTTTGTCCGGGGAAGCTCCCCGGGCCTGGCGACCGCCCATCGGCGCTTGGGATCGGATTTTGAGCGCCATGGCAGTTTCCGCGGATTTCCTCTTTTTGGAGGGGCGGGAGTGGGTGGGCCGTGGGCTCCTTTCGGGCCTATCCGACCCGGCTTTGGCCGGGAAACTCTCGGCTCCCATCCTCCTTGTGGCCAAATATCGGGGGGAGCCCACAGTGGACGGAATTTTGGCCGCAGCCCGAATTGTCGGAGAGGAATCTCGCCTTTTGGGGGTCGTCCTGAATGCGGTTTCCCCGGAAGCTGAGCTCTCCGAGGTCCAAAGCTATGCTGCGCCGTTCCTGGAGGAGGAGGGGATCCCCGTTTTGGGGGCCATCCCCTTCCATCGCCGGCTCCAGGCCGTGCGCATCAGCGAGGTCCTGGAGGCCCTGGGAGCAGAGGTGGTGGTGGCTGGCGATCTCCAAGCCGAGGTGGAGAGGGTGCTTGTGGGGGCGATGGGAGCGGAAGCCGCTTTGCAGCACCTGCGACGGATCCCTGGCCAATTGGTGGTCATCACCGCCGGCGATCGCACCGATATCCAGGCCGCAGCCCTCTCCTTCCCCCGCGTTCGGGCCGTGATCCTTTCCGGCGGGATCCGGCCGGAGCGGGCAATCGCCGCCCAGGCTCACGAGCATGGGAAAACTCTGGCCGTGGCCCCCCAGGACACCTTCACCGTGGCCGAGACCGCCGACCGCCTCCTGGGCCGCACTTTCCCCATTTCACCCGAACGTTTGGCCCTCTTGGCCCGCCTTACCGAAGAAAATGTGGACCTCGACAGGATTATCGAGCTTTTAGGGTAAAGCCTGCACCGAAAAGGTGAGCTCAGCCGAAAGGGAATGGGCCACTGAACAATAGCGCTCCTTGGAGAGCTCCGCCGCGCGCTTGAGGTTCTCCTCGGGGACGCCCTCGGCAAAATAGGCGAGGTGCACGCGTTTTACGGCCCTGGGGTGCGCTTCTTCCCTTTCGGCAGTGATTTCGATCCAAAACCGCCGCGGTGGGGTACGCATTTTCTTGAGGATGGAAACCACGTCCATCCCCGTGCAGCCGCCCAAAGCCATGAGGAGGAGCTCCGTGGGGCGGGGAGCGGAATCCTCTCCACCCACTTCCTTTGCCCCATCCATGAGCACGGCGTGGCCGGAAGGGGGGAGTCCGAGGAAGCGCAGGCCCTCTTGCCAAACCACCTTAACTCGCATGCGTCCTCCTTTCCTCCAAATTTCCACAGTTTTGGAAACATTGACAAGTGACAGCCGTCAAGGTATATTCAGGCTGTGAACGAGAACCTGGAGCGGTGGTCCAAGGTTTTTGCCGCTTTGGGAAGCCCGGAGCGGCTTGGGGTTTTGGCTCACCTCCTCGCTAAAAAGGGGCAAAATTGCCAAGAACTCGCGAAAAATTTGCGCCTCTCTACGCCGGCCCTCTCTTACCACCTACGGATTTTGGAGGAAGCTGGGCTTGTGGTGCGGGAGAAAAAGGGGCGCCGTCGTTGTCTCCGGGTGGGCCCAGAGCTGGCCAAGATCTTGCGGCCCAAGGTCATAGCGGAGCTGAGAAAGGAGGGAAAATGATGCCCCAGGAGCACGAGGTGATCGTTTATACCACGCCCACCTGCCCCTGGTGCCAGATGGTCAAGCGTTATCTCCAAGCGCGGGGGATCCCGTACACGGAGATCGACGTGTCCCAGGACTACAACGCGGCCATGGAGATGGTGCGCAAATCCGGACAGACCGGGGTGCCGGTGGTGGAGATCGACGGGGAGATCGTGGTGGGGTTCGATCGGGAGAGGATCGATCAACTCCTCGGTCTTGCCTGAAAAAACGGGGCCGAAAGGCCCCGTTTTTGGTGGAGATGAGCGGATTTGAACCGCCGACCTCCGCGTTGCGAACGCGGCGCTCTCCCAGCTGAGCTACATCCCCACCTGGCGGAGCAGGGAATCGAACCCTGAACCTCGCGGTTATGGGCCGCGCGCTCTCGCCAATTGAGCTACTCCGCCTGGTTGCGGGGGTGGGATTCGAACCCACGACCTCCGGGTTATGAGCCCGGCGAGCTTCCTGGCTGCTCCACCCCGCTCCTGCCGGGGGCGGGACTCGAACCCGCACGAGCCTTGGGTTAGCTCAAGGGATTTTAAGTCCCCTGCGTCTACCTCTTCCGCCACCCCGGCGGATCCTCTGGAGCGGGAAACGGGATTCGAACCCGCGGCCTCCACCTCGGCAAGGTGGCGCTCTACCCCTGAGCTATTCCCGCTTCACACTAATTATAGCGAAAAGCCCTCCCCGGCCAACTTGGTGCGAAGGGCGGGACTCGAACCCGCACGCCTCATCGGCACTGGCTCCTAAGGCCAGCGCGTCTGCCTGTTCCGCCACCTTCGCCCCTTCTTTTTTAGCCCGGCGCCCCCCCTCCCTCAACCCCCTCGGGATAAAGGCCAAGAAGTCCAGTGGGCTCCGGCCGCCGGCGCAGTCGCACCCCCGGCACCTCCACCACCAATATCTCCGCGGTGTTGTGCACAGTGGCGGAAAGGAGATGCCCGCCCAGGGCCGCACCACCCTCCCTCCCCACCACCACATGGAGGTGCACCACCACGCCTTCCGGTCCCTCCCCAATGTTCCCCTGAAGGGAAAGAAGCTCCACGGGTTCGGAAACCCTTTCCTCCCGGTACCGCTTCCCGTCCCAAAAGCCGAAGACCATGTCCCGCAGCATCCCCACCCCACAGGCCACCATCCCGAAGGCCCCCAAGTCCCGTAGGGCATCAGGAAGTTTTTCCCCGTCCTGAAGCCGCACCACAAGGTTTGCTCCGCTTTTCGCCTTGAGCACTATGCCTCCTTTCCACCGCAAGGATCACCAAATCGGCCACGTTCGTGCCAGTGGGGCCGATCCGCAGAAGGTCTCCGCTTGCGGAAAGCGCGCGGTAGCTATCGTTCCTTAGCAAAGCCTCCTTGGGATCGATCCCCGCCGTTTCCATCCTTTCACAGCTGCCGCCATCCGCGATGGCGCCGGCGGCGTCGGTGGGACCGTCCCGCCCGTCCGTGGCCAGGCTCAAGAGGGCCACGCCGGAAAGGCCCTGGATCTCCAGGGCGAAGGCGAGGGCGAGCTCCTGATTTCGCCCGCCCAGGCCTTTGCCCCGTACGGTGACGGTGGTCTCGCCGGCGGCCAAAAGGAGGGCCGGCGGCCGCACCGGCCGGCCAAAGCCCCTTTCTTCCTCCGCCAAACCGGCGAAGAACTTCCCCGCCTCCCGGGCCTCGCCCCGCATGGTGCTCGTGAGGACGAGGGCCCTGAATCCCATCTTGTGGCCAAGCCTTTGGGCAGCGGCCAAGGCCGTCCTCCCCGAGCCCACGATTACATGCCGGACTTTGGAAAACCAGGGATCCCCAGGCTTCGGGGTCTCAGGAAGGCCACCTTCAGCCCCGCGAGAAAGGTAATCCCTCACAGCTGAAGGAACTTCTTCCCACACCCCCCGTCTCCTCAGGATTTCCACAGCCTGGGCAAAGGTGGTGAGATCGGGGTAAAGAGGGCCGGAGGCGATGGTGCTGAGATCGTCGCCGGGCACATCGGAGAGGACCAGGCCCAAAACGTGCGCGGGCCAAGCCAGCCGAGCTAGCCTCCCACCCTTCACCTGGGAGAGATGTTTTCGCACCGCGTTCAACTCCTGGATCGTGGCGCCGGAGCGCAAAAGGAGATTCGTGGTGCGGACGATATCTTCCAGGGCCAGGCCCGCGGCGGGAAGCTCGAACAACGCCGAGCCCCCTCCGGAGACGAGGACGATGAGGAGATCGTCCTCCCCGGCGTCGCGCACCATTTGCCCGATCCGTATCGCCGCGCGGATGGTGCGCTCATCGGGCAGAGGATGGCCGGCTTCCGCCACCTCCACGATCCTTGTGGGAACGGAATATCCTTCGGCGGTGGCCACGAAGCCCGCGCTGATCCGCGGTGCCAAAATTTCCTCGAGGCCCTGGGCCATGCGGGCCGCAGCCTTCCCGAAGCCCACCACCAGCACCCGGCGGAAGCGGCGAAGATCATAGCGGTAAGGGCCGGCGCAAAGCCGTTCACCCTCGAGGCGCACGGCACGGGACAAACACCGCTCCGGGGAAAGCTCCGCAAGCACGTGCTTCGTGATCTCCTCGAGGATTTCCCGTAACCCTTCCTTGCCCAAGATCGCCCCTCCCTCTATCCTCGGTGCTCGTGAAGGCCGAAGTTTTAAGGGAAATCGATCAACGCCTGAAACAAGCCTTCGGTGACCCAGAAAGGCCTGCTTACGATCCCCTGGAGCTCCTCATTCGCACGATTCTTTCCCAGAACACCTCCGACCGCAATAGGGACCAAGCTTACCGGGCTTTGCGGGAACGCTTCCCTCAATGGGAGGAAATCCTGGAGGCCCCGGTGGAAAGGGTGGCGGAGACCATTCGCCCGGCTGGGCTTTTTCGGCAAAGGGCCCAGCGCCTCCAGGAAGTTCTTCGGCGCATCCGAAAAGAAAGAGGGAAATTTGCCCTCGATTTCCTGGCGGAGCTTCCCCCTGAAGAGGCGGAAAGGTGGCTCCTTTCCCTCCCCGGGGTGGGGAAGAAGACGGCGTACATCGTGCT
>JAGDVW010000089.1:11309-13214 GCA_023255835.1 Candidatus Acetothermia bacterium
CTTTGGGATGGTCGGGGCGATCCCCACGAGGCTTTGGCTCCCTTGGTGCCCAGGGGCCGCGCTTATCCTCTGCACTTGAACCTGATCAGGCTCGGCCGGGAGTTTTGTCGGCCCCGGAACCCGCGCTGCCCGGCTTGTCCGGTCCGGGAACTTTGTGAATACGGAAAAAGGGGGAAGGATGACGCGAGCTGAGGCCTTGAAATTGGTGGAAGAAAAGGTGCACACGAGGAATTTGGTGAAGCACATGCTTGCCGTGGAAGCGGGGATGCGGGCCTTGGCGGAAAAACTCGGCGGTGATCCCGAGCGCTGGGCTTTGGCCGGCCTCCTCCACGATTTGGACTATGAAGAAACCAAGGATCGGCCGGATATCCACGGGAAGCGCACGGTGGAGCTCCTTCGGGGAATGGGTTTCACCGAGGAAGAGGTGCTCCAGGCCATCCTGGCCCATGCTGGGCACAAAGAACCGGAAAAACCCATGGAAATCGCCCTCACCGCCGTGGACCCTTTGACCGGTCTCATCGTCGCCGCCGCCTTGGTGCACCCGGAAAGGCTTTCTGGCCTAACCGCCCAAAACGTGCTCAACCGCTACAAGGAGAAAAGCTTCGCCCGCTCCGCCAATCGCGAGGACATCGCCCTCTGCCAAAAGCTTGGTTTGGACCTCCCTTCGTTTGTGGAGATCGTCCTCTCCGCGATGAAGGGGATCGCCGGGGAGCTCGGACTTTAGATGACCCCCAGCTTTCGCCCGACCTTGGAGAAGGCGTCGAGGGCAAAATCCAAATCTTCTTTGGTGTGGACGGCGGAGACCATGACCCGGATCCTCGCCTTCCCTTTGGGCACGGTGGGATAGGTGATGGCCTGGGCGAACACGCCCTCCTCAAAGAGCATCTTGGAGAAGTCCCAAGCGGTTTGGGCCTCGCCCAGCATGACCGGGGTGATGGGGGTTTGGGAATTCCCGATATCAAAGCCGAGCTCCACCATTTTGGCCTTGAAGTAGCGGGTGTTTTCCCAAAGTTTTTTGACGCGGTCCTCGGAGCGCATGAGGATGTCCACGGCGGCGATACAGGCAGCAACATCGGCGGGGGTAGCGGCGCTGGAGAAGAGGAATGGCCGGCCCCGCTGGCGCAGGAACTCCACGATCTCCCGCTTCCCCGCCACATATCCGCCCATCACTCCAAAGGCCTTGGATAGCGTTCCCACTTCGATGTCCACCCGGCCGTGGAGGCCGAAGTGGTCCACGATCCCCCGGCCATGGGAACCCAAAACCCCCTCACCGTGGGCATCGTCCACCATCACGATGGCCTCATAGCGCTCAGCCAGCTCTACGATCTCCGGAAGCGGCGCAAGATCCCCATCCATGGAGAAAACGCCGTCGGTGACGATGAGCTTCACCGGAGCATTTTTTCTTTCTTCCAAAGCCTTGGCGAGAAAATCCACGTCCCGATGGGGATAGATCACGCGCTCAGCCTTGGTGAGGCGGCAGCCGTCGATGATGGAGGCGTGGTTGAGCTCGTCGGTGAAGATCACCGCCCCCGCTCCGGCGATGAGGGGGATGGTGGCCAGGTTCGCACAAAAACCGGACTGAAAAGTAACGGCGTCCTCACAGCCCTTGAATTCCGCGAGCTTGCGCTCAAGTTCGCGGTGGAGGGACATGGTGCCGGCGATGGAGCGCACCGCCGCCGGCCCCACCCCGTACTCCTCGATGGCCCGAATCGCCGCCCTCTTCAGCTCCGGATCGTTGGCGAACCCAAGATAATTGTTGGAGCACATGTTGAGGACTTTTTTTCCATCCACTACGGTCCAGGCGCCCACCGGGCTTTCGATGGTGCGGATGATGTTGTACATCCCCTGGGCCTTGAGGTTCTCCAGCTCCGCCACAACGAAATCGTATTTGCCCATGTGACCTCC
>JAGDVW010000089.1:13314-14497 GCA_023255835.1 Candidatus Acetothermia bacterium
GACCACCCCCGCAGGAGGAGTATAAGCGAGGCTGGGAAGGATCAGGGCCTCTTTCCCCTCCGCATCGACGATGAAGTTGGCCCAAAAACTTAGCCCGCAAAGAAGTTCTTCGGGAAAACGAAGGCTCAAACTTAGCCTCTCAAAACCGCCTTTGGCAAGGGAAAACCGCAGGGAAAGATCCCGAAGACAACAATCCAACGGTATCCTGAGCCAGGCTTCCAGGAAGGAAAAGGAGGGCGCAAAACTCTTTTCCAGGACCTCATCCGCATAGCGCTTGAGGTTGAACCTAAGCCGCAGCCTCTGTATGGGCTCGTTTCTGCTGCCCATGTAGGAAATCCCCCAGCCGAATCCGTCCTCCTCGAGCCTCGCCACCCCCACAAGGCTTCCCCCTCCCCACGGCACTCTTCCGGTCACGCTCGCCGCCAAAAATCTCGGCGTTTGTGGGTCGAACTCCACCCCGGGAAAAAGCTCAAGATAGCCGGCCTTCCCCGAGCCGGAGAAGAGAAATTTCTTCCAAACCCCGTCCTCCACAGAAACCCCAAGCTTCCAAGCCCAAAGGGGCATGGCCCACGCCAGCTCCAGCTCCGAAGAAAAAGCGAACGTGGCCGTCGGGAAAGTGAGGGAGAGGTTCGCTTTCCAAGCAAGGGAGGCCGGGGCAGCCCACGCCACCCCGGCCCAAAGAACCGCAAAGGCCCACCTCATGGCCCACCTCCCGGCGGAAGCGCCAACGGACAAATTTGGCAAGTGATGTGTACCGTCACCGTTCCGGTGGCGGTGAGACAGCCGTCAGTGATGACGTAGGTGATGGTGTCCGTCATCCCCGGCCCGGGCGGCTGGGCGCAGGACCAACCGGCAGTGGTGTAGTACACCGTGCTTCCAGAAACCCAGGCCGTGCCACATTGGGCATGGGCATCGAGAAGGGTTATGGGATCGCCGTCGGGATCGTAGTCGTTTGCGAGCACAGGAATGCTGCAAAATCCATCGCAATATACGGAATCAGGGCGAGCCACGGGCGGGTCGTTTATGCGCACCACCGCCACCGGGAACGTATAGGTCCGCGAGGTTTCGTTTCCAAGGCATCCCGGGCCCCGTACTCCACAGTAACCCAAGTCGTGCCCTCGGAGAACCACCCGCCCGACGGTGTGCACCAGACCTGGGGCTGCGGATCGCAGTTGTCCGTGGC
>JAGDVW010000002.1:0-9039 GCA_023255835.1 Candidatus Acetothermia bacterium
CTGGCGGGCTTAACTGCCGGGTTCGGGATGGGACCGGGTGTTTCCCCGCCGCTATCTGCCGCCTGGAATCGCCCGTGGTCCTGAGAAGTGAACAGGGCGTCCGCTGCGCAAGCCACTCGGGCGATTAGTACCGCTCGGCTCCACCCGTTGCCGGGCTTCCACCTGCGGCCTATCCACCGGGTGGTCTCCCCGGGCCCTGATGGGGAGGCCTCATCTTGGGGTCGGCTTCGAGCTTAGATGCCTTCAGCTCTTATCCGATCCGAGCTTTAGCTACCCAGCGATGCTCCGGGCGGAACAGCTGGTACGCCAGCGGCTCGGCCGTCCCGGTCCTCTCGTACTAGGGACGGACCCCCTCAAGCCTCCTGCGCCCGCGGTAGATAGGGACCAACCTGTCTCACGACGGTTTGAACCCAGCTCATGAACCCCTTTAACGGGCGAACAGACCGACCCTTGGGACCTGATGCAGCCCCAGGATGGGGTGAGCCGACATCGAGGTGCCGATCCTCCCCGTCGATGTGAACTCTCGGGGGAGACTAGCCTGTTATCCCCGGGGTAGCTTTTATCCGTTGATCACCGGCCCTCCCACGAGGAACCGGTGGGTCACTAGGCCCGGCTTTCGCCCCTGCTCGGGGTGTCCCCCTCGCAGTCAGGCCCCCTTCTGCCCTTGCACTCACCGGCGGATCGCTAACCCGCCTGAGGGGACCTTTGGGCGCCTCCGTTACCCTTTAGGAGGCTGCCGCCCCAGCAAAACTGCCCGCCTAGCGCTGTCCCGGAACCGCTCGTCACGGCCCCTGGTTAGGGCCCCAACAGCCACAGGGTGGTATTCCACCGGCGGCTCCACAGAGGCTAGCGCCCCTGCTTCTCAGCCTCCCACCTATCCTCTACAGTGGATGTCAGGACCCAACGCCAAGCTGCAGTAAAGCTCCACGGGGTCTTTCTGTCCCACCGCGGGTCATGGGCATCTTCACCCATGCTTCGAGTTCACCGAGCCCCCGGTCAAGACAGCGCTGGAGTCGTTGTTCCTTTCATGCGCGTCGGAACTTACCCGACAAGGAATTGCGCTACCTTAGGACCGTTATAGTTACGGCCGGCCTTCACCGGGGCTTCAGTTCGGGGCTTGCACCCCTCCCCTTAACCTTCCGGCAGTGGCCAGGTTTCAGCCCCTATACATCCCCTTACGGGTTAGCAGGGACCTGTGTTTTTGGTAAACAGTCGCCCCAGCCGATTCTCTGCGGCCCCCAGGGCCATTGGGTCATCCCCGACAACCCCAAGGGCACCCCTTCTCCCGAAGTTACGGGGCCATTTTGCCGAGTTCCTTGACCGGGGTTAGCTCGCCCACCTTGGGGTACTCCCCCTGCCCACCAGTGTCGGTTTGCGGTACGGGCTCCGGACCAGCTGGCTAGAGGCTTTTCTCGGCCGCTGAACCGTTCCCCCTTCGCCCCAAACGGGGCTCGCCATCACGCCTCGCCTTTTCGCCCCGCCCCACCCTCAGCGGGCGGGACAGAGCGGTTTCGGGGAGACGGATTTACCTATCCCCCCTGGCTTGACGCTTGGACGGGCATGGCCGTGAGCCCGCGGGGAGGGTCCAACGGCGTCCCCCCTTCGCTCGTGGCGCGGGTCCGGAGGGGCCGGAATGTTGACCGGCTACCCATCACCTACGCCTTTCGGCTTCGGCTTAGGTCCCGCCTGACCCTGGGCGGATCAGCCTTCCCCAGGAAACCTTGGGCATTCGGTGGGCGGGATTCTCACCCGCCTCTCGCTACTCATGCCGGCATTCTCTCTTCCGCCTCGTCCACCGGGCCTCGCGACCCGGCTTCGCCCTACTGCGGAATGCTCCCCTACCGCGGGACCTCGCGGTCCCACCCACAGCTTCGGCACCGGGCTTAGCCCCGTTACATTTTCGGCGCGCAGCCGCTTGACGGGTGAGCTGTTACGCACTCTTTAAAGGATGGCTGCTTCTAAGCCAACCTCCCCGCTGTCTGAGCGGCCGCACCGCCTTCCCCACTTAGCCCGGATTTCGGGGCCTTAGCTGGTGGTCAGGGTTGTTTCCCTCTTGTCCACGGAGGTTATCCCCCATGGACTCACTCCCACGGACCAGCGGCCGGTATTCGGAGTTTGATTGGGGTCGGGAGTTGCCCCCCTTCCCCAGCCAGTGCTCTACCCCCGGCCGCCTGCACGTGAGGCTGACCCGAAAGCCATTTCGGGGAGAGCCAGATATTCCCAGGCGCGATTGGCCTTTCACCCCTACCCACAGGTCATCCGATGGCTTTGCACGACCAACCGGTTCGGGCCTCCGTGCGCTGTTACGCGCACTTCACCCTGCCCATGGGTAGATCGCCTGGCTTCGGGTCCGCGCCCGGTGACTGGTCGCCCTTTCGGACTCGGTTTCCCTACGGCTCCGCGGAAGAACCGCTTAGCCTCGCCACCGAGCACGACTCGCCGGCTCATACTGCAAAAGGCACGCGGCCACCGGGTTCCGCCCCCTTGCGGGGGAGAAGCCCGGCTACCACTGCACTGTGAGCGGACGGTTTCACGTTCTATTTCACTCCCCTCCCGGGGTTCTTTTCACCTTTCCCTCACGGTACTGGTCCACTATCGGTCAGCCGGTAGTGTTTAGCCTTGGAGGGTGGTCCCCCCAGATTCGCGCCGGATTCCCCGTGTCCGACGCTACTTGGGAACAGCAACCCGGGAGAGCCTCCCCTTTCGCCTACGGGACTATCACCCTCTCCGGTCGCCCTTTCCAGTGGCTTTGCTGGCTGTTCGGCTAGAGGAGGCTTTTTTGACTCCCTGGGAGGTCCGCAGCCCTCCCCGTTGCCGTCCCACTACCCCCCACGAGCAACGCCTGCGGGCTTTTGCACCCGTGAGGTTTGGGCTCCTCCCCGTTCGCTCGCCGCTACTAGGGGAATCTCCACGCCCGCTTTTGGCGGGCGCGCCTGGCTCCCGAGGGAGCCAGGTGTTGATTTCTCTTCCTCCCGCTACTGAGATGTTTCACTTCGCGGGGTTCGCCTCCAGGGCTTACTCGGAATTTCGGCCCTGGATACCGTGCCTCGACGGCACGGTGGGTTTCCCCATTCGGGAATCCCCGGATCATAGCCTGCTCAGCGGCTCCCCGGGGCTTATCGCAGCTGGCCACGCCCTTCATCGCCTCCGGCTGCCGAGGGATCCACCGTCCGCCCTTACCATACTTGCGCAGCGAACGCCCTATTCACTTGTCAAGGACCACGGGATTCACCCCAATTATACGCCCGCGCTTTGGGCGGGCAAGGGCCCATTATACCGAAGGGGCCGGGGGGCTCCAGCCCTCGACAACTCGATCCGGCCAAATCCCCTCCAGATCGTAGAAGGCCCGCACCTCCCGGGGGAAAAGGTGGATCACGAAGTCCCCGTAATCGAGGAGGACCCAGCGGCCATCCGCCAGGCCCTCGGTGTGGCGGGGGGAGACCGGGAGCTTGGCCATGAGGTGCTCGGCGATGGCCCGCACATGGATGGGGTTTTCCCCCTCGGCGATGAGGAAGAAGTCGGTGGGGATGGAGGTCTCCCGCAGATCAATGAGCGCCAGGCGATCCCCTTTCTTCTCGAGGATGAGGCTTGCCGCCCGGGAAAGGAGTTCCATCTCAGCCCCCCACCTCAAACCCTGCCCCAATAACGAGGACCAAATCCGCACCCGTGGGCCATCCCCCGAGCTTCTCCATCCCGAAGGCCTGAGCGGTGGTGACCACCAAATCCTTGGGCAAAACTTGGCGCAAGAGGCTGGCCTTTTCCTCCCCGTTTTTGCCGACCACCAAGAAGGTTTTGGTGTAATCGGAGCGGTCGGCGCTGCCCACCCCCACCACCTTGAACCCCCGCGCGGAAAGCCAGCCCGCCACTTTTGTGGCCAAAAAGCGCTCCCGGGTCCCGTTCAGCACCACAACTTTTACCTCGTCTCTGGTGAGGAAGGACCGGCCCAAGACCACCCTCCCCTCAAGCTTTCGCACGTTCACAAAATCCGGCATGAGGCGGGAATCTTCGGCCACAATGGGCAACGTCTCCAAGGCGACTTTCTCCTCGGGTAGGGAGAGGGCACGGCGCCAAAATTCCCGGATTTCCCAAGTTTTATCCATTTGCAGGCTCGGAAGCACGCTTTTCCCCTTGGCCCAAATGCGGTCCAAAAGGTCCCGGAAAAAACCAGCCACAAGGGGGATTGCGGGGTCGCCAGCGCCGCGCACCCCATAGGCCAAAAATTCCCGGGCATCCTGGCCAAAGAGGAGCTGCTCGCCGGCAGGGAGGTCCAGGCTGAGGCCCCCGGCCTCCTCTCGGTAAATCAACCGCTCCTCAAGGCGGACCACCACGCCCCCGGCCCTCTCCAGGAGCTTGTCCCAGTCCCCTGGCCCCACCTCCACCGCCCAAAGGAAGGGGAACTCCAAGAGGGAGGAGAGGCGTTGGCCCCATCCCTTGAGCCCTTCGGCGGCGTAGACCGCGCTCAGGGTGGACCAGCCGCTTTGTGTGGGCACGGCCAAGGTCCCGGGGATGAGGAGGAAGTGCACTTCCCCGCGGGGAAGGAGGGTGATGGCCACGGCCAAATCCGGCGGATCCTGGGGAAGGAGGCGCAGGGCCCAAAGGATACGCACGGGCTTTCCCTGGGCCAAGGAACGGGAGACCTCGGTGCGGCTGAGGGTGAAATACAAAGCCAATCCCAGCCCGATGAGGACCAACCCGGCCACGATCAAAACGCGCCGCATTGAGGATAAATTAGCGCAAAGCGCGGATCTTGCCAAAGGGAGGTTGCGTTTTTTAGGGTGAAGGATAGGCTAGCTTCCCGATGAAGGGCGATCCATATGTGAGTTTGGCGCGATCGGCCATCGAGGCCTGGGTGCGGGAGGGGCGGCGGATCCAGCCGCCCCCGGATCTTCCCCCGGAACTCCTCTCCCGCCGAGCCGGGGCTTTCGTGTCCCTGAAAAAGCACGGGGTATTGCGCGGCTGCATCGGCACATACCTCCCCACCGAGGAAAACTTGGCCCAGGAGATCATCGAGAACGCCATCCGCGCGGCCACTGAAGACCCGCGGTTCCCCCCGGTGCGGCCGGAGGAGCTTCCGGAGCTCTCCCTCACCGTGGATGTCCTTTCCCCGCCGGAGCCGTGCACCGAAGACGACTTGGACCCGAAACGCTACGGGGTGATCGTGGAGAAGGGCTGGCGGAGGGGACTCCTTCTCCCGGATTTGCCGGGGGTAAGCACGGTGGAGGAGCAGCTCCGCATCGCTAAAATGAAGGCCGGCCTTTCCCCTCACGAGCCCTGTAAACTCTACCGTTTCACGGTGGAACGCCACACCGAAAAATGAGGGCTTTCGTGCACAGCCTGGGCTGCCGGGTCAACCAGTACGAGGCCCAGTACCTGAAAGAAAAGCTTGAGGCCATCCCCGGTGCTGGGGAAATCCACGTGGTCAACACCTGCACCGTGACCGCCTTGGCCGATCGCAAATCCCGCAAGCTCATAGCCCAGCTGCGGAGGGAACACCCGGAAGCGTTGATAGTGGCGGTGGGCTGCGGGGTGGACGGGGCGAAAGCCGGCCTTTTGCGGGCCGGGGCGGACCTTTTGGTGGGGAATAAAGACAAGGCCCGTCTTCCCCAGATCATCCAGGCTTACTTGAGCGGGGCCAGCCTTCCTGAGGGCGATTGGCCGGCTCTAAACGGGGAAATGGTGCGCGGGCCGTTTCCCCGGGCGCGGGCTCTCCTCAAGGTCCAGGACGGCTGCACCCAAGCCTGCACCTTTTGCCGCACCTGGCAGGTGCGGGGCCCCTTGCGCAGCAAATCCCCGGAGTTGGCCCGCCGGGAGGCCCTGGCCCTGGCGGAGGCTGGGCACCGGGAGATCGTGATCACCGGGATAAATTTGGCCCAATATGGCCTGGACCTTCCGGAGCGCCCGGGTTTGGCCGATCTTTTGAGCGAACTCCTTTCGGTGAAGGGCGTGCGCTATCGTCTTACCTCCTTAAACCCCGAGGGCCTCACCCCGGAGCTCCTCTCCCTTTTTGCCCGCGAGCCCCGCCTTTGCCCGTATCTCCACATGCCCCTGCAATCCGGGGACGATCGGGTGCTTTCGGCCATGGGCCGGGCCTACACCGCCGCGGAGTACGCGGAAAAGGCCCGGAAATTCTTGCAGACCGTCCCCAAGGCCACGCTGGGCGCGGACGTGATGGTGGGCTTCCCCGGCGAGGACGAACTTTCTTTCGCCAAAACGGTGGAGCTTTTGGAGGGTTTGGAGCCCCTGAACCTCCACATCTTTCGGTTCTCGCCGCGGCCGGGGACGCCCGCCGCCAAATTCTCCAAGCAGGTATCCAAGGAGGAGGCGGCGCGGCGGAGCTCGGAGCTCGCAACCCTGGCCCAGGGCTGGTCTCTCAAAGCCCGCGCCCGCTTCCTCGGCACCCCCTTGGAGCTTTTGGTGGAGGAGAAGGAGGGCCCTTGCTGGGTGGGGCACACCGAGAACTACATCCGCCTGAGCGTGCGGGAATCCGCGCCCCTGGAGCGCGGTACAATTGTCCCGGTGAAACTCGTGCGCATAGAGGGGAACTTGAACGAGGGGGTGGTGTTAGATCGCGCGCAAGACCGCGGAGATCTCCCTTCCTAGCCAGGACGTGGCTTTGGGCGTCCTCGGCCAATACAACCGCAACCTGCGTCTGATCTCCCAGATCTTCAGCCGGGCCAAGATCGTGGCCCGCGGGGACCGCATCCTCATCGAGGGCGAGGCCGAGGACGTGGAGAAATTGGAGAAGATCTTCGGAAAGCTCGTGGAGGTCGCGCGCACCAACCGCATTCCCTCCATGGAGGAGGTGCGGTACCTCATCAGCCAGGTGGAGGAGGGCGGCGACCTCACCGGGGTCCTCACCGACGTCATCCAGATCACCCACTGGGGCGAGGCCATTCGGCCCAAGACCGCTGGGCAGAAGCGCTATATCGAGGCCATCAAGGAGAACGACGTTGTCTTCGCCATCGGCCCGGCGGGCACGGGGAAGACCTATTTGGCCGTGGCCATGGCCCTCAGCTACCTCCAACAGGGCAAGGTGAAGAGGCTGATCCTCACCCGGCCGGCGGTGGAGGCCGGGGAGCAATTGGGATTTCTTCCCGGCGACATCTTCCAAAAGGTCAACCCTTATCTTCGCCCCCTCTACGATGCCATCTACGACATGATCCCCGCCCCTGAACTGGACAAATACATTCAGACCGGGCGGGTGGAGATCGCTCCCTTGGCGTTCATGCGGGGAAGAACCCTCAACAACGCCTTCATCATCCTGGACGAAGCCCAGAACACCACCCACACCCAGATGAAGATGTTCCTCACCCGTTTGGGCTTTGGGTCCAAGGCGGTGGTGACCGGTGACATCACCCAGATCGATCTCGTGGGCGTAACCTCCGGTCTGGCCGAGGTGCCAAAGATCCTCTCGGGGATTCCGGGCATAGCCATCGTTTATCTGGACCGGACGGACGTGGTTCGGCATCCCTTGGTCAAGGCCATCATCGAGGCCTATGAGCGGGCGGAACGCCAGGGCAAAGGGGAGGTGAGCGGAAATGAGCGTGCCCAAAGAGATTCAGGAGCGGGTGGAGAAGCTGCGGGAGGAGATCCGGCGCTATGACTATTACTACTACGTTTTGAACCAGCCCCTCATCTCCGACGCCGAATATGACAAACTTTTCCGCGAGCTTTTGGAGCTGGAGCAGAAGTATCCGGAGCTGGTGACCCCCGATTCGCCCACCCAGCGGGTGGGGGCCCCGCCCGCCGAGGAATTCGCGCCTGTGGAGCACGCCATCCCCATGCTCTCCCTTAACAACTGCTTCAACGACGAGGAGTTGGAGGAATGGGATGAGCGGGTGCGGCGGATCCTCGGGGGCGAGCCCGTGGAGTACGTGTGTGAACCCAAGCTGGATGGCCTTTCTGTGGAGCTCGTTTACGTCGATGGGGTATTAACCGTGGGCTCGACCCGCGGGGATGGCCGGGTGGGGGAGGACGTCACCCGCAACCTCCGCACGATCAAACAGGTGCCCCTCCGCCTTTTCCCCCTGAACGGGCAGGTGCCAAAACTTTTGGAGGCCCGGGGCGAGGTGTACATGGAGAAGGAGGCCTTCCGCAAGCTCAACGAGGAGCGGGAGAGGGCTGGCGAGCCCCTCTTCGCCAACCCCCGCAACGCCGCCGCCGGAAGCCTCCGGCAGCTTGACCCAAACATCACCGCCTCCCGCCCCCTCAAAATCTTCTTCTACGCCATGGGCCGAGCCGAGGGGATCGAGATCCGCTCCCAGGTGGAGCTCCTCACCACCTTCCCCAAACTCGGCCTCCCTGTGAACCCCCTTTGGAGGCTGTGCAAGACCTTGGAGGAAGTGAAGGCCTTCTATCGGGAGCTTCTGGCCATGCGCCATGAGCTCCCCTATGAGGCGGACGGGATGGTGGTGAAGGTCAACGATTTTGCCCAGCGGGAAATCCTCGGCGAGGTTTCCCGGGCGCCGCGGTGGGCCATCGCCTACAAATTCCCCGCCGAGGAGGCCACCACCCGCGTCCTGGACATCGTGGTCCAGGTGGGAAGGACCGGGGCTTTGACCCCGGTAGCCATCCTCGAGCCGGTGGAGGTCTCCGGAGCCACCGTCTCCCGGGCCACCCTCCACAACGAGGACGAGATCAGGCGCAAGGACATCCGCATCGGGGATTGGGTCATCGTCCGCCGGGCCGGCGAGGTGATCCCAGAGGTGGTGAAATCCATCCCCGAGCGGCGCACCGGGGAGGAGAAGGAGTTCAAGATGCCCGAGCGTTGCCCAGCCTGCGGCGGGCCAGTGATCCGGCCGCCGGGGGAAGTGGCCTACCGCTGCGAAAACCTCTCCTGTCCAGCGCGAATAAAAGAATCCATTCGGCATTTCGCCTCCCGCCGGGCCATGGATATCGAGGGCTTGGGGGAAAAACTCGTGGACCAGCTTGTGGAGACCGGCCTAGTTCGGAAACTCTCGGACCTCTACCGCCTCAAAAAGGAGGACTTGGTCAAATTGGAACGGATGGGCGAAAAATCCGCGCAGAACCTCCTTGAAC
>JAGDVW010000002.1:9139-10990 GCA_023255835.1 Candidatus Acetothermia bacterium
GACTTGGTCAAATTGGAACGGATGGGCGAAAAATCCGCGCAGAACCTCCTTGAACAGATCGAGCGTTCGAAGAACGCGGGCTTGGCCCGCCTGATTTTCGCGCTCGGGATCCGCTATGTGGGCGAGCACCTCGCTGAGGTCTTGGCCGAACACTTCCCCTCTTTGGAGGCCCTGAGCAATGCCACCTACGAAGAGCTCCTAGGGATCCCCGAGATCGGCCCGCGCATCGCCCAAAGCATCGTGGACTTCTTCAAGAACGAGGAGAACAGAAAACTCATTCAGGAGCTTAAGGAGCTTGGGGTGAAAACCGAGGCGGAGAAGCCCAAGGAGGGCCCACTTTCCGGGAAGACCTTCGTTTTCACCGGGGCCCTTTCCGCCTTCACCCGGGAGGAAGCCCGCCGGCTCGTGGAATCCCTGGGCGGGCGGGTGGCCTCGGGCGTCTCCCGCAAGGTGGATTACGTGGTGGTGGGAGCGGATCCCGGGGAGAAACTCCGCAAGGCCCAAGAGCTCGGGATCACCATCCTAAGCGAAGAGGAATTTCGCCGGCTTGTGGGGCGCTAAGCGGAAGCCAGGAGTTTGCGGTAGAACTCCAGGGCCTTTTCGCCCCAGGCTTCTTTCAGGCGCCTTAGGGCCCGCATTTCGATTTGCCGCACGCGCTCCCGCGAAAGCCCCAGTTTTTGGCCGATCTCCGCCAGGGTGAGGGGCCGCGGGCCCTCCAGACCGTAGCGCCAGCGCAAAACCTGAGCGTCCCGGGCTGGAAGCTTTTCCACCATCTCCAAAAGCTCCTCCCGAAAGAGCTCCAAAACCGCGGCCCGCTCGGGCGCG
The DNA here is from genome assembly GCA_023255835.1 of Candidatus Acetothermia bacterium. Classification (GTDB taxonomy): domain Bacteria; phylum Bipolaricaulota; class Bipolaricaulia; order Bipolaricaulales; family Bipolaricaulaceae; genus DTER01. The sequence goes on from JAGDVW010000002.1 coordinate 9,965, forward strand.
GGCATCTCCTCGTCGGCGACGAGCTCCTCCAGGGTCGTGCTCTCTTCATCGTCCAAGGGCACATCCAAGGAGACCACGTTGCCCACGGTCTCATGGATGCGCAAAAGCCGCTCGGGAGTGAGGCCGGGGGCCACGAGGATGTCCTCCGTTTCCTCGATCCCCTCCGCCCCAAAGCTCGCCTTCAGCCTTTGGAAACGCACGATGGCCCGAAAGAGATACGCCGGAATGCGAATCATCTGGGACTGTTTTTCGATGGCCTGGCCGATGGCCTGGCGGATCCACCAGCGGGCATAGGTGGAAAGGCGCACGCCCCGGGAGGGATCGTAGCGGTCCACCGCCTCAATGAGCCCGATGTTCCCCTCCTGGATGAGGTCGAGGAGATCCAGGCCGGTATCGCCGTACTCCTTGGCCACGGAGACCACCAGGCGCAGGTGCGAAACGATGAGCCGCTCCCGGGCCGCGCGGTCGCCCCGCTTCATCCGCCAAACAAGCTCCTTTTCCTCGGCCTCGGAAAGGAGGGGGGTCCGGGCCACCTCCGCCAAATAGAGGCCCAAAATATCCACCTCTTCCTCAGCTTCGAGGAGCTCCTCTTCCTCCCGGGGCTCTTCCATACCAAAGTGAGTGTATCCACTTGCCCAAGCCAGGCAAGACTTGCGTTCTTTGGGGAATCGGCTATAGTAGCTTTTGCAGGACCGTACGAAGTGCACCATCCGAAGTGGCTGTTGGGGGTTTTCCCCCAACAAGCAGTAGGGGCGCATGGAGTCGGTCGAGTTTCGAAGAAAGGGGGGAAACACCCAATGGCCATAGGCAAAGTGAAGTGGTTCGACGAGGCCAAGGGCTACGGCTTCATCGCCCAAGAGAACGGACCGGATGTGTTCGTCCACTTCTCGGCCATCGATATGCCGGGTTTCAAGACCCTGCGCGAGGGCCAGATCGTGGAGTTCGACATCGAGCAGGGCCCCAAAGGCCCGCAGGCCAAGAACGTGAAGCCGCGGTAAACGCCGGTTTGGACGGCACGGGAAAGGG
>JAGDVW010000002.1:11090-13320 GCA_023255835.1 Candidatus Acetothermia bacterium
CAGGCCAAGAACGTGAAGCCGCGGTAAACGCCGGTTTGGACGGCACGGGAAAGGGGGCCGACAAGGCTCCCTTTCTTTTTTGCCTCGATGGCGAAAAGCCCGCGTATAATCCCAAACGTTTGGGAAGGGAGGGCCGATGAAAAATCTCGAGGAGCTCTGCGTGAACGCCCTGCGCTTTTTGGCTGTGGACATGATCGAGCGGGCCAAATCCGGGCATCCCGGGCTCCCCTTGGGCGCGGCTCCCATGGCTTACGTCCTTTGGAGCCGGCATCTCCGGCATAGCCCAAAAAACCCCTCTTGGCCGGACCGCGACCGTTTTATCCTCTCCGCCGGCCACGGCTCGGCCCTCCTTTACGCCCTCCTCCACCTTTTCGGCTATTTGCCGCTTGAGGAGCTCGAAAATTTTCGGCAGTGGGGGAGCAGAACCCCGGGGCATCCCGAGGCCGGCCTCACCCCGGGCGTGGAGGTGACCACCGGCCCCTTGGGACAAGGTTTCGCTAACGCTGTAGGGATGGCCATGGCCGAGGCTCACCTCGCCGCGATCTTCAACCGTCCAGGCTTCCCCATCGTGGACCATTTCACCTACGTCCTCGCCTCCGACGGCGACCTCATGGAGGGGATCTCCGCGGAGGCCGCCTCCCTTGCCGGCCACCTAAAGCTCGGAAAGCTCATCGTCCTTTACGATCAAAACTCCGTCTCCCTCGCCGGCTCCACCGCCCTCACCTTCACCGAGGACGTGCGCAAGCGTTTTGAGGCCCACGGCTGGCAGATCCTTGAGGTTCCCGACGGGAACGATTTAGGGGCCATAGATGTGGCCATCAGGGAGGCCAAGGCCGAGCGGGAAAAGCCCTCGTTGATCTGCGTGCGTACGGTGATCGGGTATGGTGCCCCCACGAAAGCCGGAACGTTCCATGCGCACGGCGCCCCCTTGGGGCCAGAAGAAGCCCGCGCGGCCAAACGGAATTTGGGCTGGCCCGAAGAGCCGCCCTTCCACGTCCCACCGGGGGTGCGGGAACACTTCGCCCGCCTCAGGGAGCGGGCCGAGGAAGAGGAGCAAAAATGGAATGAACTCTTTCGCCGCTACGGGGAGGCCTATCCCGAGCTCGCCCAGGAGTTCCTCCGCCGCATGAAGGGCGAGCTCCCCCCGGCTTGGGAGGAGGGCCTTCCCGTGTTCGCCGCGGGGACGAAAATCTCCACCAGAAAGGCTTCGGAGGCAGTCCTCCAAGCCCTGGGTGAGCGGATTCCCGAGCTTGTGGGTGGATCAGCGGACCTCAACCCTTCTTGCCTCACCTGGCTCAAAGGGAAGGGGGATTTTCAGGCTCCCGGGAAGCCCGGGGAGGTCCAGGGCGCGGTGGGCGGGCCCTGGGATTATTCCGGTCGGAACGTTCATTTCGGCGTGCGGGAGCACGCCATGGGCGCCATCGCCTTGGGGATGGCCCGCCACGGCGGGGTGATCCCCTTCTGCGGCACCTTCCTCGTTTTCTCCGACTACATGCGGCCCCCTATCCGCCTTTCCGCCATGAGCCACACCCGTGTTATTTTCGTGTTCACCCACGATTCCGTGGGCGTGGGCGAGGATGGCCCCACCCATCAGCCCGTGGAGCAGCTCATGAACCTCCGCTGCGTTCCGAACCTAGTGGTGATAAGACCTTCTGACGCCAACGAGGTCCGGGAGGCTTGGATCGCCGCCTTGCGTCGCAAAGACGGCCCCACCGCCATCATCCTCACCCGCCAGGATCTCCCCGTTTTGGAGCGCACAAACCTCGCGGGGCCGGAGAATCTGCACCGCGGGGGCTATATCCTCTGGCAGGCTCACCAAGGAAACCTTGATGTTATCATCATTGCCACCGGGTCCGAGGTCCATGTGGCCCTCGAGGCTGGGAAAAAATTGGCCGCAGAGGGGATCAACGCCCGCGTTGTAGCCCTGCCCAGCTTTGAGCTCTTCCTTGCCCAGCCGGAGGAATACCGGGAGGAAGTCCTTCCTGCGGAGGTGCGGGCGCGGGTAGCGGTGGAGGCCGGCTGCCCCTTGGGTTGGGAGAGGTTCGTGGGCCTAGATGGCGTGGTGGTGGGGATTTCTCGGTTTGGGGCCAGTGCCCCTGGCCCAGTGGTTTTGGAGAAGCTGGGGATCTCCGTTTCTTCCGTGGTGGAGGCAGCCCGCCGCGCCCTGGGGAAAGAAAAAGCCCCTCGTTGAGTTCTGGGCCTCCTTTTTCAAGGCCCCTTGACACCCCCC
>JAGDVW010000029.1:0-6353 GCA_023255835.1 Candidatus Acetothermia bacterium
CATCCGCCGGGCTGGGCTTGAAGAAATCGAGGAGATATCCACGCCCCCGTCAGGACTGGGGATCAACCCCGGCGAGCGCCTAACGCAGAAAGTCTGGGTGGCAGATCGGGACTACAACGGAAGCAATGTCCAGATCACCCACATCTACGTGAGGAACTTGGGAACCGCGGAGACCGCGGACATCGCGGGGTTCACGGTGTGGGTGGGCACCACCCAGGTCCGCTCCGGTTGGCCGTCGGGGGTCGACTTCCGCACAGGCGGCTGGATCGAGGTCAGCGCTACCACTGTCGCCGACGAAAAGGAAGCGACCATCACCATCGAGTACCGGGTGTCGCCCCTGGCCACCACCGGCCGGACCATCCGACCAGAGGTCCGGGTGGGGAGCGCAGAACCGCCGGTGTCTTCCCCCCCAAGCCCACCTACTTACGCCACCGAGGCGGTCACTTATCCGGAGACGGTGACCATTTACCCCGCGGGGTTTGAGGTGGTGGAGAACATCGCCATCGATCCGCGCACGGTCTACTCCACCCAGCGGTTTGTGGCCCAAAAGATCAAGCTCGAGGACAAGGATACCAATACAGCTGGGGTCACCATCACCCGGGTTCGGGTGAAGAACGTGGGCACAGCCAGCGACACCCAGTTCGTCAAGCTCGAGGTGCGGCTTGCCGGAGAGAATGGGGCCCTTCTCGGGGAAACCACAAACCTCACGGAATTCCGCACCTCTGGGGTGTCCATCACCCCCACCGCCAACAACACCGTGGCCGACGATGCCACGGTGGAGGTTTGGATTTGGATCACCCTCGCCGGCCCTGACAAGACCGTGGCCGGCCGGACCGTACGCCTGGAGACCACTTTCTCTTACACCGAGGGCACCATGAGCGGCGATACAGCGGCCCTGCGAGGCACCACCTTCGACATCGGCGTCAACAACCCGCCGGTGATCCAAGACTTCACCTGGACTCCAGCCAATCCCCAATACGGCCAGGATGTCACCTTCACCCCAGGGACGATCACCGACCCCGATGGCGATGCCATCGTCTACTCCAAATGGGATTTCGGCGAGGGGGCAGATCCGCGGTACGTAGAGCGGAACGGGCCCCCGGAGACGGCCAAGACCAAGTACCCCGACGGCGGCACGTTCAATGTCACCCTCCTTGTGCGGGACGCAAAAGGATTGGAAGGCACAAAGACCAAAACGATCACCGTGTCCCTGCGCCCTAATACCCCGCCCACGGTGGATTTCACCTGGTCCCCCGCGGAACCGGCCGCCGGACAACCCGTGACCTTTACCCCTAAGGTCACCGATCCCGACGTGCCCTCCGATGCGCCGTTCACCTACTCCTGGAGCTTTGGGGCCAACGCCACGCCTTCCACCTCCACCGCGGAAAGCCCCACGGTGACATTCAACGCCGCCGGAACATACACCGTGCGGCTGGAGGTCACCGACCGCCGCGGAGCCAAGGGGAGCAAGGAGAAGACCGTGACCGTTTCCCCTCCCCCGCAGCAACTGCCGACCGTGACGGCCTTAGCGGCCAACCCCGCCTACCCCGCGGCGGGGCAAACGGTGACCTTCACCGCCACCGCCTCCGCCCCCGCCAACGACCCGGTGACCGAGTGGGAGTGGAATTTTGGCGACAACACCCCCGTCCAAAAAACCCTAGAGAACACGGTGACCCACGTTTACCAAAACGCTGGAACCTACACGGTGAGCGTGCGGGCGAAAAACAATGCCGGATGGAGCGCGGCGCGGACCCTCCAGATCGTGGTGCATCCCGCGGGTGTGGAGTTCGGCGCGGTCATCCTCGATAACCCAGCCAGCACCCAGTGCCGAATCCAAATCTTCGCCCCAGCTGGGGCCACGGACCTCAAGATCACCATCCTCGATCAGGCCGGCCGCCCCGTCGTCCGGGAAAAATCCGTGCCCTTGGGCACCTTCACCTGGGATCTCCGCGGCGACAACGGCCAGCCCGTCCCCAATGGGCTCTACCTCATGTACGTGACGGCCAAGGTGGGCGAAGAGATCAAACGCACCGAGATTTACAAGATCCTCGTGCGGAGGTAACCATGCGCAGAGTCATTTTGGCGTTGGGTTTGGTGCTCGTGAGCATGGGGGGATTTGCTCAGGTCTCGCTTTTCGATATGGGCCTGGGCGCCCGGGCCATGGGCCTGGGCGGGGCCTATGCCGCCCTGGCCGCGGGCGCGGAGGGGCTCCTCTATAACCCGGCGGGGCTGGCCCAGATCCGCGGGATCAATGTGGATTCCACGGTCCTCGCCGGCTGGGTGGCCGCAGGGTACGTGGGCGCGGCCCTGCCTAGTTTCGGCGCGGGCCTCGGCTACCTTGGGACCTCCGCCGGGGAAAACCTCGGCTATTCCCAGCTCGGCTTTCTCGCCGGCTTCGGCCTGGACCTCCGAAACCTCGGCTTCCCCCTCCTGGGCGGGGTGGCCCTCCGCTACCAGAGCACGAACATCGCTGGTGAGGGCTCTTCTTCGTTGGGCTTGGATATCGGCGTCCTCGGCCGTTTTTCCTCGCCGTTTGGGGAGCTGCGCGCCGCCTTGGTCATCCGGGAGCTCTCCTTCGGCGGGCTTTCCCCGGAGTTCGTCCTCGCGGGAGCCTGGCTGAGCCCGTTCGGGGTGTTGGCCAGCCTGGACCTGACCTCGGAATATGTGGCCCTGGGCCTCGGCTGGTCGGCTCTGGGCGCGTTCGAGATCCGCGCGGGGCTTCGGCAAGAAGGTGGTCTGCTCCGGATCGCCCTCGGCCTGGGCGCAAGCTTCGGGAATTACCGGGTGGACTACGCCCTCTTCACCCACCCCCTCCTTTCCCCTTCCCACCGCTTCGGATTCGGAGTGAGGTTCTGAGGAAGACCCCTCACCCCCGCCCTCTCCCCAAGGGGAGGGGGTTTCTTTTTGCGCGGGAAATTTACTCGTTGTGGGGGATTTGCAGGGTGCTTCCGCCGATGAACTCCCGCACGAGGTGGTCGCCGGGGATGAGGGCGTAATCCTGGACCTCCCAGCTCGTGAGCCCGGCGATCTGGGAAAGGAGGTTCGTGATCCGCCGGTAGCGGATCTGGGCATCCAAAAAGGAGCTATAAGGAGCGAGCTCCTCGGGCCTGGGCCAAATCCCGTCCGGCACGAAGAAGGGTTTCAGGACCGGCAAATCGAAGGGCATCCCCCCTTGGATCATGTGGTCCGCCAGGCCCATGAGGGGGATGATGGAGAAAAGCTCCCCGGCCCGCACATAATGCCAGTGAAGCAGGGTGTGCAGCGGCGGATGATTCCTATGGGTCGCATCCCGAAGCATCCGCCGCAGCAGCCGCACATCGGTGAATTGGGTGAGCCTCCCCGTGGTGCCATCCCCCTCATACAACATGTTCGCCGCCTCGATGTACACCCGGAACATGTTCTCCCTGGGGATCCCGGCGGTGAGGGGCGGATAAAAACCATGGAGGCAATCCAAAAGGAGGATCTGATCCTTCCTCAACCGCACGGGCTTCGTCCCCACGTGTTTCCCTTCCTTGAAGCTGTAGATGGGCTTCTCGATGGTCTGCCCATCCAAAAGGGCCCGCAGATGTTGGTTGATCCGCTGAATATCCAAGGCCTCGGGCGTTTCGAAGTTCCGGTCGTTGAGCCAGTCCGTGGGGTGCTCTACCACCGGCCAGAAATAGTCGTCCAGGTTGAGCATGAGGAAGTGGAGGCCCTCCCGCTCCAGGCGTTGGGTGAGCTTCACCGTGGTGGTGGTCTTTCCCGAGGAGGAGGGGCCGGAGATCCAGATCATCCGGATCTCGTCGCCCGCCTCCAGGCGCTGCATAACCTTTTTGGCCGCCTCGTCCAGGGAGCGCTCGTAGCGTTCGGTGGCGGCCTCGATCAATTCTTTGAGCCTCCCTGTGCGGACGATCTCGTTCAGGCCCTCCACGGTATCGCAGCCGTGGGCCCGGTTCCACTGGAGTGTTTCCTCGTGGAATTTCGTGGGATAGCCGTTCCCCACGAATTGGTCCATGGTGATGGCTCCGGCCCGCACCCAATACTTCCCCCACCGCCAGCACTCGTAGGCATCGGCCACGGTCACCAGGCCGAAGCTGCGAAGAACATGCAAAACCGTGTCCTGGATCTCCTCGATGGTGGGCGGGAAATTGGCGATCCAGTGCCGGGGATCGCGGTTGAGGGTGATCACCACCACATCGGAGAGGAACTCCGCGATGTGCTCATCATCGCCGAACATGAAGAGCTTATCGTTTATGCCGGGGAGGAGATCCTGGGCAAACCCGCCCACCGAGCGGGCCGCCCGCAGGATGGCGTTGAGGATCCGGCCCTGGTCGAAGGGAACAAGAGAGCGATCGCGCTTTTGGACCTTGCGGATCCTGTTCTGAACGATCACAAAAACGAATTATACAGGTGCTCCTCAATATAGCCAGTTGTGCTCAAGGCCGATGTAAAGGAGGGTGCGCAGGCGGGCGGCGGGGACCTCGCAGCCGGGCTGGGGCATGCTCAAGCCCCAAAGGATGCTGAGCCCACCGAAGGCGGTGAGCATGTTCCCGAAAACCCCGTAGCCCAAATAGTTCAACCATTGCCCAAATCCGATGAAGACGAAACCCGCCACCACCAAACCCTGGCGCATGTATCGGCAGTTCCACAGTTCCCGCTGGACCTGGCCCAGGGCCCGGGACCAAACCCGCTGCTCCACCCGGGGCTTGGGATCGGCCGCAAAATCCAGGGAAACCCGGCTCACCTTCTCCAAGGGCCAGGTCATGGTCCCGCTGGCGGTGGTGAAGGAAAGGGTGGTGGCGGTCAACCCGGAAAGCCGCCCCGCAAAAGTGGTCCCATCGGAAAGGACCAGGGTATCCGCCAGGCCAGCCAAGCCCAAAACCACCACGGCCAAGAGAACCTTCCCCATCGCTTCCCTCCATTTTCCAAAATACCGGGAAAAGAAAGGCGATCCTGGTCAACTGGGGCATGCCCTGGCCGCGTGTGTCCCGGTAGAATTCGGATGTGCTAATTTTGGCAGTGGGAGATGAGGTGAGCCCCACGTTGGAGCGGGCGGTCCTTTCCGAATCCTTCCCGAAGGTGGGGCTAGTCCTCTCTTGTGGGGATCTTCCCTACGATTATTTGGAGTTTTTGGTGGACGCGGTGGGCGCGCCCCTTTTGTACGTGCGGGGAAACCACGATCGCCCGGTGGAGACGGAGGAAAGGTTGATTCGCGCTCCCCAGGGCTGTGTGGACGTGGACGGGAAGGTGGTGGAGGTGGGGGGCCTCATCGTCCTGGGCTTGGGCGGGAGCCGCCGTTATTCCCAAAAGGGGGAGAATCAGTACACGGAGGGGGAGATGCGCCGCCGGGCGTTCCGGCTTTTCCCAAAACTTTGGTGGAACAGGCACCGCAAGGGCCGGGCTTTGGACATCCTCCTCACCCACGCCCCGCCCCGGGGGATCCACGACGCCGCCGACCCCGCCCACCAGGGGTTCGAAACCTTTTCGGCCCTGATTCGGCGCTGGAAACCCAAGCTCCACCTCCATGGCCACACCCCGCCCCGGCCCGGCCTTCCCACGGAAACGGTGCTCGACTCCACCCGCATCATCCACGTCCGCGGGTTCCGCCTCCTGGAGCTCTGATGCCTCCTCGTCTTCCCTGGCCCGGTTTTCTGCGCCGGCTTTTTTCCTTAGCAAAAGAGGAGCCCGCCCTCCTCCTCCCCTTCGATTGGGTCAAGGAAAAGGTCCCCATCCGGGGCTGGCGATATTTGGGCCTCCAAGAGGTGGAGGTGGAGAGGATCGCGGGAAGCGTAGACCGCTACGACGATTTCACCCGGGCCTTCCTCCCCCTACGCGGGGAAGATCCCCGCCAAGAGAGGATCGAGAAAGCCATGGAGCGGGGGGAGGTGCTTCCGCCGGTGAAGCTCTACAAACTCGGCGGCGTTTATTTTGTGGTGGATGGCCACCATCGGGTGGCCGCCGCCAAGAAAACGGGGGCAAAATATATCGACGCCGAAGTGGTGGAGTTCCTGGCTGACGTTCCCATCTCCCCCACCGACACGGAAAAGGACATCCTCCTCAAGGCCGAGAAGGCCGCGTTTTTCCGCCAAACCCGCCTAAAGGAGCTCCGGCCGGAGGCGGAGATCGACTTCAGCGAGCTTTCCGGCTACCGAAAGCTCCTCGAGCACATCGATGTGCATCGCTACTTCCGCGGGATCGAGGAGAAAAGGGAAATCCCCTACGAGGAAGCGGTGGTCTCCTGGTACGATCGGGTCTACCGGCCCATTGTGGAGGCCATCCGGCGCACCGGCATCCTCAAAAAATTCCCGGGCCGCACAGGGGCGGACCTTTACGTTTGGCTTTCCGAGCACCTTTATTATCTGGCCCAAAAGCAG
>JAGDVW010000029.1:6453-10249 GCA_023255835.1 Candidatus Acetothermia bacterium
GGCGGACCTTTACGTTTGGCTTTCCGAGCACCTTTATTATCTGGCCCAAAAGCAGAAAACCGCGCCGGATTTGGAGAAGATCGCCAAGGAATTCGCCGAAAAATACGGGGAAAAGCTCAGGAGCTGACCCGGGCCCGAAAGAGATCCCGAGCCCGCCAGAAATACTCCCCGCCGGAGATCACCGCCAAACCCACGGCCAGGTACAAAAAAGCTTGCTTTGCGACCTCCCCCCAGGCGCCGATCCCGAAGTAACGGGTGGCCAAAATGAAAAGGACCAGGCCCACATGGGAGATGGTTTTCAGCTTGCCTAGGCCGCTGGCGGCGATGGTCACCCCCTCGGCCAGGGCGAAGATGCGAAGCCCTGTGACCAAGAACTCCCGGCCGAGGATGACGATCACCGGGAGGGCCCGCAGCTCCCCGAATTCCACAAAGGAAACCAGGGCCGCGGCGACGAGGATTTTGTCGGCGATGGGATCGGCCAATTTCCCAAACGTCGTTACTTCCCGCAGGGACCGGGCCAAATAGCCGTCCACGGCATCGGTGAGGGCGGCCAGGGCGAAGATGACCAGGGCAAGGATTTTGAAGACCGTCCCGGGGAGGAAGAGGAAGACGAGGAAGAGGGGCACAGCGGCCACCCGGGCCACGGTGAGGCTGTTGGGGATGTTCCAGCGCATAAACAATCCTTGCCCAAAACCCCGGGCCTTTCAATTGCCTTCGCCCCTTCCTACCCACAGGAAGCCGGGAGGGAAGAGATTAAATCCCGAGGTAGGCCTTCTTCACGAGATCGGATTCCCTAAGCTCGGCGCAGGGGCCCTCGGCCACGATCCGGCCCGTCTCCAAAACGTAGCCGTAATCGGCCAAAGAGAGGGCGGCGCGGGCGTTCTGCTCCACAAGGAGGATGGTTCTCCCCTCCTCCCTGAGCCGCTGGAAGGCCCGGTAGACCTCAGTGATGAGGACCGGGGCTAGCCCCAAGGAGGGCTCATCCAGGAGAAGGAGTTTTGGCCCGGCCATGAGGGCCCGGGCCACGGCCAGCATCTGCTGCTCCCCGCCAGAAAGGGTCCCTCCCCGCTGGTTCTGCCTCTCCCGCAACCGCGGGAAAAGGGAGAACACGAACTCCAGATCCCGGGAGATCCCGGCGGTGTCGGTGCGGGCATAAGCCCCCAAAAGGAGGTTCTCCATGACCGTGAGATCGGGGAAGATCCGCCGGCCCTCCGGCGCCATGGATACCCCCATCCGCACGATCTCATACGGCCTCCTCCCAAGAAGGGGGCGGCCGTTTAAACTGATGGAACCCTCCCGGGGCCGCACCAAACCCATGATGGCCCGAAGGGTCGTGGTTTTGCCAGCGCCGTTGGCGCCAAGGAGGGTCACCACCTTCCCCTCGGGAACGGAAAGGGAAATGCCCTGAAGGGCGTGGATCCCGCCGTAAAAGACGTGGAGGTTTTGAATCTCAAGCACGGAGGGCCTCCTCCCCCAAATAGGCCTCGATCACCTTGGGGTTGTTTTTGATCTCCTCGGGAGTTCCCTCGGCGATGGAGACCCCGAAGTCGATGACGCGGATGCGCGGGCAAATCCCCATCACCACCTGCATCACGTGCTCGATGAGGAAGATGGTGAGGTTGAAGGTTTCCCGGATTCCGCGGATGAAGTTCATGAGGTCGGCGGCCTCAGCGGGGTTCATTCCGGCCGCGGGCTCATCCAAAAGGAGGAGTTTTGGGCTCGTGGCCAAGGCCCGGGCGATCTCCACCCGGCGCTGGAGCCCATAGGGGAGGGCGCCGGCCCGGAAATGCGCCCATTTTTCCAGCCCCACCGCGGAAAGAAGCTCCATCCCCCGCTCCCGCATCCGCCGCTCCTCCCGGAGGTACCGAGGGGTGGGGAGGATGGCGTCGAACACGCTTGCGCGCACCCGGGGATGGAAGGAGATGAGCACGTTCTCCAGGGCCGTCATCTCCCGGCAGAGCCGGATGTTTTGAAAGGTGCGGGCGATCCCGAGCCGGGCCACCTGCCAAGGGGGAAGGCCGGTGATGTCCCGGCCCTCGAAGATCACTTTCCCCGCGGTGGGCGTGTAGTGGCCGGTGATCATGTTGAAGATCGTGGTCTTCCCCGCGCCGTTTGGGCCTATAAGGCCCACGAGCTCCCCATAGCGGATGTCCAAAGAGAAATCCCGCACGGCCACCAAGCCCCCAAATCTCATGGTGAGGTTCTGCAAGGAAAGGATCAGCTCCGTCTCGCCCATGCCCACCTCCAAGCCCTCTTGGCGCCGCCCAAGAGCCAATCCCAGGTGAACTCCTCCCTCCCAAACAATCCCCGCCGGAAGAAGAGCATCACCAAAATGAGGAGGACGGCGAACACCACCATGCGCGTCCCCGGGACCACCGCGGTGTCCACGAACCGCAGGGCCTCGAAGATGGCGGCGAAGATGAACCCGGCCACCACCGCGCCCGAAATGCTCCCCAGTCCCCCAAGGACGATGATCATGAGGAGGTAGAAGGTCATGAAGAACCGGAAGAGGTCGGGGGTGATGGTGCCGATGAGGCAAGCCATGAGCCCCCCGGCCACCCCGGCGCAGAACGCGCTGAACATGAAAGCCAGGAGTTTATGGCGGAAGACGTTGATCCCCATGGATTCCGCGGCCAACTCGTCCTCGCGGATCGCCCTAAGGGCCCGGCCGAAACTGGAGTTCTTCAGGCGCACCGCGGCGTAGGTCAAAACCACCAAGGCCCCCACGGACCAGGCCAAGTTCGTGTATTGGGGGATGCCTTTGATCCCCATGGGGCCGTTGGTGAGGCCCATGAAGTTGCAGGCCAAAACGTAGATGATCTCGCCAAAACCGAAGGTGGCGATGGCCAGATAATCCCCGCGCAGGGCCCTGAGGGCGGGGATCCCCACCACCAGCGCGGCCAAAACGGCAAGAACCCCGCCCGCTAAAAGGGCCAGGATGAACCCCCAATAGGGCAAGGTGAACTGGTTGAACGGCCAAGAAAGGGGGGTGAAAAGCCAAACCACCTTCTTTTGGTGGAGGGGGAGCATGAAGAGGGTGGTGAGGTACCCGCCCAAAAGCATGAACCCATGCGGCCCCAAGGAGAACTGCCCGGTGACCCCGTTGATCATGGTGTAGCCCACCGCGCCCAAAGCGTAGATGGCCCCAAAATTGAGGATCCGCCAGATGAACCGGTCCAAGTGGGCATCTCCCCACCACACAAACGCGGCCAAGCCCAAAAGAAAAAGGAGGGTGAGGATCCAGTTCGGCTTCATACCTTCTCCTTCAGGGGTTTGCCGAGGATCCCGGTGGGCTTGAAGAGGAGGAAGAAGATGAGGATGGCGAAGATGAAGGCATCGCGGAAGCCGGAGAGGCCCGGAAGGAAAGCGACGACGAGGATCTCCGCCAAGCCGAGGAGGAAGCCCCCGAGCATGGCGCCCACGATGTTCCCGATCCCGCCGATCACCGCGGCGGTGAAGGCCCGCCAGCCCGGCATGATCCCCAAATCCCACTGGAGCCGAGGATAGCGGCAGCCCCAAAGGATCCCGCCCACCGCGGCCAGGGCTGAACCCACCAAAAAAGTGTAGGAAATCACCCGGTTTATGTCCGCGCCCATGAGGGCCGTGGTCTCGATGTCCGTGGCGATGGCCCGCATGGCCCGCCCCACCTTCGTCCGGTACACCAGGAAGATGAGGCCCAGAAGGCAGGCCGCGGCGATGAGGGGAACCCAAATGGTCACGCCCTGGATCCGCACGCTCCCGGCTTGATAGATCTGGATCATGAAATTCGGGGTGGGATAGGGCTTCTGCCGGCCGC
>JAGDVW010000029.1:10349-13243 GCA_023255835.1 Candidatus Acetothermia bacterium
CCGATGGCGGTGATGAGGAGGGAAATTCTCGGGGCCTCCCTAAGCGGCCGGTAGGCCACCCGCTCGATGGTCACCCCCATGAGGGCGGTGATGACCACCGCACAAACGGCTCCCAGCCACCAAGGGAGATGGAACAACGCCACCAAGAAGAAGACCCAGTACCCGGCCCACATGAAGACGTCGCCGTGGGCGAAGTTGATGAGGCGGAGGATCCCGTAGACCATGGTGTAGCCGATGGCGATGAGGGCATAGAGGCTTCCCAAAGTGACGCCGTTCAAAAGCTGCTGAAGATAGGTGTCCACTTTTGCTCCTCAAAAAGGGAGGGGGCGGGGAAACCCGCCCCCTTTCCCTCACTTGCCCATGAGGGCCTTGATCTCCGCGGCGCGGGCGGCCGGGATCATCGTGGCGTACACGAATTGCCCGTTTTCCACCTTGAGGAAGTAGAAGTCCTTGATGGGGTCGCCCTCGGGGGTCATGATGGTTCGACCAGTCACCACCTCGAGATCCGCGGTCTGGAGGGCCTCCTTGATGGCCTTGGGATCAGCGGAGCCCGCGCGCTTGATGGCGTCCACGATGAGGAGGTAGCAGTCCACGGCCAAAGCGCCGAAGGCATCGGCCTCGCGGCCGAAGTGCTCCTTGTACTTTTGGGCGTAGAGGAGGCCGAGCCCCGTGGCCTGGGCCGGGTGCCAGAAGGTGGTGAAGTGGATGCCCTCCACGGCCTTTCCGCCGATCTGGATGAGCTCCGGAGCGAAAAGTCCGTCCGCGCCCAAAATGGGCTGGGTGAGGCCGAGGTCGCGGGCCTGGCGGGCCATCAGGGCCACCTCGGTGTAGTAGTTGGGGGTGTAGATGATGTCCGGGTTCACCCGCTGGATCTCCGTGAGCTGGGCGGTGTAGTCCACATCGCCGGAGCGGCAATACAAGGTGGCCACGACCTTCCCACCCAGGGCCTCGAAGGCCTCGATGAAGTATTTGCCGAGGCCCACGCAATAGGCCTGGGCCACGTCGATCACCACCGCTGCGGTCTTGGCGCCGAAGTAGTCCCGCGCCAAAGCCGCGGCCACCGGGCCCTGGTCATCGTCCTTGAAGCACGCCCGGAAACAGTAATCGCCCACCTGGGTGGTGAGGGGGTTGGTGGTGGTGGGGCCGATCATGGGCACGCCTGCCTTTTGCACGATCTCCGCCGCGCCCAAAAACGGACCGGAACACATGGTCCCGATGATGGCCACCACCTTCTCCACCTGGATCAGGCGGGTCGCGCCGTTCGCGGCCTCCACGGGCTCGGTGCGGGCATCGAAGTACACAAGCTCAATGGGCCTGCCGAGGACCTCCGTGGGCACGATGCCCGCGGCGCGGGCGAACTCCAAGGCATCCCGGGCCATCTGCCCATAAGCGGCGCAGGCGCCGGTGAACTCCAAAAGGCAGCCAATCTTTATCGGCTCCTGGGCCAAAGCCAACGCCCCAAATCCGATGGCCAACGCCAAAATTAAAGCTCTCCTCATTTGTCACCCCCTTTCAAAAATGGCTAGGCTCCCTCTGCGCGCTAAAGCGACCGATCACCTCCTTCCCCGCGCGTTGGCCGATATTAGGGAGTTTGGGGGGCCAGTGTCAAGCGCTTCCCTTCCCCGTCTTTTTCGAAAAGGCCCGCCGAAAATGGGCGGGATCGCCTTTGGCCAGGGCGAGGCAAAAAATTAGGGGCTGGGTTTGGCCCAGCCCCTAAAGCGGTTGGTGACTTTTCCTTTACTTGGGCGTGGTGGGAGCCGGAGCGGCCTTGAAGAGCTCGCCGAACAGGAACGTGGCGGAAAGCACCAGCGACTCCCCAGGCTCGCTCCGCAAAACGTAAGCCGCGTCCACGGAGAGCCCACCGAGGCTGAACCCCGCGCCCACCGTCACGTAGTACTTGTCGAACAGGAGCTCAGGCACCACGAGCCCGGCCCGGATCCCCAGGTTCTCGATGAGCTGGAACCCCAGGCCCACCCGCAGGTTCTTCACCGCAAAGGCCGAGGAGAGCTCCACATCCGCGCCCAGGATCAAAGCCCCATCCAGGAGCTTCCCGGCAAGCCCGGCCACGTAAAGCGGGCTCACCGTCTGGCCGGCGATGGTCGTCCCCAGGTCTTTCGCCACCACAGCGATGGAAAGCTCCGGCATCACCGGGACGATCAAGCCGAGGTCGAACCCAAAGCCCGAGTACTCCTGGGTGACCTTCTCCAGGTAGTACTTGAGGTTGGCCCCGACCCAGCCGAAGTCCCCGATCTTCACGCCAACGGTGCCGATGAAGGCGTTGGCCGAATAGAAGTCCCCGGCCGTGGCGTTGGCCCAGCCCAGGCCGATCCCGTAGCCGGCGAAGCTGAACCCGCCGCCCACGTACTGGTACGGCACCATCCCGAAGAGCTGGCTTGTGGCCCCGCCGATCCAGGCGTTCTCCCCAAAGGCCAGGATCCCCGCGGGGTTCCACAAGGCCACGGTCCCGTCATCGGCCAGGGCACAAAACGCCCCGCCCATCCCCAACGCCTTCGCCCCAAGTCCGCCCTGGAACACGATGGAACCCTCGTACCCAAGGACCATCGCGCCCACGGCGCCTAAAAGGATCGCCGCTAACACTATGCGCTTCATCGCTCTCTTACCTCCTCATTCCAAAGGGGGCCGGGGGAAACCCCGGCCCCCCTTCACCCTCAGCGCTCGATGTACACGAAGCCCTTGAACGTCCAGGCCTTCCCGGCGCCCTCCACCACGGCCACGTAGATGTACGCGCCGTTCCGGAGGTTCCCGCCGTTCCAGCTCACCGACGCGGTGTTGGTGCCCTCCACCACCGCCACCTTGGCCCCAGTGAGGTCGTAGATGGTGATGGTGATCTTCTGGGCCACCGCGCCGGCCGGCTCAGCCTGGATGGTGAACGT
>JAGDVW010000031.1:0-1328 GCA_023255835.1 Candidatus Acetothermia bacterium
TCCCCAACCCAGAGGGCGGCGAGGTTCATCCCCCACCTTTGGCCCAGGGCATAAACCTCCTCCAACAAGGCCTTGCCCACGCCCTTTCCCTGCCACTCCGGGGCCACGGCGATCTCGTGGATCTCTAGGACATGGCCCAGTTCCCAGTCCTTCCAATCCGGGCAGGCCGCGATGAATCCCACAGGGCATCCGTTCGCTTCGGCCACAAGGAAACCCTCTTTACACGTGCGGCGCAGCCATTTGAGGTAGTGGCGAGCCTCCTCGGGGCTCTCCTCGCCGTACTCCTCGAGCCCCTGATAAGCCCGCATGAGGAGATCCACGAGCGCTGGGATGTCCTCCAGGGTCCCTCGGCGGATAGTGACGGTCTTGGTCGAAGGTTTTCCTTCTGGCATAAAAGGGGGTCTTCGAAGCCTAAACGAGAAAACCTGGCCTGCCAAGGGTCAAGATCCTCCGAAAACCGGATGGCTCAAAGGGTGTGCCGCTTTTATTTTGAAGGCTGTGCCGCTTGTGGTCTTCGCCGGAGCCCATCTGGGATACGACTCGCAAAAGGTGCCCATCGGCGGGGGGGCCACGGTGGGCCATGCCCTCATCCAATGCTGGGCCCAAACCAAGCCCTTTGAACTTTTGGTCCTCGGGACCGGCCCCCTCCCTCCTCATCCCAAGGTGGACTATCACCGCCTGGATGCGGCCACCGATGGCCTCCTCACGGATTTTTCGGTCTCCCGCTATGCCCGGATGTCCCGGGATTTCGAAAGGGCGGTCACAGATTTTTTGGCCGGCTTTGTCAAAAAAGAGAATCCGGAGGACGTGGTGGTGCTCCACAACGATATTGCTGAGGCCGGAGATTTCCGGGCCATCGCGCAAATGGGTTATAAACAGGCGGCCATTTTCCATGTGGACGTGGTCGATTACACGGCCAGGGTTTATCTGCGGGGTTGGGTTTCGGCCGCGCGGCTTGCGCGTACTTGGCGAAAGTTGGAGGGGCTGCGTCTCGCCCCTTTGGCTCCCGCGGTTCTGAAGCTCATCTTCCGAAAGCAGGAATTTTGTGCGAGGTTTTGCGATCGCCTGGTGGTGCCATCCCCGGGGATGGCCGAGGTCTTGCGGGCCTCCTATCCCTGGCTCAGAGAAGGGCGGGTATTGGTCATCCCTTGGGGCACGGTCCTTGGGCCCGAGCCGCCGGGGGTGGGGGAAGTTTTGGCCGGGCTTCGGCGACGTTATGACCCGGGAGAGCGTCCGGTCCTCCTCACCCTTTCCCGCATTTCCCCGGAAAAGGGGCAGGATCTCCTTTTGCGGGCCTTGCGGCTTTGGGACAAGCATCAAACTCAAGA
>JAGDVW010000031.1:1428-4914 GCA_023255835.1 Candidatus Acetothermia bacterium
TGGCCAAAAGGCTCAAAAGGACGGAGGTCATTTTCCCAGGGCACGTGGGGGGCGCCTTAAAACACGCGTTTTTCCGCATCGCCGATCTTTACGTTTTCCCCTCGCGCCACGAGAGTTACGGCCTCACCCTCATGGAGGCCATGGCCGCCGGCCTCCCTGTCCTCACCACGAATCATCGTTCCGCCTGGGATTTGGTGCGGCCGGAATTCGGACGCATAGTGGAACCCTCACCAAAAGCGCTCTTCTTTGGCCTTCGGGAGCTTCTGTGCGGGCGGAAGGAGCTGAAGACCATGGGCATGGCGGCCCAAAAGTTCGCGCAAAGCCGGCCATTCTCCCTGGCCGCGGACGCTCTGGCCCCGCATCTTCTTGCCCTCATTAGCGATAAAGGAGCTCCTCCAGTTGGAGGGCGTTTTCGGGGGCCCAGGCGTTCCAGTCGTTGTTGAAATAGATGAAAACCCTCCCCACCGGGAGCTTTTTGATGCGCTCCGCCCAGGTGCGCAATTCCCCCAGGGAATAGCGATAGGCATACCATGCGCCTTTCCCGTGGAAGCGCACGAAGGCGTGGGAGGCCGTGGCCACAACATATTCCGGAAGCCCGGGAGCGCTCACAATGCACATGGCCACGCCCCTTTCCCGCAGAAGCGCTTCCGCCTCCTCCTGGAACCAGCTTTCGTGCCGGAATTCCAAGGTGTTGGGAAAACGCGGATCCAGTTGATCGAGGATGCGCAAAAGAAGCTCGCGGTTATACCGAAGGCTCGGGGGAAGCTGGAAGAGGAAGCCCCCTAGTTTCTCTTCAAGCCTTCCTCCTACGGCGTAGAACCGTCGCACCAATTCCTCGGTTCCCTGGAACTTCCGGAGGTGGGTTATTCCGCGGAAGGCCTTGAGGGTGAAGAGGAACCCCGGGGGCCCCTTTCTGTACCAGGCCTGCACCATCTTCTCCGTGGGAAAGCGATAGAAGGTGGCGTTCACCTCTACCGTGTTGAAAACTTTGGCGTAGAACTCAAACCATTCCCGCTCGGGAAGGCCCTCGGGGTAGAAAAGCCCTTCCCAGTGGGGGTAGATCCAACCAGAGCAACCGATCCGATATTCCTTCAGGGTTGCGGGGCTTCCCGAAGGTTGAGCAACCACCGGCTCACTTTCTCCCGCCATTCTTGTTGGGCCGCGAGGCCGCGTTTTTCCACATCCGCATCGAAAAGATCGTGGACCTCTTGGCACTTACGCCAGTAGCGCTGGTAAACCCTGTGTACCTCCTCCCGCAACCGCTGTTCGGCCTCCTCAACGTCGTTGGCCCGTATCTCCAAGCGAGCTGCCAACCGGTCGAGCTCCTCCTGGAGAAGGCGACGGTACACCTCGTTGATATCGAAATGGATCTGCTCGTGCTCCAAGACATCCGGGCGCCGCCGCTCGGGAATAACCCAGGACCGATGGCGATCGATCCGGTTGTACGTGCGGATCTCGGTGAAGCGGGCAAGGAGAGCGGTGCCCCCGGGCTCGGGGCGGGCTGCCGCACTGAATTCATAACCAAGATCCAAGCATATTTGCGCTGCCACATTGCCCGGGTTGCGCGGCACCGGCCCCCAAAAATCCTCCCAGGTGAGGGAGCGACCGGACATCCAATAAAGCCAGTTCGGTTGAACCACAAAGAACTCGAGTTGGCCCAGAGTGCGGCTTTCGCCCGCGGGGTCGACCGCGACCACCACGAGCTCGTAGGCCCCCCGGGGGAGCCGGCCAAGGGGGATACGCAAACGCCAAGAGATCCGGGCCTTCGGGCAGGGCCCGCCCGGAATGGAAAGCCGCACCAAAACAGTGAAGTCCGTGACGGAGACCTTGGGATCCCGTGGGGTGCACAAGTCCTCCCAAACTCCGCTGAGATAAAGCGTGATGAAGTCAGTATAATCTGGCCACCTCGGTTCCAAGTCCATTTGAATTGTGGAGGCCTGGCCTACCAGGGTCGCGGTGGTCAACGTCCACAACGCGGCAAGAAGGCATTGCCTCATGGTCTGCCTCGTGGGTATGGTATAAGGAGAAGTGGTGGGAGGGAAACATGGCGCGGCTTGCGGTTGGTGAACGTTTTCAGATCAGGACCAAGCTCAAGCCCCGGGGGGATCAGCCCAAGGCCATAAGGGAATTGACCGAGGGCATCCTCCAGGGCCTCCGCTACCAAACCCTCCTCGGTGCCACCGGAACAGGTAAAACCTTCACCATCGCCCACGTCATCCAAAATGTGCAGAAGCCCACGTTAGTAATCGCCCACAACAAGACCCTCACCGCCCAGCTTTACGGGGAATTCCGCGAGCTTTTCCCGGATAACGCCGTGCACTATTTCGTTTCCTACTACGACTACTACCAGCCCGAGGCCTATATCCCCGAAACCGACACCTACATCGAAAAGGACGCGGAGATAAACGAGGAGATCGATCGCTTGCGCCATGCCGCCACCGCCAGCCTCCTTGAGCGCCGGGACGTGATCATCGTGGCCTCTGTTTCCTGCATCTACGGTCTTGGTTCCCCCCAGGACTATTACGCCATGTCCCTCACCTTGGAGGTCGGGCGGGAATACGATCTGGACGAGGTCCTTCGCCAGCTTGTGCTCCTCCAATACCGGCGGAATGAGCTTGCTTTTGAGCGGGCCACTTTTCGACTGCGGGGCGATGTTTTGGAGATCATCCCCGCCTCGGAGGAGGTGGGCTACCGCATCGAGTGGTTTGGGGACGAAGTGGAGCGGATCACCGTGATCGATCCCCTCACAGGCGATACCCTCTCCGCGCGGCAGCGGGTGACGATCCCGCCGGCCACCCATTATGTGACCCCGGAGGAGCGGCTGCGCCGGGCCATCGAAAGCATCGAAAAGGAGCTGGAGGAAAGGCTCAAGGAACTGCGGGCCCAGGGGAAACTCCTGGAGGCCCAAAGGCTCGAGCAACGCACCCGCTTCGACTTGGAGATGCTCCGGGAGATGGGGTATTGCCCGGGGATCGAAAACTATTCCCGCCATTTGGACGGCCGGAAACCCGGAGAACCCCCTTGGACCCTCCTTGACTACTTCCCGCCGGATTTCCTCGTGGTGATTGATGAATCCCATGTGACCGTTCCCCAACTGCGGGGGATGTACCACGGCGACCGCTCCCGGAAAGAAACCCTGGTGGAGTACGGGTTCCGGCTTCCTTCCGCCTTGGATAACCGCCCCCTCACCTTCGAGGAATTCGAGGCCCGGGTAAAGCAAGTGATCTTCATGTCTGCCACGCCTGGCCCCTACGAGCGGGCCGTCTCCCAAAAGATCGTGGAGCAGATCGTGCGGCCCACGGGGCTGGTGGATCCCGAGGTGGAGGTGCATCCCGTGCGCGGCCAAATCGACCACCTCGTCTCCGAGCTGCGCAAGGTCACGGAGCGGGGCGAGCGGGCTTTGGTCACCACCCTCACCAAAAGGATGGCCGAGGACCTCACCGACTACCTCGTGGAGCTCGGTTTCCGCGCGCGGTACCTGCACTC
>JAGDVW010000031.1:5014-12768 GCA_023255835.1 Candidatus Acetothermia bacterium
CGTCTTGGAAAGTTCGATGTTCTTGTGGGGGTGAATCTTCTCCGCGAAGGCCTGGATCTTCCGGAAGTCTCCCTTGTGGCCATCCTCGATGCCGACAAGGAGGGCTTTTTGCGCTCCTCCACCTCGTTAATTCAGACCATCGGCCGGGCGGCGCGCAACGTGCGGGGGAAAGTGATCCTTTATGCCGATGAGATCACCGACGCTATCAGGGAGGCCGTGGACGAGACCAACCGCCGCAGAAGGATCCAAATCGAATACAACCTGAAGCACGGGATCACCCCCGAGACGGTGAAGAAAGAGGTTAAGGACATCGTGGGCGATCTCACCGGCGGAAGAGCCGAGCCCATCACCATCCCCAAGAAGCCGGAGAAGCTCTCCAAGGAGGAGATCGCCGACCTCATCCGGAAGCTCGAGCGGGAGATGAGGGCTGCGGCGGAGCGGTTGGAGTTCGAGCTCGCCGCGGCCTACCGCGACAAGATCCGCGAGCTCCGTAAACGCCTCTAACTTGGGATCAAATCCGTGTCATTCGCCAGACGCGCCACCGCGTGGGCGATGAGCTTGGCGGCGTTCAGGAGATCCGAAAGGGAGACGATTTCACAGGGCGAGTGCATGTAGCGGTTGGGGATGGAGATGAGGGCCGTGGCCACCCCGGCCCGCGTGATCTGGATGGCGTTGGCATCGGTTCCCGTGGCCGTAGGAGCGGGCTCGATCTGGTAGGGGATCCTCTCCTCCTCCGCCACCTTCACCAAAAGCTCAAAAAGTTTGGGGTTGATGTTCGCGCCCCGGGCGATCACGGGACCCCCGCCCACCTTGATGTCCCCGAGTTTCTTTTTATCGCCTTCCGTCCCCGGATGGTCGGTGGCGTGGCAAACATCCACGGCGATCCCCACTTTGGGATCGAGGCCGAAGGCGCTGGTGCGCGCTCCCCGCAAACCCAGCTCCTCCTGCACTGTGGCCACGGCGAATACCGCCGCTTTGGGGTTCAGATCCCTCACCAGCCGCAAGGCCTCGAGGACCACATAAGCTCCGATTCGGTCGTCGATCCCCCGGGCCACGAGGAGATCCTCATTCAAAAACGCTGGCTCCCAGGCGAGCACCACCGGATCGCCTATGGAAACCATCTTTAGCGCCTCTTCCTTATTCTTGGCGCCGATGTCCACCCAGACATCCTCCACGCGGACGGCCTTTTTGCGCTCCTCGTCCTCAAGGAGGTGGATGGGCTTTCGCCCGACAACGCCCAGGACGCGGCCGTTTTTGGTGCGGATCCAAACCCGCTGGCCCGGAAGGATCTGCGGATCCCAACCACCAATGGGCCGCAGATAAAGGAAGCCCTTCTCGTCCACGTGAACGACCATGAGGCCGATCTCGTCCATGTGCCCAGCGAGCATCACCCGCGGGGCACCTTTCTCGTTCACCACGGCAAAGGCGTTCCCGTGCAAATCCCGCCAGGTGCGCTCCGCGAACTGCCCCGCTTCCTCCGACCAGGCCCGCGCCGCCTCTTCCTCGAAGCCCGAGGGGCTGATCGTGGACAAAAACCGCACGAGAAAACCCCTGTTTCCTCCGCTCATCTTCCTGCCTCCTCTTCGGGGGATGCTCCATTCTAACAGGTGAGGTGCAAAAGGGCAGCGACGCGTTTTTCTTGGGAAAGCGCGTTATAAAGTTCCACGGCCTCTTTTGTGCGCCGGATGAAAAGCTCGATACCACGCGAGGAGAGCAACGCCTCAACCTCGGGCAATACTTGAACTAGCCCGGAGAAACCGGTTCCGATGACCACCGCTTCCGGGGAAAGAGCCAAGACCTCACCCAGATCTTCTGGATGGACCCGGTGTCCCTCCTTCCGCCACCAGCGGCCGATCCGGCCAGCACAAACCCAGATATCCTCGGCGTAGGGAATGCCATCCACTTCGATCCGGCCAAACCTATACCCGCTGAGTTTCATCGCCGGTCAATGATATCAGCCCAAAGACCCTGGAATCTTTTTCCACCCTTTTCCAACGCTAGCCAAAACCTCCCCCAAGGTGTACAGTGGTTCGTTCTTCTTCGCCACGGTGGGGAGGGGACAAGGAGGCGGTTTTCATGCATAGAGCATCGCGCCTTTTTCCGGTGCTGGTTCTGCTCGCCCTGGTAGCTTTGTCCGGCCCAGGGCAAGAACCGGCGTACCAACCGTTCCTTCCGGAAATTTCCGCTTTGGCCCAGGCCCAAGCCCAGGCTGCAGCCCAAGCCGCAGCCGAGGCCGAAGCCCTCGCAGCCAAAGCCCAAAAGCTCCTTGAGGAGCTTAGCCTCGAAAAGCTCCTTTCCGCGGCGGAAGCGGCGAGCGCCCTCGCCCAAGCCAGCGCCCAAGCGTGCGCTTCGGCTGTAGCTCAAGGTGAGGCGGAAGCGAAGGCCAGCGCCACCGCCTGCGTGGAAACAATTGCCAAGGCCCAAGCGAGCGCCCAAACCTGTGCTTCGGCCATAGCCCAGGTGGAAGCCGCGGCCCGGGCCTTCGCCGAAACCTGCGCCAGGGCCCAAGCCCAGGCTTCCGCTTCCGTAGGGGCCTGTGCCCAGGCTGAAGCCGAGGTGAACGCGGCCACTGCGGCCGTTGTGGAAGCCATCGCCAAGGCCCAGGCCGAGGCGGAAGCCAGCGTTCAGGCCTCCGCGGCTGCCCTGGCCGAGGTCAAGGCCTATGCGGAAGCCCTTGCCGAGGCCATCGCTACGGCCGAAGCCGACGCTTATGCCCAGGCCCAGGCCGCTTCCGCCGCCTACGCATTAGCGAAGGCTGAGGCTCAAGCCTGCGCGGAGGCTGCGGTCCAGGCCAAGGCCTATGCCGAAGCGGTCGCCGCCGCCCGCGCCTATGCCCAAGCTCAAGCGGCCACCACCGCCACCGCTTACTCCCAGGCCCGCGACACCGCCCGTTTGGTGAGCGAACGGATCAACACGGCCATCCCTTGCGGAGTGGTCCTGACTCAGGTGGATGGCACGGTGGAGGCGGTGGTCACGGCCATCGCCCGGGCCAGCGCTGCAGCCCAGGCCGCAGCTCAAGCGGCTGCTCAGGCCGAGGCCTTTGCCCAGGCTCAAGCGGGAGCCGCAGCCCAAGCTCAGGCTCGCGCCGATGCCACAGCCGCAGCGTGCGCCCTTGCCTTAGCCCAAGCGGAGGCCGCAGCGAAGGCCGTGACCCAAGCTCGTGCCAGGGCTGAAGCCGAGGCCAACGCCGCCGCGGAAGCTATTGCTTCCGCCTATTCCGCGGCTCAGGCTCAAGCCCAGGCATGCGCGGCTGCCTACGCCCAAGCGAAAGCGGCTGCCGCAGCTTCAGCCCAAGCCATCGGCCGCTCTCGCGCCTCTGCGGAAGCCGAGGCCACGGCCATCGCCCAGGCCTGTGCTCAAGCTCAAGCGAGCGCCCAAGCCATGGCTCAGGCCATCGCCACGGCGAGAGCCCAGGCTGAAGCCCAAGCCCTGGCATGCGCGGCCGCTTGCGCCAAAGCTGAATCCGCGGCCAAAGCCATGGCCCAAGCGGTGGCGGAAGCTCATGCCCAAGCAGAGGCCAGCGCGCAGGCCGCTTCCGCCGCTTTTGCTCAAGCCCAAAGCGCGGCAAGCTCCATGAGTTCGGCGCTAGCTCAGGCGGTGGCGGAGGTTTTCGTACATGCCCAAGCGGCTTCCGCAGCCGCATCTTTGGCCCAAGCGGAGGCCGAGGCCGTCGCCCAAGCGGTGGCGAATGCCTCAGCCCAAGCGGAAGCCCAGGCACAAGCGGCAGGAACTGGTGCGGCCTACGCGCAAGCCTACGCCCAGGTCGAGGCCTTTTCTGCTGTGGAGATCCTCGCCCACGCGCAAGCCTGTGCCCAAGCCGCAGCTCGCGCTCAGGCTCGCGCCGAGGCCGCAGCCGCGGCCTACGCTCAGGCCGAGGCTACCGCCAGGGAAGGAATGCAAGCCTGTGCTCAGGCCGTGGCCGAGGCCCAAGCCCAAGCCCTCGCTTCTTCGCAAGCGGAAGCCCATGCCGAGGCCCAAGTTTTGGTGGGCGTTCAGGCCATGGCCCAAGCTTTGGCCCAAGCGAATGCCTCCGCTTATGCCGCGGTTGAAGCAGCGGTCTCCGCGTACACCCAAGCCTTTTCTTGTGCTCAAGCTTATGCCAGCGCCCAGGCCGAGGCCTTTGCTAACGCTCATGCTGCGGCTTTGGCCCAGGCCGAGGCGGAAGCCCAGGCGGCAGTGGCCGTAGAGGCTTGCGCTTCCGCTCAAGCGGAGGCCGCGGCCGCCGCATACGCCGCTTCGGCCGCGTTCGCCAGTGCACAAGCTACCGGTTATGCCTGTGCCCAGGCCCTTGCTGAAGCCCAAGCCGAGGCCTACGCCGCTGCCCAGGCTTGTGCCCTCGCCTTGGCCGCGGCCCAGGCCCACGCTTCGGCCTGCGCCGAAGCCCATGTATCGGCGACCGCCTATGCCAGCGCCTGTGCCTCCGCCTTGGCTCAAGCTCAGGCCATGGCCCAGGCCTGCGCCCAAGCCGCGGCTACCGCTACGACCTCCGTGGACGTGATCCCTTCTATTCAAACCTCCGTGGAAACCTTCATCGATCCGGAGTGTCTCCGGCCCACCTGTGAGCAGTACGTGCCCACCCAACCCACTTGTCCGCCCAGCCGCGACTACTCTTGGGACTTCGGACAGCTCCCCGCGGGAAGCAGCGTGAACACCACCAAAAGCTTCCCAAGCGACCTCGTTTCCCTGGTGAATTCCCTAGGGGTCGTGGCCGCATCCCGGGTGAGCTCCACTTTGCCCAGCACCCTTTCCTGCGAACTCAACCTCACGGGGAAACAGGGAAAGATCACGGGCACCACGCCCAAAGAGGGCGGTAGCTGGGTGGTGATGTACAACCTCCTGGACAAGAACAAATGCCCGGTGATCCGGCTTTCGGTGAAGCTCTACACCGCGGTCAGCGCCTGCCCCCAAGTTCAAGCCCTGCGCTGGGATTTCGGGGAGGTGCCCACAGGAACCCATAGTTTCACGGCACGGGCCATCCCCAGCGATATCCTTTCCAAGATCAAGGCGGCCGGGATCGCGAAAGCCACAAAGCTTTCAGCGAACCTCCCAAGCGGCGCGGATTTCGCTTTGGATCTGGGGTCTGGGCTTGCCGTCCTCACCGGAACCACTCCCACCGGCGGGCAAAACTACGAGGTCGTGTTCGGCCTTTATGATGCTCGGAACTGCGAGATCTACCGGTTCACCGTAACCTTGCACACGGCCCAGGTGACCCCGCTTTCCGTGAAGATCCTGCGGGTAAGCGTGGAGAAGGTTTGCGGGCAGGACTATAGCCACGCCCTCACTGTCTCCTGGCAGGCGAGCGGCGGAACGGCCCCGATCGCGGTGGGACCGCTCTTCCTTGTCTATCCGGATGGCCGGACGGTCGCGTTTTCCGGGACCTTCCCCGCTGCCGGCTCGGCCGCACTCCGGGTGAGCCTTTCCAGTGGGGGCAAGGTGAAGGTGCGGGTTCAGGCCAACGACTCCGCTGGGCGGACTGTAACCGCAGAACAAGAGGTCGACCTCGAGCCCTGCATCCAGATCGGCATCATCGGTCCGGTTCGGGTCCTCCAAACTTTGGAGGTCTATGCCCGCACCCCAATAAGCGTCACCCCAGGTTACAAGGAGCTTCGCGTTCCTGTGCAGATCGTGGGCGAAAGCGCGCCGCGCACCACACCCTTCAGCATGTCCGCGATCTCGGGAAAGGGGGTCACCTTGGAAGTGCCGAAGGAGACCCCCGATCACTACTACGTGTTTCGGCGCTTCGATGTCTACCGCGGCGATGCCACCACCCCCACCCAATATCCCGGGACCTTCGACAGCCGGCGAAACATCTATTCCCTCACCTTGGACATCGGCCAAAAGACGCGGGTGATCGCAGTATACGAAGTGGTCCTGTACTGAAGCCCAGGAAAAGAGGAAACGGGGGCGATTTTTGCCCCCGTTTTCTGCTGCAACTACCCTGATCTTTGGGGCTTCCAACACTTATTGACATCCTGCACATGTTTCGGTTGATCTTTGCGGTTTATCCGGTGCCCCCAAAATTTCCCGAGGGCTCGCGAGAATTTGGCCATCCGCTCGTCAAAACCGCGGTGACCAAAAAGGAGAGGTTGGAAACCGGGAAGAGGTGTGCGGGGCTCGCTCTGCCGTAAAAGTTTATCCATCTCTGAAAGCATGGCCCCCAAAGCCCTTTTCAAACTATCGACATCGAGTTCCACCGGATTTCCGATCCAAACGTAGGCCTCGGGGCGGGGAAAGCCGCGCAAAATGAGGCGCGCGGCCACAGGGACAAGGGGAACCTTGGCTTTCTCCGCGAGGAAAACCGCGCCCCGCTTGAGGGAGCCGAGTTCACCCCCGGGCCGGAGTTCTCCCTCTGGAAACACGGCCACGACTTCTCCTTCCTTCAGGGCTCGCAGGGCTTCCCGTACGCGGTCGGCCTCCAACGCCCCCAATGGCTTGAAAATGGGAAAAGCAGCCAAATTCTCCCGGCTCACAAGGAGCTTCCCCCGAAGCTCGAATTTCCGGAAAAGGAGGTAGACGATGTGGCCATCGAAGTAGGAGTGGTGGTTCATGGCGAGGACGAAGGGCGGCCGGGGGAGTTCCCCTCGAAGGTAAACGGCCCGCACCCCGTCCCGGAGCTCCCCAAGAAGCATTGCTCCCACCACCCGGGCCATTCCCCTCTCAAACCAAGTCTTTTTCATTTGGTCTCGCCGCTAGTAAGTCCGGATAACTTTGCCTTTCCATTCGGCTTTTTCCAAAAAGTGCCGTCGCCGCCGCCTGAACCTCGCTTTTCTCAAGATGCCCATGAGCGGGAGCCACCCGATCAGGCCAAAGTTCAAAAATTTGCGAAAGGAAAATTTTTCTATTCTTGGCAATTTTTCACCGTTTCCTGAGCTCCTCCCGCCGTCGGCGGTACTCCACGACCGGCCGGTCGCCCTGGACGAGTTGCTCGTCTATCCGCAGCGCGCTGGGTTTGGGGCGCTGGGTCTGCACCACCCGCCGGTCCTGATGGGCCACCAGGACGTTGAAGGGCATCGCCAGCCGGGCGACCAGGTCCCCCAGCAGGGGCAGCCGCAGAAACCGCTGGTAGAAGCGCAGGTAGAGGAGCGTGTGCTCCTCGTCCACCGGCACAAAGGCCGCCACCACCCGCACCTCCTCCGAGATGTGGTTCTGCCAGAGGTTGGGAAAGATAAACTCCAGCCAGAAGGTGTGCCCGGAGATGTCCACCTCCTCCGGCTTGCGGGGCGGGGTTCCGTCGTCCTGCCGGCTCGCGACGTAGACGCGAAAGCGGTCCGCGTCCAACCAGCGGAGGACAGGGCCATCTACGATCGTGCGGCAGCCCCGGCCAATGGTGTTGTGGTGGACAAAGGGCAGGTGGATGGGGTCCAACTGGTTCTCAATCACCCGCGAGTAGTGGGCGTCCCAGGGGTCTATCGCCCCGGCCCAGCGGAAGCCCTCCAGGTCCTCGAAGAAGCGGGGCGGCTGCAGGTCGGCGGGCGGGTCGTCCCCCCACCAGAGCCAGATGAAGCCGTGGGCCTCGTGGGTGGGGCAAGCGTGGACGCGGAACCGCTCTGGGACGGGGCTCCGACGGCTGTTGGCGGGGATGGCGGTCACCCGGCCCGAGGGGTCGTACTCAAAGCCGTGGAACGGGCACTGCAGGCGGCCGCCCGGGAGCACCTTCCCCGCGCTGAGGGCGACGCCGCGATGGACGCAACGGTCCCGAAAGCAGGCCACGTGGCCCTCCCCGTCCCGCCAGAAGACCAGTTTCTCCCCCATCC
>JAGDVW010000025.1 GCA_023255835.1 Candidatus Acetothermia bacterium
AGGAAGGACGCGAAAGGTGCGGAAAACCGAAAGGGAACCGGTGCAAGCGAGCCGTGGCCGCCTGAGCTATACTAAGCTCACAAATCTCTGGCGGGAGGACTTCCCAAAGGCCTCACGAGTCCCTCGGCCGGATCGAAAAGCGCATCCGTCGCTTTGGGGCGACGCGGTGCCGAGGGGAAATCATGCGGTTCAAAAAGGTCTTCTCCGGACTGGTCCTTTTCCTCAGCGCCGGCACCTTGGCTGGGTGCTGTCTTATAAGCGGGAACCCACGGTGACCATGAGCGGGCCCACCTCCGCCACGGTGGGACAACCCCTGACCTTCACGGCCACAGCCACCGGCGGCACCTACACCTACGCCTGGAGCTTCGGCGCCAGCGGTCCCACCGCCACCTACACCCTTCACCGCCCCGGGAACCCAAACCATCGGGGTCACCGTCACCGATAACTGCGGGAAAAGCGCTACGGCCATGTACACCGGGGCCGTGAGCGAGGGAAGCGGTGGGACAGGAAACCTCACGGGAAGATGGGTGGGCACCATCTCCGACAACCGCGGGGTGACCGGGCAATTCGAGATGCAGCTCCAGCAGGTCGGGGTGAACGTGACCGCCAGCGTCTTCATCGGCGGTTTGGCCACCACCGGAAACGGAAGTTACGCCAATGGCCAATTTCAGCTACAGTTCCAGTGGCCAGGAATAACGATAGTGGTCACTTTGGTCGGCTCTTATAACCCCTACGCGAGCGAGCTTTACGGGGATTGGCTTGTGGGCGGGCAAAAAGGAGGATCCTGGCGGGTGCGGCGTTAAGGTCTGATTTCGAGGGGCTTAAGGGAGGATTTGCGGGCGAGGCGCAGCTTTGCCCTTGCGCGAGGGGAAAAGAAAAGTAAGCTTTTCTTTTGGTGCCGGCGTAGCTCAGCGGCAGAGCAGCCGCTTCGTAAGCGGCGGGTCAGAGGTTCGAATCCTCTCGCCGGCTTAGCCCAGGAGGTGAGGGCGCATGCAAAAGGGGACCTATCGGGTGAAAACGGGGTTCGCCGAGATGTTCAAGGGCGGGGTGATCATGGATGTGACCACACCCGAGCAGGCCCAGATCGCCGAGGAGGCCGGGGCGGTGGCGGTGATGGCCCTGGAGCGGGTGCCCGCGGACATCCGCGCCCAAGGGGGCGTGGCCCGCATGGCCGACCCCAAAAAGATAAAGGAGATCATGAGGGCCGTCTCCATCCCGGTCATGGCCAAATGCAGAATCGGCCACATCGCCGAGGCCAGGATCCTCGAGGCCTTGGGCGTCGATTTCATCGACGAAAGTGAGGTCCTAACCCCGGCTGATCCCTTCCACCATATCGATAAATGGCAGTTCAAAGTTCCGTTTGTCTGCGGCTGCCGCGATCTGGGCGAGGCCTGCCGGAGGCTGGCCGAGGGCGCGGCCATGCTGCGCACGAAAGGCGAGGCCGGGACGGGGAACGTGGTGGAGGCCGTGCGGCACATGCGCATCCTCAACGATCAAATCCGGCGCCTAAAGGAGATGTCCCGCGCGGAGCTCGTGACCTACGCCAAGGAGATCGGCGCGCCCGTGGAGATCCTGGAGATGATCCAGGAGCTAGGAAGGCTTCCGGTGGTGAATTTTGCTGCCGGCGGGATCGCCACCCCGGCCGATGCCGCCCTCATGAGGATGCTGGGCGCGGATGGGGTCTTCGTGGGAAGCGGGATCTTCAAGAGCGAAAACCCCGAAAAGCGCGCCCGGGCCATCGTCCTAGCCTGCACCTATTATGATGACCCTGAGCTTTTGGCCAAGGTTTCCGAGGATTTGGGCGAGGCCATGCCCGGGGTGGAGATCGAGAAGATCCCCGAGCACTCCCTCATGCAATACCGATGAAAATCGGGGTTTTAGCCGTCCAAGGCGCGGCCAGGGAACATATTTTGTGCCTGCGGAAACTCGGGGTGGAAGCGGTGCCAGTTTTGCGTCCCCCGGATCTTTTGGATCTTTCCGGGATCGTCCTCCCCGGCGGCGAATCCACGGCCCAATGGCGCCTCCTTTCCCGGGCAGGCTTGGCGGAACCCCTCAAGAAAGCCTTGGAGGAAGGGCTTCCCGCTTTCGGGACCTGTGCCGGCCTCATCCTTTTGGCCAAAGAGATCACGAATTGGCCCGAGCATTATTTGGGCCTTTTGGATGTGGCGGTGGAGCGGAACGCCACGGGAAGACAGGTGGATTCCTTCGAGGCCGAGGTGGAAGTGGATGGCCTTGGGGAGGTACCGGCGGTGTTCATCCGGGCTCCGGCCATTCGGCGGGTGGGAAGGGGTGTGGAGGTGCTTGGGACTCACGACGATGAGCCGGCTTTGGTCAAACAAGGGGCGATCCTTGGGGCCACTTTTCACCCCGAGCTCACCGAGGACCTCCGCGTCCACGAGCTTTTCCTGAATTTGTGCAGAAAGGAGTGAGCATGGCGAGGATAGCCATCAACGGGTTCGGGCGCATTGGGCGCATCACTTTGCGGATCCTGGTCAAGCGGGGTTGGCCATTGGAACTCGTGGCCATAAACGATCCCTTCCTCTCCCCCCAGGTGGCCGCACATCTGACGAGGTACGACACAGTTTATGGCCGGGCGCCTTTCCCCATCTCCGCCAAGGACAACGCCCTGTTGGTCGACGGGCGGGAGATCCGCTTCCTTGCGGAGAAGGATCCGGCGGCCTTGCCCTGGAATGATCTGGGGATCGACGTGGTGATCGAATCCAGCGGGGCTTTCACCGATCCGGCGTTAGCCGCGGGACACCTCAAGGCCGGGGCCAAAAGGGTGCTCATCTCCGCGCCCCCCAAAGGCGAGGAGAGCGCGGATGTCCCCCAGATCCTCTGGCGGATAAACGAGCATCACTTCGATCCTAAAAAGCACCAGATCGTCTCCGCCGCCTCCTGCACCACCAACTCCCTCGGGCCGGTGGTGAAGGTCCTCCACGAGGCCTTCGGGGTTGAATACGGGTTCCTCACCACGGTGCACGCCTATACTGCGGACCAGAGGCTTGTGGATGCGCCGCATCGGGATCTGGCCCGGGCCAGGGCGGCGGCGGCCAACATCGTCCCCACCTCCACTGGGGCGGCCCGCTCCATCCCCACCATCTTCCCCGAGTTGAAGGGAAAGATGGATGGGATCGCCATGCGGGTTCCAGTTCCCTCGGGCTCCGTTTCCGATTTCGTGGCCAAGCTGAAGAGGCCTGCGGGCGCCACCGCCAAGGAAGCGGTGGAAAACGTGAACCGCGCGTTCGAGGAGGCCGCCAAAGGGCCCTTGGGCGAGGTCATGGCTGTGACCCGCGATCCCATCGTTTCCTCCGACGTACTGGGCGAGGATCACTCCGCGGTGGTGGCTCTCTCCTACACCATGGTCCTCTCCGCCGCATTGGACGTGGTGAAGGTTCTCTCCTTCTACGACAACGAGTGGGGCTACTGTTGCCGGCTTTTGGATGTGGCCCAGTACATCGCGGGCCGCTAGGTGGCTTGCGGGGTGGGTTGGGCTGCTCTTCCCGCCCCGATGCCTAGTTTGTGGGCAGGAAATAGACGGGCTTTCCGCGGTCTGCGCGGACTGTTTTGGGGAAATCCCCCGCTGGGGAGCGGTCTGCCAGATCTGCGGGGTCGGGGTTGAGCCGGGCCTGGATCTTTGTGAAGGATGCGCGGTGGAGGCCAGGCCCTACGTCTGGGCTAGATCCATTGGGCCTTATGAGGGGGTACTCCGGGCCCTGGTGCTCCTCGTGAAGTACGAGGGCGAGAAGGCCGTGGCGAAACTTTTGGCGCGGGAGATGGCGGGGATTGCCGCCGGAGAGGCTACCCTGGTCAGCTGGGTTCCGCCGGATCCCGTGCGGTTCCGGGAGCGCGGTTTCCACGGGGCTGAACTTTTGGGGCGGGAGGTGGCCAAAATTCTGGGGCTTCCGGCGCGGCCCCTTTTGCAAAAGCTCAAACATTCGCCTGAACAAGTGGGCCGGCCGCGGGAAGAGAGGCGCAAAGCCATGCATGGCCTTTTCCTCGCCACCCGGCGGGGCCGCGGAGAGACCGTTCTCCTCGTGGATGATGTGATGACCACCGGGGCCACCGTGGCCGAAGGGGTGCGGGCCCTTCAGGCCGGGGGATTCGGGGAGGTGGCGGTGCTCACCTGTGCCCGCACGGTAGGGAAGGACTGATGGAGATCAAAAAATTTGTGGTAGGACCACTTCTCACCAATTCCTACCTCCTTTTGGACGGAGGGGAAGCGGCCCTCATCGATCCGGGCGGAACCTCCCCGGCCCTGGAACTGGCCCTCTCCCAGACAAAGCTCCGCTACATCCTCCTCACCCACGGCCACTTCGATCACGCCGACTACGCCGAGCTTTTCCGCTCCCGCACGGGTGCCCAAATCCTCTACCACCCCGAGGAAAAAACGGTGTTTTGGACCATGGGCCGCACCCCACCGCCCCTGGATCGCCCTCTTTCCGACGGGGACCGCCTCCCTTTGGGCGGGGAAGAGCTTTTGGTCTGGCATCTTCCCGGGCACTCCCCGGGCTCCGTGGCCTTCCTTTGGGAGAAGGGCAAGGCCGCGTTCGTTGGGGATGTGCTCTTTGCTGGGTCGGTGGGGCGCACGGATCTCCCCGGTGGCTCTTGGGAAGAGCTTTCCCGTTCCCTTGCGCGGCTCCTTTCTTTGGGCGATGGTTGGCACATTTTCCCCGGGCATGGCCCGGCCACGGAGCTCTCCCAAGAGCGGGAACGTAACCCGTTTTTGCGGGAGTTGGCGCATGGGCGTGGTTGAGGAGATCAAGGCCAGGGTGAACATCGTGGACCTCATCGGCCGGTATGTGGTCCTGAAGCCGGCGGGGAAGAACTACAAGGCCCGCTGCCCGTTCCATCCCGACGACACCCCTTCCCTCATGGTCTCCCCAGAAAAGGGTCTTTGGCACTGTTTCGGCTGCGGGGCCGGTGGCGACGCCATCGGGTTCCTCATGCGCATCGAGCGCCTCTCCTTCCAGGAAGCGGTGGGGAAACTGGCCCAGGAACTGGGGATCGAGCTTCGGTCCGGCGGGGAGGGGAGGAACCGGCTTTTCCAGGTGAACCTCGAAGCTTTGAAGTTTTTCCAGCGGGAGCTGCGCGGCCCCCAGGGCGAGAAGGCTCGCGAATATCTCCTTTCCCGCGGGCTTGGCGAAAACCTTTGGGAGAGATGGGGGTTAGGCTATGCCCCGCCCGCCTGGGACGGCCTTCTGCGCGCCCTGAGCCGCTTTGGGGTGCAGGCCCTTTTGGATTTGGGCCTAGTGGTCATGGGCGAGCATGGCCCTTATGATCGCTTCCGCGACCGCGTGATCTTCCCCATTCGGGATGAGCAGGGCCGGGTGGTGGCCTTCGCCGGCCGAGGTTTTGAGGGCGAGCCGAAGTACTTGAACACCCCAAACACCCCGCTTTTCACGAAAGGAACCGTCCTCTATGGCTTGGATCTCGCCAAGGATGCCATCCGCCGCCGGGGTCGAGCGGTGATCGTGGAGGGATACACCGACGTGATCAGCCTCCATGCCGCCGGGATCGAGGAGGCCGTGGCCTCCATGGGGACCTCCCTCACCGAGGACCAGGCCCGGCTCCTTTCCCGCTACACCGACGAGGTGGTGATCGCCTACGACCGGGATGCGGCTGGCGAGGCCTCGGCCCTGCGGGGGATGTTCATCCTGCATGGGGTCGGGCTCCGGGTGCGGGTGGCCTCCCTCCCACCCGAGGAGGACCCGGATTCCTTCGTGCGCAAAGCCGGAGGAAGGGCGGTGGAGGAGATCCTCGCCCAAGCGCAACCTTTCCAGGAGTTCTTCCTCCATGCCCTGGCCTCCCGGCACGATCTTTCCAAAATGGAAGGAAAAGAGGCCCTCCTTCGGGAGGCCCAAAGCTTTTGGCCGGAGATCAAAAGCTCGGTGCTCAGGCTCGCGATAGTCCAGGGTTTTTCCCAACTTTTGGGCCTCCCACCGGAAGAAGTTCAAGAGGCCCTGCGGGGCGTGACCAGGCCGGTGCCGCGGGCTGAGGAAAAAGTGGCGGAAATCCGCCTCACCCCCGAGGACCTGGTGGTGAAGTTCCTGCTCGAGGGCAAAGTTCCCGCGGGTTTGGTGCCGGAGCTTTTGGCCGAGGAGCACCGGTTTTCCGCGGTTTATCGCGAGGTGGTGCGGCGGTGGGCGGAACGCCGGGCCGAAGGGAGTTCTCCCGACGCGGCCTCACTTATTTCGGACCTCTCCCCGGAAAGCGCTTCCCGCGTCTCCCGCCTGCTCCTTTTGGACCTGAAGGTGGCCGATGAGACCAAAGCTTTGGAGGAAGCGCTCATCCGCTTCCTCTATCTTCCGCGCCTTTCGGAACGGATGGAGGAGGTGAAGCTGGCCCTCAAGGACGCGGAGAGGCGCGGGGACAGCGAGGCCGTGCGGCGTTTCACTTTGGAGTTTCAAAGGCTTTGCCGGGAGCGGTTCGAACTCCTGCGGAGGCGGTGATGGAGCCCGAAGAGCTCGGGAAAAACCCAGGCCTGCCCGAAAGCGGGCGCTCCGAAGACGCCGAGGAAGAGCTGGTGGAGTTGATCCCCTTCCTCGTGGAGATGGCCGAGGCCGAGCCCGAGGAGGAGGACCGCAGCCAGGACCCCATCCGGACCTACATCCAGGAGATCAGCCGCATCCCCCTCCTCACCAAGGAGGAGGAAGTGGAGCTTGCCAAGAAGATTGAGGCTGGGCGGGAGGCGGCGCGCCGGCTGGCCCAAGAAAAGGATCTTTCCTCGGAGGAAAGGGCCCGCTTGGAGGAGCTCGTGCGGGAGGGGAGGTTGGCTCGGGAGAAGATGGCCGCGGCCAATCTGCGGCTCGTGGTCTCCATCGCCAAGCGCTACATGCACCGGGGCCTTTCCTTTTTGGACCTCATCCAGGAGGGGAACATCGGCCTCATGCGGGCCATCGAGAAGTTCGACTGGCGAAAGGGCTTCAAATTCTCCACCTACGCCACCTGGTGGATTCGCCAGGCCATCACCCGGGCCATCGCCGATCAGGCCCGCACCATCCGCGTCCCCACCCACACCATGGAGGCCATCCAAGAGCTCCAACGCCTGCGCCAAGAATATCTGCGCGAGCACGGCGTTCCTCCCACCTATGAGGAACTCGCCGAGCTTTTGGGGACGAGCGTGGACCGCGTGAAAAAGCTGGAGCGGGCCCTGATGCCCACCACCTCCCTCGAGCGGCCCCTTTCCGAGGAGGATGAGGAAACCTTGGGCGATTTCATCCCCGACGAGAGCGCGCCCTCCCCCGTCAGGGAGGCCCTGAAAGCGCGCTTAAGAGAGGATCTCCTGCGGGCCCTCCAGGAGCTGGAGCCCCGGGAGCGGGAGATCCTCGAGCTCCGCTATGGCCTACGGGATGGGCATCCCCGCACGCTGAAAGAGGTGGCCACGCACTTTGACATCACCCGCGAACGGGTGCGGCAGCTGGAGCTCAAGGCCCTGGAAAAG
This sequence comes from Candidatus Acetothermia bacterium, assembly GCA_023255835.1. GTDB lineage: Bacteria > Bipolaricaulota > Bipolaricaulia > Bipolaricaulales > Bipolaricaulaceae > DTER01. Next base: position 7,445 of record JAGDVW010000025.1, read on the forward strand.
CTGAAATATCCGGCGCGCCAGCGCTCCCTCCGCTACCTTTACACCCTCCTTCTTTCAGAGGAATGACCGTCCTCGTCCTCTTTGGCCCCACGGCGGTGGGGAAAACCCGGGTTGGGGCCTATGTGGCGGAGAAAGCGGGGGCCGAGATCATCTCCGCCGATGCCCGCACGATCTTTCGGGACATCGTGGTGGGCGGGGATCGGCCGCCCCCGCAGATCCTGGCCCGCGTCCCTCACCATCTTCTGGGCATCCTCCCTCCCGAGGCCCGGTACGATGCGGCCCGCTTCCGCGCGGACTGCGAGCGCCTGGTGGCGGAGATCCTGGCCCGGGGGAAAAAGGCGATGATCGTGGGCGGAAGCACCCTGTACATCCGGGCCATCACCCGCGGCCTTTTCCCCGGCCCCGCCGCGGACCCCGCCCTCCGCGCGGAACTCTCCCGCCTTCCCACCGAGGCCCTGCGGGAGGAACTCCTCCGGGTGGATCCGGAAAGCGCAAAGAGGATCCACCCCCGGGATCGGGTGCGGATGATCCGGGCCCTGGAGGTCTTCCGCCTCACGGGAAAACCCATCTCCACCCAATGGGGGCGGGAAAAGCCTTTCCCTTGGCCTTTGGTCAAGGTGGGCCTCATCTGTGAGCGGGAAGAGCTTTATCGGCGCATCGCGGAGCGGGTGGAACGGATGTTCCAGGAAGGCCTGGTGGAGGAAGCCCGGGCTCTTTGGGAAATGGACCTTCCTCCCGAGGCCCCCATCCTCCGCACCATCGGCTACCGCGAACTTTTCGGCTACTTCCGCGGGGAATATGACCTCTCCGAGGCCAAGCGCCGCATCCTCCGAAACACCAAGGATTACGCGCGCAGGCAGCTCGCCTTCTTCCGGGCGGAAAAGGATGTGACCTGGCTCGATGTGTCCGGAAAAAGTCCGGAGGAGGTGGGCGAAGAGGTCCTCGCCGTTTGGCGCCGGTTCGATCCCAGCCTACAATGAGCGCCATGCTTTCCGTCCTTTCCGGGGAAGGGATCAAGGAGTTGGACCGCAGGGCTGAGGCCCTGGGCGTCCCCTCCCTTCTCCTCATGGAGTCCGCAGGGAGAGGGGCAGCGGAGGAGCTTCGCAAATGGCTTTCCGAGGTGCGGGGCCGGCGGATCCTCGCCCTCTGCGGGAAAGGAGGGAACGGCGGGGATGCCCTCTGTGCTCTTCGATACCTCGGCCTTTGGGGAGCGGAGGTACGGGCCTTCCTCCTTGGGGAGCCCACGGGGCCTGCGGCCACCGAATTCCAAGCCTTCTCCGCCTCCTTTCCGGAAAACCTGAAGGTGGTGCGGGAGGAAGGGGAGCTGGAGGAGCTTGCCGACTGGTTCCTCTGGGCGGAGGTGGTGTTGGACGGGATTTTGGGGGTGGGGGTGACGGGGCCGGCCCAGGGTTTGGCCCGGCGGGCCGTCGAACTTTTGCAAAATTTCATGGGCCTGGTGGTGGCCATCGATCTTCCCTCCGGTCTTTTTGCGGATTCCGGGAGGATCCCGGGCCCGGCGGTGCGGGCCCACCTCACCCTGGCCATGGGCGCCCTCAAACCCTGCCATCTCCTTCCGCCCGCCGCTGAGCTCTGCGGGGAGGTGCGGGTGGTGGAGGTCGCTTACCCTCCTTCCGCTTGGGAAGCAGTTCCTCCTCTGGCCCTCGTTTTGGACGAAGAGCACTGTTCTCGTCTTCTTCCCCCGCGGCCGCGGTTCGGCCACAAGGGCACATTCGGCCGGGTTTTGGTGGTGGCCGGATCGGTGGGGATGGCCGGGGCAGCGGCCCTCTGCGCCGAGGGGGCCCTGCGCGGGGGCGCGGGACTCGTCCACGTCCTCACCCCCCAGCCGCTCTTCCCCATCGTGGCTGGCCTCCTTCCCGAGGCCTTGGTGCACCCGGCCCCCGCTTCGGAAGACGGCACCTTTGCCCCGGAGGCCGCGGAAGCCGCCCTCAAGCTCGCGAAAAACATGGACGTGGTGGTGATCGGGCCGGGGTTGGGGCGCACGCCCGGCCCGGCGGAGGTGGTGCGGGCCCTCCTCACCGAAAAAATCCCCAAAATCGTCCTGGATGCCGATGCCCTCTTCGCCCTAGCCCAAGATCCCAAACTTTTGCGGAAAAAGCACGGGGAATTGGTCCTCACCCCCCATCCTGGGGAATTTTCGCGCCTTGTGGGAGCGCCGGCGGAGGAGATCGTGCCCGAGAAGATCCGGTGGGCCAAGGAAAAGGCGGAGGAGTGGAAAGCCGTGGTGGTCCTCAAAGGCCCGCCCACGGCGATCGCCGCCCCCTCTGGCCCGGTTTTCCTGAACACCACGGGGAACACAGCCCTGGCCCATGGCGGCTCGGGCGACGTCCTGGCGGGCCTCATCGCCGGGCTTTGGGCCGGGGGTATTCCTGCGGTGGACGCGGCCTGCCTGGGAGTCTTCGTCCACGGCAAAGCCGCGGAGATCCTGACCCTCGAGAGCTCGGCCCGGGCCGTCCTCCCCAGCGAGATCCTCTCCGCGCTTCCCCAGGTTTTCCTGGGCCTAGAACGCTTCTAGGATGCGCCTTTTCGACACCCACGCCCACTTGGACTTCCCCCAGTTCGACCCCGACCGCGCTCTCCTCCTTGCGGCCATGCGGGATCAAGGGGTCTATGCCCTAAACGTGGGCGTGGACCTCAAAAGCTCCCAGGCTTCGCTTCGCCTGAGCATGGAGAACCCCAATGTTTTCCCGGCCTGTGGGATCCACCCCCACGAGGCGAAGGTTGTCGGTGGCGAAGTTTTAGCGGAGCTCGAGGGGCTTTTGCGGCGCGGGGCGGTGGCCGTGGGCGAATGCGGTCTGGATTTCTACCGGAACCTTTCCCCAAGGGATGCGCAGATGGAAGCTTTTCGTGCCCAGCTCCGGCTGGCGAAGAAGCTCGATTTGCCCGTGATCCTCCACGAGCGGGCGGCCTGGCCGGAGTTCATCTCGGCCCTGCGGGAGGAGGGGCCGGTCCGCGGCGTGGTCCACGCCTTCTCCGGTGACCTCCCCAAGGCCCAAGAGGCCCTGGGCCTTGGCCTTTTCCTCGGGATCGGCGGGCCCGTCACCTACCCGAAGAACGAGGGGCTGCGCCAGGCCCTGCGGAGGATCCCCCAAAGCCGCGTCCTTTTGGAGACGGATTGCCCCTATCTTCCGCCCCAGCCTTTCCGGGGCCAGCGGAACGATCCCTTGAAAGTCAAATACGTGGCGGAAGCCCTCGCCGGCCTTTGGGGGATGCAGCCGGCGGAGGTGGCGGAGATCACCTTGGAGAACGCCCGGAGGCTCTTCGGGGTGAGCCTATGAAGGAAAAAGTGCACGTGGCCTTCCTTTGGCACATGCACCAGCCCTGGTACCTCCTTCCGGGTGGGAGGGAGGCGGTGCTCCCTTGGGTGCGGCTGCGGGCGGCCAAAGATTATTACGACATGGCCCATCACCTTTTACGCACAGGATTTCCTTGCACCGTGAACTTCACCCCCTCCCTTACCGAACAATTGCGCCTCCTTTCCGCGGGGAAAACCTCGGATCCGTATACGCCGGACGGCCCTCCCTGGGCCTTGGGGGAGCTACAGGGCGGGCTCATCCCCATGCCCCTTGCCCGCCGCGGCCTTCCCCTCCCGCCTTCCTTTCATTCCCCCGAGGATTTTTGGGCTTGGTTTTACTTGGCCTGGACCGCCCAAACTGCGCTAGAAGAGGACCCGCGCCTCAAGGCTTTTCCCTCCACCAAGGCCCCAGGGGAGAGGCTTTCGCTTTTGCTGGGGATGCAAAAAGAGCTCGTAGCCGAAGTCCTTCCCCTTTACCGGAGGCTTGAGGATTCTGGTCAGATCGAGCTTTCCACGACCCCCTTTTATCATCCCATCCTCCCCCTCCTCATCGATAGCGCGGTGGCCAAGCGGGCCAGGCCAGGGGACGACATCCCCCATTTTCAAGCTGCGGCCGATGCTGAAGCTCAGGCCGCGCGGGCCTTGGCCCACCACGCCGAGATCTTCGGGGGAAAGCCAAAAGGCATGTGGCCCGCGGAGGGAGCGGTGAGCCCGGAGGCCCTGGAGCTCCTCGCCAATCTCGGGGTGGAGTGGGTCGCCACCGATGGGGAGATACTCGCCAGAACTTTGGGCCGGCCGCCGCGGCCGGAGGAACTTTATCGCCCCTGGCGCCTGCGCTTTGGCCCCCAAGGGATCATCGTGGTCTTCCGCGATTCCTTCCTCTCCAATCTTGTGAGCTTTGCGTACGAAAAGTGGCCGTGGGAAAAGGCTGTGGCGGACTTGGTGGGCAAAATCCAAGCCGCCGTTTCCCATTGGTCTTCGGCCGCTCCACCCCTTGTCCTCATCGCCCTGGACGGGGAAAACGCCTGGGATTATTACGAACGGAACGGCCGGCCCTTCCTCTTAGGCCTTTATTGCGCGCTCCTTGAAAATTTCGCCCCCGTGAAAATCGGGGAGTACATCGCCCGTTATGGGCCAGCTGGGGAACTTTCCACCGTTTGGTCGGGCTCCTGGATCGACGCGGATTTCCGCACCTGGATCGGCGAACCCCAGCAAAACAGAGCCTGGCAGGCCTTAGCAGAGGTGCGGGAGGCCGCGGAAAAAGTTGGGGACCCCAAAAAGAAGGACGAAGCCCTGGCCCACATCTATGTGGCGGAGGGGAGCGACTGGTTTTGGTGGCGGAGTTCCCGTAACCACACCCCTCTTTTCTCCCGTTTCGCCAGGATTTTCCGGGCCCATTTGGGCCAGGCCTGGCGGGCCTTGGGCCAAGAGCCGCCGGGCGAGCTCGAAACCCTTTAGCTCGCGCGTATCATTCGGGGGT